>DATILR010000078.1:0-23232 GCA_035476275.1 Binatus sp. (SeqCode) | reverse complement strand
GCCGGGCTGGTGCGGGAGAAGATCGTGCGGGCGTGGTCGATCATCCGCTCCCCGTCCGGACCCCAGGTCTGGATCATGGTCTCCGGCCCGGTGACGTAGGCCTGGTCGGCGTTGATGGAGGTCTGCGCCCACAGGGGGATGCCGGGGGTGCGATCGATGACCGAGAGAGCCACCTGGAGCTTCTCGAGGAGCTTCGCCTGGTCGTAGTCGCCCGTGCGGGTGAAGGGCGGGAGCGCGATGAAGAAGACGTCGCCCTCGGCCTGGCCGTGCAGGCCGTAATCCTCCGGCGCGCGCGAGTAGTAGAAGAAGACCTTCTTGTTGTGGAAGACCTGCTTCGCCTGCCGGTACATCCAGACGCGGCGCGCGTGGTCGGCGAACTCATTCACCTCGTGGCTGAGGCAGATGCCCCACACCCGGGGATGGTCGTCGAACTGGGTCGCGAGCGCCTGCAGGTGCGCCTGGGCGGCGGTGGCGCTCCAGTTGCCCGTGGCGTCCTTCCAGTCCTTCGCCTTCAGGAGGGTACATCCCGGGGCGCCGAGCATGCCGGACGGCAGGGCGTCGAGATCGGAGCGCGACTTGCCGGTCGCAACGATGAAGTTACCGCCCAGGCCGCGCAGCTGGCTGATTCGATCGGGGAGGCTGACGCCGTTCTGCGTGCCGATCGAGTAGGTGCCGTAAAAGTGCAGGCGACAACCCGGCGGTGTCGTGCCGGCGACGGCGTCGGCGGCGAGGAACGCCACGAGCAAGAGGCCGGCCGACAGTCCGAGGTGCGGATGGCGGCGCATGGCTAGTGCTGGCCCGGGAGGCGGGCTGGAGAGCGTCGTGCCGTGTAGAGCTCCACGATCTGTGTGCTCAACCGGTCCGCGACTTCGATCGCGTCGCCGTCCGAGGGGAGTTCGAGGAGGGGCAGGTGGCGGCTCAGGCTCTGGAAGCAGGTCATCTGGCGCGCCGTCTCCGCCACGGTGAGCTCGCGCTTGCGGGCGGCGATCACCGCCGGATCTCCGCGCATGCTGTACGCCAGCGCGGGCCGGGGGATCAGGCGGAACGCCAGCGCTCGCAGCCAGGGGCGCCGCACGAACGAATGCGGGAAGGCGACGAAGTCGTAAAAGTACCGGTCGAGGATGACGATCTCGCCCCGCACGAGGCGTGGCCGCACGTTGACCAGGTAGCGGAGCCACTTGTCGGCGAGGATGTGGGCGAGCCCGCGGAGCTTCCCGCGCCGGTCCGTGTGCTTGATGACCTTCGGAAGCTGGCGGCGAAGGCGGCGACGGATGGCCTTGCTCAAGCGACGGGTGGGGAGCAGGGGCTTCTGTGCGCCGAAGTAGATCCGCGAGACCGGAATGCGCGTGGGCGCGAAGCGGTCGTGGAGCTCCTTGGCGAGCGTCGTCTTGCCGGAGCCATCGGGTCCCAGGAGGACGACCAGATGGCCGGGGGGGCGGTGCAGGCGGCGCAGGCGGTCCCATCCCGCGCCCGCGCGGCAGCGGAGCCAGCCGAGCGGTGCCTTCGGGTTACGCCACGCGCACGCCATGAGCAGGCGCCGGCGGAGGGGGAGCGCATCGGCGGGATCCCCATGCGCCACGAGGGTGGTGAGATGGCGGCCGAGCGCGCGCCCGAGCACGGCTTCCGCCGTCTCCTGAAATTCCTCTGGGTCGCCGATCCCGAGGTCCCGCAGCCGTTCGCGGTACGAGGGTCGGACCTCCTGCAGGTCGATCACGTAGTGGAGGACGATCGCCAGGCTCTCGAGCGCCGGCGATGGGACGTAGAACGCGCCTTGACGACGGCGCGTCCGCAGGAGGAGCTCGCCGGGGAGGTAGATGAAGCCCCGGTGGACGAGGTCGGTGCGGAAGTCGAGGAGGAGGCCACGTTCCTCGCCGTCGGCCAGCGCGGGGGGAAGGTAGTACGTGACGTGCGAGCTTCGCTTGTACCGGACGCGCCAGGGGAGGCCGGCCTCTGCGGCGACGCGCCGGACGATCGCGTGGCTCAGCTGCAGGTCGTTCGGGTGGATGACCATGTCGATGTCGTTGCCGAAATCGGCCGGCCAGCGGGTGTAGTTGCGCAGCACGAGATAGCGGACGCACTCGGTGTCGTAGGCGGCGAAGAGGGCCTCGAGGAATCGCCCGGTCGGCGTCCCGCCCCAGTCGAAGGGATGATCAACGTGAGTTTCGATGACGGATCGACGGACGGCTGTCACAGTACACTCCTGATGCTGTCCACGACGGTGTGGAGATTGGCCTCGAGCCACGAGGGCGACCGCACGAGCCAGCTGTCCCGCCGAAGGTGGAGGTGATTCAGCCAGCAGCAGAGCGCCAGCGCCCGGTAGAGCCGCTCGTCGGCCCCCAGAAGCTGCATCTCGCGCGCCAGCAGCCCGGCTTCGAGGGGCGGCAGCGCGCGTGTCAGGATCGAGCGCGTGAAGATCGTGCCGAAGGTGAGATGATGGTGGCGGATGGGTCGACGCGCCAGCAGGAAGAGCAGGTCGAGCAGCGGCAGCCCCCGCGGTTCGAAGACCTCGAAGTCGATGATGCCGACGACCGTGTCGTCGGGGCGATAGAGGAGGTTGGCGAAGTCCAGGTCGCCGTGCTGCCAGCCGAGCGGGAGTCTCCTCCCCAGGAGGGCGGCGCGGAGCCAGCGCTCGAGGGCCTCGAGCGTCGGACGGAGGCTCTCCTGGACGATACTGCGCAGCTCCGCGAGCCACGCCCCGCACAGGCGAGTGAACTCGCCCTCGTCGATCGCGACGACCTCCTCGGTCACGCGGCGGAGGGCGCAGAGGATCTCGCTCGCCTCCACCACGGCGCGATCGTAGCGTCGGCGCGCGCGAGCGTAGTAACGTCGACCCGACTCGCCGGGGAGCTGCGTCTCGGCGAAGAAGGGTTGCCCCTCGAAGTAGCCGGCAGCCAGCGGTGCGGGGAAGAGACGGCGGAGGTCGGACGGCAGGCGGGCGTCCTGGGTGAGCGTTTCGAGCGCCGTGTGGTGATGGCGGCAGGCGCGCTCCGCTCGCTCGTCGAGCGGGAGCCGCACGATGGCCCCGTCGCCGTGCGAGGATCCCGTCACCAGGACCGCGACGCCCTTCGGGCGCACGAAGTAGCGCGCCAGGTGGGTGGCACCGGATGCGACGCGGCCCGTTTCTCCCAGGTGCGCGAGCAGGCGCTCGGCGAGCGAGGCCGATCCGGCGCCGGTCGAGAGCACGGCGCTCACGCCCGGGAGGTGCGGATAGAGGCGCTGCTCCACGGCGCCGTTCCGGTTGGACACGTCCCAGGTCTTGACCATGACGCGGAGCAGTCGGCCGCGGGTACGGTAGGCGTCGGCCGAGAGATTCATGCGGTCCATGTGCTCGAGGTCGAGGATCTGGTGGAACTTGTGGGAAAACGGTACCGGCGCAAAGAGGGCGCAGCGCGCGAAACCGGCGTCTGCCGCAGCGTGCCGGAGGCCGCGCGGGGAGTACGTGGCCGCGGTGGAGTGGCGCGCGAGGAGGCGGGAGACCCCGTAACGGTTGGCCGTCCCCAGGTAGAGCTGCCCGTCCGGGGTGAGCACCCGCCGGAGCTCCCGGAGAAGGACCGCCGCGCTGTCGGGGCGGAGCGTTCGGGCGCCGCCCACCGCCCCGAGCCACTCCCCGAGGCCGGGGGCGACGGCAAGGTCGACGCTGCCCCGCATCAGCGGCAGACTCAGGCGATCGTGGACCTCGGCGAGCACCAGGTTGTCGAGTCCGGCGGCGCGCGCCTGATGGGCGATCACCTGGAGGCGGTCGAGCACGCCGTCGAGCACGATCACCTGCGCGGCGCTGCGCGCGAGCGCCAGGGGGGCAGCGCCCCAGCTCGGTCCGAGGAAGAGCACGCGGGAGTCGGGACGCAGGTCGACCAGGAATTTCCAGCCGGCACGCGTGGGGTCGACGAGGTCCTGGAGCGAATCCTCCCACGTGGTGCCGGTGAGCTTGGCCTTCGCCCACGCCCAGCGCGACGTGCTCGGGGCGCGCAGACGACCGCTCAGGACCTCGCTGGTGAACCGCCGCAGCGCTTCCTCCCAGCCTGAGATCTGCGTCTCGGCGAGTAGCTGCCGCATGCGGTCGGTGAGGAAGCTGGGTGCGGTGCCGTTGGCCGAGAAGGGCGGGCCGAGCCGGTAGACGCCATCGGCCCGCGGGTAGCGGAGCGCGCAGGGCCGGCAACGGACCGCTTCCATGCCGCCCGCGAGCGGACCATGGCAGACCGGGCAGACGAGCGGAGCGGGACCGCCGGTCAGTAGGACGCTAGGCAGGGCCAGGGCTGTACTCCTCCGGACTGTATGGCTCGGGGTTGTACTCCTGCATGCCGAGGAGCTGCGGCAGCGTGACGCCCGAGGTGACGAGGAAGACGATCGTGAACGTCAGCGCCTTGACCGTGTACGCAACGCTCGAGGTGACGGCGGCAGCGATCAGGCTGTAGGTGGGAATGAACAGCACGTCGCCGATCAGGGTGATCACCAGGCCGGCCAGCGCCGTGTAGGTATTGTACTCCGGCCGACCGATGCCGACGTTGTAGCCGTTCAGCACCCCGTCGGCGCCGTGGGCCGCGAGACCGACCAGCAGGATGTAGAAGGCGGGGACGGCGGCGATGAACTCCGGTCCGAAGAGGCGGATGATGAGCATCTTCCCGGTGAGGGCCATCAGCACGATCGCCGCCAGATTGATGAGGAAGACGCGGCGGTAGAGCATCACTCCCCGGGCCCGTGCCTCGGTGATCGGCAGGCTCGCGATCACCGGGCGGAGCACGAAGGTGAGGCTCGCCGACAGCGGGCGGAAGAGCTCCGCCAGCTTCGACGCGACCGCGTAGTAGCCGACCACCTCGGTCGAGGCCAGCGCCGAGAGGATCATCACGTCGAGGCGCCAGTTGAGCATGTTGGCGAGCTTGCCGACGTGGCCCCTCAGGCCGAAGCGGATCGACTCCCAGGCGAGCCGTGGATGGAGCCGCGGCCACGGTCGGATGCCCTTGCGGAGGAGGAACACGGCCGCCGCCACGACGCTCATCGCGACGCCGCCGACCGCGCTCAGCACGATCAGCTGGTTCCCGTTGTCGACCCCTCTCAGGAGCGGCAGGACGAGCACGAGCGAGCCGACGTCGTCCATGGTGAGCACGGCGGTCGCCTCGCCGAAGGTGAGGAGCCCCTGCTGGATGGAGTTGAGGTAGTCGCGCAGCATGTTGAGGAGGATCGAGAGGCCCACCAGCTGTACGGCGCTGGAGGACAGCTCGCTGTAGAAGTGTGCGTGCAGGAGCTCGCCGGCGAGCAACCAGCCCCCCCAGCCGATGCCGCCGAGGATGAGGCCGAGGGCGACCGTCGTCTCGGTGACCGCCTGGACGGGATGCTTCCGGGCGCCGATGAAGTACGGATTGGCGTTCGTGATGCCGGCGCCCAGCAGCCCGGCGACGACCGCCGGGAACACGCGCACCATGGCGAAGATGCCGGCGCCCTTGGCGCCCATCGTGTTGGCGATGACCATGCCGGTCAGGGCCGCCGCCGCGATCGCGATCCAGCGTCCGACGATGGTGATCGAGGTGTTACGGACGAGGCTCACGGACGATCTCCTCCTACTCCGGCCCTGCCCAGGCGATGAGGGTCTTGCCGGCATCGCGCTTCGTCCAGGCGTGGTAGAGCGCGCGGTTCAGGTCATCTGCCGAGCGGACGTAAAAATCATCGGGGCTGGGGACCGTTTCGAGCAGGTCCTGCAGCAGCGGGTTGGCCAGCTGGTCGATCACCAGCTGGAAGTGCGGCACGAAGCTCCGGTTGCAGCCCCGGAAGACCAGCCCCTTGGCGATGACCTCGCGCGTATTGAAGGGCACGGCGTGCTCCGACGGTCCGAAGAGGACCGTCGTGCCCCCGGGTCGCAGGCACGTGATCGCCTGCTCGAGCGTGGCCTGGGTGGCCGTGCCGCCCACGCACTCGAAGACCACGTCGATGGAGTCCGCGAGCGATGCCAGGTCGTTCGGCTGACTCACGTCGATGAGGCTGCCGACCAGCCGCTTCACGCTCTCCGGGTGCTCGCGCTGGTGGGTGGTCATCGCGATGGCGGCGGGCTCGACCCGGTAGAAGACGGCGAGCCAGATCGCCACCAGCTGGGCGAGCGGTCCGTCGCCCAGGATCAGGTAGCGCGCACCGGGACGGATGGGGGCCTCCTGGCAGCCGGCGACCACGGCGGTGAGCGGCTCGGTCAGAACGGCGTGCCGGTCACGGATATCGCGCGGCACCGGCACCACCAGGGAGGCGGGGTGCCGGAAGAACGTCTGCGCGAGGCCGTCGGTGTTGCTCGAGAGATAGAGGTTGTCGAGACAGTAGTTCTCGCCCGCCCCGCCGGGCCGGCAGGCGAGGCAGCCCTCCGTCTTGGACGGGTACCGCGCGGGATGCGCGACGTAGCAGGGGATGTTCGGCACCACCACGACCCGCGTCCCGGGGCGCAGGTTCACCGCGCCGGTGCCCGCTTCCACCACCTCGGCGATCCCCTCGTGGAGGAGCGCCAGCGGCAGCTTTCGCGACAGCGACTGTCGTTCGCGCGTCCCCGCATAGAGCTTCAGATCCGAGGCGCAGACGCCGGTCAGGCGGGGCCGCAGCACGAGGTCGTCGGGCCGCTCCCGCCTCACCTCCCGCTCGACGGCTTCGATGCGGAACGGCTGTGTCAGGCGGTAGACCTGGGTCGTGTTCCAGGCGATCGTCACCAACGTTCTCCGCCCGAACCGCGCTCGTGCTCGACCACGCTGGTCGCGAGCAGGAAGTCCTCGTAGGTCGTGATCTTGAAGTTCGTGTACGAGCCCTCGACCACGCCGACGCGGCCCCCGATCCGCAGCACGAGCTGCGCGTCGTCGCTCGCCTCGTTCACGCCGTCGGCGGCTGCCCGGCGGTGCGCCTCGACCAGGACGTCGTACTGGAACGCCTGCGGGGCCTGGCCGTTGTGGAGGTTGGTGCGATCGGGGACGTGCACGATGAATCCGTCGCGGGTCTCGACGATCGTATCGAGCGTCCGCACGACCACGTTGGCGGCCCCCACGCGCCGCGCGACCTCCACCGCCTCCACGATGACGCGGGGGCTGGTGAACGGCCGCACCCCGTCCTGCATGACGACGACATCGCAGGGGGCGAGCCCGGCGAGCCCGGCGGCGGCCGACGCCTGGCGCGTCGCGCCGCCGGCGACCACGCGGCGAACCTTGAAGAAGCGGTAGGTGTCGACGATGTCGTAGTAGAGCTGCTCGTACTGCGGGTTGATGACCAGCGTGATGTCGTCGATCAGCGCCAGGTTCTGGTACGTCTCGAGCACATAGGCGAGGATCGCCTTGCCCCGGACCTGGACGAATTGCTTCGGGACGAGACTGCCGGTGAACCGGCTGCCCTTGCCGCCTGCGAGGACGATGGCGCTCACGCTCATGGGTGACCTCTCTTCACAGCAGCTGCTGGCGCCGCGGGATGGCACCGCGACGGTAGACGTAAAGGAAGCGGGTCAGGGCCCCGAGGGGCATGAGCGGGGCGAAGACCCAGAGCACGAGCGCGCGGTAGCTTCCGGCCAGCACCGCGGGCACGAGGGTCGTCGCGTCGATCCACGCGGCGACCGCGGTGTAGGTGAGGAAGGCCGTGAGCCCCCGGCTCATGACCACGAGGAGGACCAGCCGCCCGCGCCAGCGCTGCCACCCGTCGCGCGTCGGCGCCGCGACGTAGCGATCCTCCAGCTCGGGCATGCCCGCGTTCGCCCGGTACCAGCAATCGCAGGCTTCCTTGTCGAGGAGCAGGCCGAAGGTCGCGACGAAGGCGAGGACGAGCGCGTTCGCATCGCCGAGCTGGCGGTAGACGCCCAGGCCGGCGCAGAAGATGAGGAGGGGAAAGGTGATCCGATCGGTGATGAGGTCGAGATAGGCCCCCCGCACGCTGGTCGCCTTCCGGCAGCGCGCGACTTCGCCGTCGACGTAGTCGAGCAGGACGTGCACGTGGTAGGCGAGCAGTCCGGCGGTGACGACCAGGGGGGTGGTCGCCGCGAAGGCCAGGGCCGCGGCGAGCCCGATGGCGAAGCTCGCCAGCGTGATCGTGTTCGGCATGAGGCGCGTGCGGGCCACGATCCAGCGGGTCACGTGGACCGACAGGCGCGGCATGAGGAGCCGCATCTGGACGCCCGCGCGAAAGGCCTCCCGCTTGGATGCCCGTTTGACTTCGTCGAGGGTCAGTTCGATCGCCATGATCGGACTCACCGTGTGCGGCCGCCGGCGTGCCCCGCCGCGGGCTGTCGACCACCGGTCCGCGCGTCGGCGGCATCGCGGCGTGCAAGTTGCGTTCGCAGCTCGGGCGCGAGGGCGGGAACGCCGGCGAGCTCGGCGTCGGACATCAGTCGCTCGACGTAGTGATGTACGTGGACGTCGAGCTGCCGGCAGACGGCACGGACCCAGTTGAGCGACTGCCCCTGCAGGTGGGGGTCGGCAATCACCAGGTGATGCACCTCGTGCTGGCGGACGATCTCGGCCAGGGTGTCGAGCGTGCCGAGCACCGGCAGGCGGGCGACCTGGTTCCCCTGCCAGCGCGGGCGCAGCTCGACGAAGCCGATGGGTTCGAGGCGGGGGGTCTCGTTGCGGCGCAGACGGCCGAGCACGTGGCGGGCCTCGCTGGCCGTCCCGCAGATGAGCGCCCGCTCGGGCTCGGTCATCGCGCGCATCGCGTTCGCCACCAGGAGGTACGAGAACCGCATCAGGATGAGGGCGGGCAGGAGGAGCGCGAAGTAGACGACCGCCGTCGTGCCGGCGGCGGGCAGCTGCAGCACCCGCAGGGCGGCGTATCCACCCAGCGCGCCGGCGGCGGCGGCCCGGAGGAGGAGCCCCAGGTCGGCGATGCCGGTCGCCTCCCAGGCGGTGCGATAGATGCCGAGCAGAACGAAGGCCGTGAGCTGGACGGTGGCCATCACGGCGATCGCGCTGCCTTCCGCCGGCAGGCCCGCACTGCGGTGGATGGTCAGCAGGCGCGCCCCGGCGAAGGTGATCGTCACCAGGCAGAGATCGATGAAGGCGACGATCCGGCGGTGCCGTCCCACGCGGCTGAGGATCGGCTGCAGGACGCCGGAGCGTGCCGGGCGGAGCTCATCGATGCCGAGGGTCCGGACCAGCGTGATGACGCCCAGGCCCATCGCCATCGCGAACAGGTCGACCGGCGAGGCAGGGGACTGGGCGAGCAGGTAGGCGAGTCCACCCGTGGTGGCGGCCGCGACGTAGAGCGTCAGCACCGCCCGCCGCTGGCTGAAGCCCAGATCGAGCAAGCGATGGTGGATGTGACGCCGATCCGGATTGACCGTGTTGCGGATTCCCTGGGCGATGCCACCCCAGAAGTAGCCTTCTCCCCAGAGCCGGAGGCAACGCGAGCAGAAGCGGCGGGCGATGGCGATCACGGTGTCGGTCACGGGCACCGCGACGAGGAGGAAGACCGCGAGCGGGCTGAGGCCGCCTCCGCCCGCTCCGGTCAGGGGGAGGACGGCGACGGCATAGCCGACGAGGAGGCTTCCCGAGTCGCCGAGGAAGATCGTGGCGGGATTGAAGTTGTAGGGCAGGAAGCCGAGGAGCGCGCCGACCAGCATGAGCGCATGCGTCGCTGCCGGGAGGTTCCCGGTGTGGAGGGTGGCATAGACGAGCCAGCCGAGCGCGATGGTGCCGATGCCAGCTGCCAGCCCGTCCAGTCCATCGGTCAGGTTGAGCGCGTTGGTGATCAGCACGATCCAGAGCGTGGTGAGCAGCAGATCGAGCGTGCCGTACGCTCCTCCGCCCGCGAGGAGGCCCAGCCGGAGCCCGCTGGCCGTCGCGAGGACCGCGGCGGTGATCTGTCCCAGCAGCTTGATGCGGGGGCGGAGCGTGAACAGGTCGTCGAGCAATCCGATGAGGACGATGAGCGCGAAACCCGCGGCGACACCGGGGACCAGATCGCCCGCGCTGCTCACGGCCCACGCGACGGTCGCCGCGAGCGCCACGGCGATCCCCCCGGCGCGCGGGATCGGCCGGGCGTTCACCCGTCGCGCACCGGGCTGGTCGGTGGCACCGAGCCGCAGCGCGAGGCGGCGCACGAGGGGCGTCGCCGCCAGGCTCACGAGGAAGGCGATGCCGCCGGGGATGAAGGTGGTGATCACGCGCCCTCCAGCAGCGGCTCGTGCGGGACGACCACGAGCGTGGCGGAAGACGGCATCCGGCGGCCCATCGCCTGGGTGAGCGCGGCCACCATCAGGGCGAGCGCCAGCCAGACGTGTCGGAAGTGGGAGAGCTCGACCACGCCCGCGTGAGCGACGATCACCACGAAGAGGCCGCAGAGCGGTTCGAGAGCGAGCGGTGAAGCATCGGCAAGGGGTGAGAGGCGAAGGAGCAGGAACCCGATGGCGGCGAGAAAGGCGAGCCATCCGAGCAGGCCGAGCGGTCCGCGCTCGACGAGCATGCCGAGGTAGTCGTTGTGGGCGGAGTTGTAGTCGCCGGAGACCGAGCCGGAGAGGATCTGGAAATTGCCGGGGCCCACGCCGGTCGGCACCCGCTGGATGATGTCCGCCGCCTCCGACCAGAGCTCGGTTCGCTCGTCGTAGCCCTTGAGCGCCGCCCCCGCGATCTCGCCTCGCTCGGCGCTGATCACCCCCATCGCCATGGCCTGCACCTGATCGCGCCAGATGCTCACCACGGCCATCCCCACGGCGACGACGATGAGGAGCGCGCCGACCGCCTGGGGCGAGCGGTAGCGACGGTCGACGGCCACGGCGCCACACCAGCCACTCACGAGGCCGAGGAGGGCGCCGTTTGAGGCGGTGGCCTGGACGCCCGCGACCAGGGCGGGGAGGGCCAGGTAGAGGAACCGCTGCCGCGCCCGTGCCGCGGCCCAGGTGAGGAAGAACGAGATCACGAGATAGTTCCCGAACATGTTCGGGTTCTCGAAGGTGCCCTGCGCGCGGTTCGCCCCTTCCAGCATCAGCCCGTGCAGCAGCCCGAAGTGGACGTCGCCGAAGGCGAGGAGCCCGAGGGTGCCGGCGACCGCGGCCCAGATGGCGATGACGGACGTCAGGCGGCACGACCGGGAGAGGAAGTGCGCCATCGTCACGAACCAGACGTAGAGGTAGACCTCCTGGATGATCGTCAGCACGCCCGTGGAGGGGCTGGGCGCGCAGTAGAGGCCGATGCAGCTGCCGAGCAGGATGAGCCAGAGCGGCCAGAGGAAGGGGAAGGCGGGTGACTCGCGGCGCACGACGAGGAGGCACCAGTAAGCCGCGATGAAGAGGACGTTGATGAAATCGACCGGCGCGGTGTGGCCCGGCCCGGAGATCGCCACGATGGGGAGGAGGACGAGCATCGTGCCCAGGATGAGCAGGGCGGTGGGTCGGCTGGGGGTCGGGCTCACGGTTGCGCTCCCGCGCGCTCCCGGGCGTCCCGGGGCTGCCGTCGGGATCCGGCGGGGTCGAGGCCGCGTGCCGTGAGCGTCTTGCGGTAGATGCGGACGAGCCGCTCGACCACGCGATCCTCGCCGAAGTGACGGCGGGCATGCTGCGCGGCATGAGCCCCCATGTCGCGACGCAGGCTGGGTGACTCGAGCAGCCGGGCGAGGCAGTGCGCTAGGGCGTCGGGGTCGTCGAGGGGGACGAGGAAGCCCGTCCTTCCGTGCCGGACGACCTCGCGGTTGCCCTTCACGTCGGTCGCGACCACCGGGACGCCGACCGCCATTGCCTGCATGAGCGCGCGCGGCAGCCCCTCCTTGATGGAGGGGAGGACCGCGACGTCCGCGGCCGCGGTGAGCTCGGGGATGTCGTACCGGTAGCCCAGGAAGTGGACGGTGTCGGCGAGACCGTCGCGCTGGACCTGCGCCGCGTAGCGCTGGCGGTAGGGGCCGTCGCCGACCAGCCACACCACCGGGCTCTGCGAGCGGGGCAGGCGCTTCAGCGCGCGCAGCAGCAGGCCGTGGTTCTTCACCGGCTCGAGGCGTCCGACGCAGAGGATGACGGGACGGGGGTTGCGGGGCTGGAGCAGCCGCGGCCGGAAGCGATGCAGGTCGATGCCGTTGCCGACGTGGTGGACGCCCTGCCGCGGCCGGAGGCCCAGGCGCCGGACTTCCTCCAGCTCCTCGCGGTTCTGGACGAGGAGCACATCGCACCAGCGGGTGAGCCAGCGTTCCGCGGCCACGTACGGCAGCCGCCGCGCGGCCGGCATGTGCTCGTGGAAGTGGAATCCGTGCGTTGTGTGGACGGTGACGGGGACGCGTGCGAGGCGGGCAGCGATGCGGCCGACGGCCCCGGTGATCGAATTGTGCGTGTGCACGATGGTGTAACGCTCGGTGCGCAGAATGCGCAGCAGCTGGAGGAGCAGGCGGGGTACGCCGACCGGCGACAGTCCACGGGGAATGTTGAGCGGTGTCAGGCGGGCCCCCCGCAGGTCGAGGTGCTCGAGATGGGGACCCGTGCTGCAGACGACGTCGTTCTGGAACTCCGTCCGCCGGTTTATCCACTCCACGCGGTAGACGAGGAAGTTCAACGCAGCGTGGTCCGTGTTGACGATGTCGAGGATGCGGATGCCGCCCGTCATGCGTGTCCCGTCAGGCGAGCTCCGGCTCCAGCGCCGCACCCGGCGCTGCCACGGCGCTCGCGCCCGCGCCGTTCTGCGGGCGCTGGTACTGGTAGCGGTAGTACTCCCGCTCCACCTCGCCGCGGTTCAGCACCGCGCCGAGCAGGCGGGCCCCGGCCTGGTGGAGCCTGAGGACCGCGAGCTGCATTCGATCAGCCGCTGTCCGCTGGCTCTCGGCGACCAGCAGCACCCCGTCGACGGCGTTCGCGAGCAGGAGGCCGTCGCTCACGGCGAGCACGGGCGGGGAGTCGATCACCACGTAGTCGAAGCGCTTGCGCACGGCGCGGAGGAGCGCGCTGAGGCGCCAGGAGGTGAGCAGCTCGGTCGGGTTGGCCGCGGCTCCGCCGGCCGCGATGAACGACAGGTTCGCATTGGACGTGGGCTGGATCGGATGGGCCACCATGCTGCCCGAGAGGTACTCGGTGAGCCCGGGGTGGTCCGCCACGCGCAGGGCTTCGTGACAGCGGGGAAGCCGCAGGTCTCCGTCCATCAGGAGGACGGTCGCCCCGCAGCTGGCGAGCGCGAGCGCCGCGTTCACCGCGGTGGTCGTCTTTCCCTCCCGTGCGGCGGCGCTGGTCACGAGGATCACTCGCGGGTGGGCGCTTCCCCGCGAGAGGAGCAGCGCGGTGCGGAGGGTCTGGTACGCCTCGGCAGAGGGCGAGGTCCGGATCGGCAGGACGGGCACGACGGCGGACGCGTGGCCGTTCTCCGGGGTGACCGCGCGCAGGCGCCGCAGGCTCTTCCGCGCGGCGGTGCGGGCCTGCGCCGCCCGCCAGCGGAGCCGCTCGTGGACCGGCGCTGAGGAGACCGCCTTGAAGTCGGGAATGATCGCCAGGGTCTCGAGCCCGGTCACGAGACGCACGTCCTGCACGTCGCGTACGGTGCGCTGCCAGGAGTCGCGCAGGAACGCGATGCCCGTGCCCAGCACCAGCCCGGTGGCAAGACCGAGCAACAGGGCGAGCTTGGTGGCGGGCGAGCTCGGCCACACGGGCGCAACCGCTGCCTCGGCCACGCTCATGTTGGAGGAATCGGCCCCCCCCGCGACGTCGAGCTCCTTCACGCGGGCGAGCACGTTGTCGTGGAGCGCGCGGGTGGTCTCCACGTCGCGCGTCAGGCGCAGCAGTTCGCCCTCGGTGTCCTTGTGCTCGAGGAGGACGCGACGCTCCGCTGAGAGCGTCCGGCGGAGGTCGCGCACGGTCTGTGCGGCGGCGAGGTGATTCGCCTCGACGCCGGCCACCACCTTCTCGGTCTCGTGCCGGAGCAGCGCGCGCGCGGTCTCGAGCTGCCCGGCCAGCTGGGCGAGCGGGGGATAGGTGGGCCGGAACTTCTTCGCCATCAGGGCGTAGTCGACCTCGAGCTTGTTCATGTCCTCGCGCAGCTTCTGGATGAGCGGGCTGGCGAGGACGGCAGGCAGGCCGTCGTAGTCGTGGCGCAGGATGAGCTGGTACTGCGCGTCGAGGGTGATCTTGTCGGCCTCGGCGGCCGTCAGGCGGCGGCTCAGGTCGGTGAAACGCTCGTTGGCAACGCCCTGGGTCAGGTCGACGGGCAGGAGCTTGTGGGCGCTCTGGTACTTGATCAGCTTCGTCTCGGCGCCCTGCAGACGGTCCTGCAGGTCCCTGAGCTTCGTCTGGAGAAAGGTCCGGATCTGCTCCATCGACTGGTCGACCCGCTCGACCCCGCGACGGAGGAAGAGGCTCACGTGGGTGTTCGCCACCTGCGTGGCGAGCTGGGGATCGCGACTCGTGAACGAGACCGTCACCAGCCGGGTGCCCCGCACTGGCAGGACGGTGAGCAGGCGGAGATACTGCTGCACGAGCAGCACGGTGGGGTCGGCCCCGGGGGGCAGGGGGGTCGAGGGCGGTCCCGGAGGCACGAAGCGCGGATCGTGGGCGAGCCCGAGCTGGTCGATGACGCGCGCGCTCAGGGTCGGGCTCACGAGGAGGGTGAACTGCGTCTGGTAGTAGTCGTACTTCGCGCTGTTGAGCGCGTCCGGGTCCTGCTCGATCTGCTGCCCGTTCAGCAGCTGGGGAGAACGGGAGTCGATCAGCACGGTGGCCGTCGCCGTGTACCAGGGAGTGGCGAACTCGCAGTACGCAGCGGTTGCACCCGCGACGACGAGGACCGTGAGCGCCATCACCTTCCACTGGCGGCGGAGGATGGCGAGCATGTCGCGCACCAGCCCGCCCTCGAGGGGTGGTGGCAGCTCCACGGGACGCACTCTGCCCAACGCGTTCGCCGTCGGGGACGTCGGGACCGGATAACTGCTAATGGGCGTCATCGGCCGCCTCGCTTTCTCATGGAGCCACCCTGATGCCGGCCCCGAACCGGATCAGGTCTGCGAACACCTTGTAGATGGAGTAGGGGATGAGCTTGAGCGTCGAGGCCTTCACGTCCACGACGTCACCGTCGTGGATGAAGACGTCAGAGATCCGCTGCGCATCGATGGCGGCGTAGTCGACCTCGTGGTTCTCGGTGCTCCCGTTCGCGGTGAGACGGTGGATCTGGATCCGCTTCGTGTCGGCCGGAAAGGAGAGGCCGCCCCCGGTGGCGATCGCTCCGCGCAGGGTGAGGGTGGTCTTGAGCGGATAGTTGCCCGGCTTCTCCACCCATCCGCCGACGATGAACTCGCCGGCACCCGGCACCATGACGACGTCGCCTGCACGGACGGGCAGGCTGAAGAAGGTGCTCTCCGCCGCCTGCCCGAGCTCCTTCATGTCGAGCATGATCGGGGCGTGGCCGTCGCTGCTCGGGACGGCACCGAGTCCGGTCCCTTGCTGCATCGCCACCTGGACAGGCTCGGCCGCCGTCCGGGGGCGGCTTTCCGCGGGGATGAGATACACGCGCCCGGTCGCCTCGGGCAGCATGCCACCGGCCGCCGAGAGGGCATCCAGGAGGGTCGAGTGCTGCTCCGTGAGGCTCACCAGACCGGGGTGCTGCACCGCCCCGACCACGCCCACCTGCCGGCTCCGGTACTCCTCGACGAAGAGCGTGACGTGCGGGTCGTACATGAACTCCCCGACCCGGCGAGTGAGCTCGCGCTGGGCTTCGGTGACCGTCTTGCCTCCGACAGACACGGCGTTCACGAGTGGCAGGGTGATGGTCCCATCTCCCTCGACGCGCACCCGCTGGGTGAGGTCGTCGAGGCCGACCGCACGCACGGAGAGCAGGTCGCCCTCGCCGAGGATGTAGTCGGTCGGGCTCTGCTTGGCGCGTCGCTCGGTGCTCAGCTGCTCGAGGCGCGCCAGGTTCTCGGCAGGCGTCTCGGGCAGGTTCGCGACGTGGCCGCCGCTGGCGCCGAGCCCGGGGGTCAGCGCTGGTCGCGGTGCGCAGCCAGCCAGCGCTCCGAGCAGGAGGAGCGCGGTCACGCGTTGCGTCCCGAGAGTGAGGTGAGTGGTCTTCATGACGGTCCTCCTAGCCGCGCACGATGCGGGGATCCAGGCGTTCGGCGAGCAGCTCGAGGAGCAGCTCCACCTCGGCCGGGTCGAGCTTGAAGAGGCTGTCGCGTTCGTGATCGACGAGCTCGAACTCGCGCAGGTGCTCCTCCGGGCGCGCGAAGAAACGCCGGCGGAAGCGGGCGTCGGTGAGGATGCGCCCGAGAATTCGCTCGACCGTCTCCTGCGTCATCTGGGGAGTTTCTCCATCGCACGCGCCGGTGCTCGCGAGGCTGGGGCGCCATGCAGCGCGGATGCCAACGCAAAAAGCGAGGCAGACCGCACGGCGTCAGCGCAGCGCCGACAACCGGCTACGACCGGGCGGCGCCGTCAGGCGCGCACGACGGCCGGTGACGCAGCGAGGACGGGCGAATCGACGGAGGGCGTCGCTCGCCGTAGCCTGCTACGCGTTTCGTAGCCAGCTACGAGATCGGAGCGCGCGTCGCGAGACCGAGCTTGCGGAGACGGAACCGGAACGTGCTCTCGTGGAGACCGAGGATCCGGGCGGCGCGGCTCTGGTTTCCGTCGGCGAGCGCCAGCGTCTTGACGAAGATCTCCCGCTCGAGGTCGCGCAGGGTGGCGCCGCCCGGGGGGATGGCGATCGCTGGTCCGTTGTCCGCGCCGCCGCCGGCGCCCCAGGCGATGGGGAGATCGGCCGCGACGATGAGGCCGCCGCGGCAGAGAATCGCGGCCCGCTCCATCGCGTTCCGGAGCTCGCGGACGTTCCCCTCCCAGCGATAGGCCTCGAGGACGATGCGGGCCTCGCGCGAGATGCCGGAGGGCTTGCGGGCGAGGTCGCGCGAGGCGACCGCCAGGAAATGGTTGGCGAGCGGGAAGATGTCCTCCAGACGGTCCCGCAGCGGCGGCAGCGAGATCGGGAAGACGTTGAGGCGGTAGTAGAGGTCACGCCGGAAACGGCCCTCGCGGACGAGGGCCTCGAGATCACGGTTGGTGGCGGAGACGATGCGCACGTCCACGGGTCGTGGTCGATCCGCCCCGACCGGCGTGATCATGCCTTCCTCGAGCACCCGGAGGAGGGCCACCTGCAGGGCCGGGCTCGCCTCCGCCATCTCGTCGAGGAAGATCGTGCCGTGGTTGGCCTCGACGAAGAGCCCGCCCCGACTCTCGCTCGCCCCCGTGTAGGCCCCCCGGACGTGCCCGAAGAGCTCGCTCTCCTTCAGCTGGTCCGAGAGGCTTCCCAGGTTGACGGCGACGAAGGGGCCGTGATGCCGGCGGCTCCGTGCATGGATGGCCCGCGCGACGAGCTCCTTGCCGGTTCCGGTCTCACCGTGGATCAGCACGGTGACGTCGCTCTCTTCGATCTCGGCGAGCATGCGCAGCACGGCGCGCATGCCGGGGCTCCGGGTCCGGATCCCTTCGTAGGTCTCGAGATCCTCCGGCTCGATGAGACCATCCCGCATGGCCAGCTGGTCGAGCGGACGGAGGCGGAGATTCTCGTGCTCGAGCTCCCGCACGGCACGCTGCAGGATGGCCGTCCGGAGTGCGAGGCTGGCGATCGTCCGCAGAGCGTGCTCGTCGACCGGCTTCCGGAGCACGGCCAGCCCGTTGCCGTTCCGGACCACGGGGCGGGGACCGGATCGGGCGAGGAGGAGGGGGACCGCGGAGGGGCGGAGCGCGATCGCCTCGGCCAGGAAGTCGCAACCGCTCTGCGCACCGAGGGATTCGTCGGCGATGATCAGGTCCGCGTCGACCCGGGCGAGGAGATCCATCGCTGCGTCGGCGCCGGTGAGGGTCGTCTCGGCCAGGGAGCGGAGGACGTCCACCGTCCGCGCGACGTCTGGATCGGCCGGGCTGCTCGCGATGACGAGGATGGAACCGGCCTGGACGTGTTCGTCCAGCACGTTCGTGTCGGGGGCGATCATTATGCGGGCCATGGCACCACACACTGCTGCGCACGTCGTGCCGTGGCGTCGGGCGAAACTCTCTGTTGCCGCTTGAGGACGGTACGGTCAATCCCCTGCATGGACACTTCGCGTTGCGCGCGCCGCCGGCGCGGCCATTGACGTTGCTCGCTCAGATGGATTGAGTGACGCGCCGCATGGGGACCTTCGCGATGCCGGTCGCCGGCGCGCTCGGCGCAGGACACATCGTCGCGCGCCACGTTGGCCTGCCGCGGCTCGCCGGCCTGCTGAAGCCGCTCCCCATCGCGATGCTCGCCGTGATGGTGTGGCAGGGCCCGTCGCTCGAGGGCCACTACTCCACGCTCGTGGTGGCGGGACTCGCGTGCTCGATGGTGGGTGACGTCTGCCTGCTCGAGCCGGACCGCTTCGTGGCCGGCCTGGCGAGCTTCCTGGTGGCGCATCTCTTCTACATCGCGGCCTTCGCGAGCGGGCCGCACGCGGGGGGGCCGGACGCGACCGTTCTCGCTCCGTTTCTGGCCGTCGCTGCCACTCTCACGGCGGCCCTCTGGCGACGGGCAGGAGCGCTGCGCTGGCCGGTTGGGGTGTACGTCGCCGTCATCAGCGCGATGGGCTGGCAGGCTGCCCGGCGCGCCGCTGCCCCGTTCACCCCCGAGCCCAGCGGGATCCTCGCGCTGGCCGGCGCGCTCCTCTTCATGATGTCGGACGGCCTGCTGGCCTTCGGGCGTTTCGTCCGACCCCTGCCAGCCGGGGACGCCGCCGTCATGGTGACCTACTACGCCGCGCAAGCGCTGATCGCCCTCTCGACCGCGGGCTAGGGAACGACCGCGCATCATCCTTAGACGATGCGGTCCCGTGCCGTGGCCTGATCCGGTGGCCGAATCCGGTCGTCTCGACGAGCGTCACTCCGGGCGGCGAGCAGCACCATTAATGCGTTTAACATCGCCGTAACGGACTGCGGTACTATATCTAGAGGCCGGGGCGCAACTAGGTTCTGCGAGAAAGTGCCGTCCTGGAACGGCATCCTGCGGGGAGGGGAACCCCGCCGCGTCTCACCAGTGGTCGGGTTCGAACATCCGATCCTGGCGGGCCGCCCGGCGGCGGAGGATCTCGCGTTGCTCGGGGTGGGTGAGGATGTAGAGGTCCTTGCGCTCGATCGCCCGCACGACCCGGCGGGCCACCTCGTCGGGCGCGATCACGCCGCCCGCCATCGCATCGGCGGCGGGGACGATGTCGGGCCCCGGGTTGCGGAGGGTGGCCGGGCGGTTGCGGACGGAATTCTCGTTGATGTTCGTCTGCACGATCATCGGGCAGAGGACGCTCACCCCGATGCCACGCTCCGCGAGCTCCCGGTGGAGGGCCTCGCTGAGACCCACGACCGCGAACTTGGAGGCACAGTAGACGCCGAGCCAGCGCATGCCCACCAGGCCGGCCATCGAGGAGGTGTTGATGATGTGGCCGCCTGCGCCCTGGGCCAGGAGCAGCGGGAGGAAGGCCTCCACGCCGTGCACCACGCCCCAGAAGTTGACGGACATGGTGTACTCCCAGTCGGCGTGGGTGGCGTCGGCGATCTCGCTGAAGGTGGCGACGCCGGCGTTGTTGCAGACGATGTGCACGCCGCCGAAGCGTGCCGTGGTGGCGGCCGCGAGGGCCCGCACGCTCTCGAGCCGGGTGACGTCGGTCGGGACGGTGAGGATGTCGGTGCGCGCGACGGGCAGAGTGGCGGCGACCCGTTCCATCGCCTGCGCGTCGAGGTCGGCCAGGACGATGCGGGCGCCCCGGGCGGCGAACGCCGCGGCCATCGCGGCGCCGATCCCGCCGCCTCCGCCGGTGATCACCGCCACGCGTCCGCGGAACTCGTCCATGGGACCTCTCAGTCGGCGATGCGGGTGATCGCCTTCAGGGTGAACTCGGCCGGATCGAAGTGCTGCTCGATGAACTGGTCGCGGGGCCGGCCGCCGATCGCGGCGCGGTTGGTCTTGTCGTTGACGCCGACGACCACGCTCGGCAGCACGGCGGAGAGCGTCCGGTCGGCCGTCTCGGCAAAGGTGTAGCCGCACATCGCGTTGTAGAAGTACTCACCGGCGCGGTTGTTCACGACCTTCCAGTAGATGCGGTACATCTCGCGGTCGAAGTACATGATGACCTTGCCGAAGTTGTAGTAGGGGTCCGTCGAGACACCCTCGACGATCCAGACCGGCCGGCGCACGAACACGAGGCCGCCCGTGATGAGCCAGGGCGCGCCCGGGCCGGACCCCCCCTCGTAGCGGGCCGGGAGCTCGGGCGTGTCGATCATCCAGCGGGTGGGAGAGACCTGGCGTTGCGGCAGCGCGTAGGGCTGGGCGACGATCGGGGCGAGAATCTGGCCCTCGCCCACGAGCTTCCAGTGGTAGGTCTCGACCTTGCCGGCATAGCAGTTGATGTCGTCCGCGAAGATGTCCATGCCGCCGACGGGCTCGGAGCGCGAGGCGGCGCTGATGTGCCGGGCTCGACGTGTCTGGGGGACGAAGGCCCACATGTCGTCCGGCTTGTCCCAGTCGAGGTAACGGATGGTGAGGGTCGAGACCCCTTCCACGTCGGGTGGCTCGAGTGCGAGCGACGTGGCCTTGGCGACCACCCGCTCCGGGTTCTCGATGGGGCCGCCGTGACGGCCGACGTACGTCGTCGCCTGGATCCGAGTCCGGATCGTCCGGTACGCCCCCGCCTGGTCGAGGCCGGTGAGATAGAAGCTCGCCCCCGTGCCACCGCTCATCAGGCTCGCCGCGGTGAAGTTCCACGCGATCTGGCAGCCGGCCTGGGGATCGTCGCGGTTGATGGTCGGGAAGGGGTAGCCGAAGAAGAAGTCGGGGACCTTGCCCGTCGCCTTGTCCCGTAGCCCGCAGGTGGTGGGGTCGAGGTCGTACTTGCCCTCGTTGGCGGCGCTGCCCTCCCAGAACGGCTTGCTGTAGTTGTCGTGGAAGCGCACAGGATCGGCGGGGACGATCGGGAAGCGGTACTCGCCCGCCTGGACGCGCTTCAGCACCGGCTCGGGGACGAGGTCCTTCCCGCGCTGCCACGTGGTGGCGTCGAGGGTCCAGGGTTCCTCGGCGCCGGTCCTCGTCGCGACGAGCAGCACGAGGGTCAGGAGGGCAATCCGAGGGGCGAGCGTTCCCATCACCCCGCGAGATATGCAAGACACGGACGAGAGGCAAACGGCCAACATCTGGACAGGCCGTGGGGTGGGTGCTAGGCCGGCGCCGTGGGCGCCCCGTCGAGTACCACCGAACCCAAGGCCCGCCGTCCGATCGTGCCCTTCCTGCGCTTGCCCGACGGTGGCGAGCCCCACCTGGTGGGACAGCGCTGCGGGGGGTGTGGCGCGGTGTACCTGAGCCGTCGGCGGGCTTGCTCGCGCTGCTTCGCCCAGGGATCGTTCGCGGAGATCCCGCTCTCGCGGCGCGGTGCGCTCTGGGTCTACTCGATCGTCCACCAGTCCTCGCCCGGCGTGCCGGTGCCCTACGTTGTCGGCGTGGTCGACCTTCCCGAGGGCGTCGCCGTGCGCTGCAACATCGTCGACGTGCCACCCGATCCCGCGCACCTCCGCTTCGGCATGCCGCTGGAGATGACCACCGGCATCAGCCAGCAGGACCGCGAGGGCAACGACGTGGTGGCGTTCTATTTCCGTCCGGTCGAGCGCTAGAGGGGGACAGCCGTCATGCGCGAGGTCTTCGTCGCCGGCGTGGCCATGATCAGGTTCGGTCGGTACCCCGACCGGGACGTGCCGGATCTGGGGGCGGAAGCGGCGCTCCTCGCGCTCGCCGATGCCGGACTGACGATGCGCGACGTCGAGCTCCTGGCCGCCGGGTGCCTCTTCCAGGCGAATGCGATGGTCGGCCAGCGCATCCTGCAGGAGATCGGCCAGACGGGCATCCCGGTGGTGAACGTCGCCAATGCCTGTGCCACCGGCTCGACCGCCTTTCGCGAGGCGTGGATGGCGGTCGCGTCCGGGGAGCAGGACGTGGCTCTCGCCGTCGGTGTGGAGCAGATGGGGAAGATGGGCCTCCTCACGGGCGGCGGAGGGGGCTCGGGCATCCGCACCGAGGGGGTCATCGGCAGCGGGCTCATGCCGGCGGTCTTCGGGCAAGCCGGCATGGAGCACATGCGGAAGTACGGCACCACCCAGGCGCAGTTCGCCAAGGTGGCGGTGAAGAACCACCGCCACTCGACCAAGAACCCGCTCTCCCAGTACCAGGTGGAGGTCTCGCTCGACGACGTTCTCAAATCCCGAACGGTCGCGTATCCCAATACCCTCTACATGTGCTGCCCGACGGGCGACGGCTCGGCCGCGGCGGTTCTGGTATCGCCGGAGAAGGCGCGCCAACTCGGCGCCAAGGTGAAGGTGCTCGCCTCGGTCCTCACCTCGGACCCGTGGACCGATCGCGACCTCACGCTCCCCGACGTCAGCACCCTCACGCGCAACGCCGCCAAGCAGGCCTATGCCAAGGCCGGCGTCGGCCCCGAGGACGTCGACCTAGTCGAGCTCCACGACTGCTTCGCGACCGCCGAGCTACTCCACTACGAGAACCTGGGGCTCTGCGGGGACGGCGAGGCAGGGCGAATGATCGACGAGGGCGAGACGGCGCACGGCGGCCGCGTCCCGGTGAACGTCTCGGGCGGCCTCCTATCGAAGGGCCACCCGCTGGGGGCTACGGGCGTCGCGAACATCTTCGAGGTGACCCAGCACCTCCGTGGCCGCGCCGGCGACCGCCAGGTCGAGGGCGCGAAGGTCGGCCTCGCCCACGTCATCGGCTTGGGCTCCGCCTGCACGATCAACGTCCTCGGGGTATAGCGAAGACGATCGTCCGCGGGGGCCGGGGGTACCGCTCGGGCGACCCGCAGGCGGGACGTTGGCTCGGCCGTGTACGCCCAGCGAGCCGCCGAGGACCGGAGCCCGAGCGGTACCCCCGGCCCCCGCGGCGTCAGTTGAGCCTCAGGACGCGGCGGCGTGGGTCGATCCCGTAGCTGAAGCGGTTGAGGAAGCTCAGGCCGATGATCCCGTCGAGCGGGGGCGCGACTGCGGGATGGACGATCGCGCGGACCTGCCTTGCGCGGTTTCCCCCGACATCGATGCTCGCCAGCTCAACGATGGGCGCCCGGACGGTGCCGTTGGCGGTGCGGATGTCGACGGTCTCGCCCGTGGGCTTCACGCTCATCCGGCGGGCGGCGGTGGGGGCGAGGACGCAGTAAGTGGCGCCCGTGTCGAGGAGGAAGAGGCCGCTGAAGCTCCCGTTCACGGTGGCGTGCACCTGCCAGGTGCTGCCGTTGCCGTCGAGTGGCACCTCGCGCTGGAGCCCTCCGGCCCAGTCGGCCGCGAGCGGGACCGAGACC
>DATILR010000077.1:0-4106 GCA_035476275.1 Binatus sp. (SeqCode) | reverse complement strand
CATGGCGCTGCCCACGCCGAACTTGCGGGCCTCGTAGGACGCGGTCGCCACGACACCGCGCCCGCGGCCGCCCTTCGGGTCGGCCCCCACGATCACGGGCTTGCCGCGCAGCTCCGGGCGGTCCCGCTGCTCGACCGCGGCGTAGAACGCGTCCATGTCGACGTGGAGAACGTGGCGAGCCATGCGCGGCGACCGTTACCTGCCCCCTCCCCAGCCTGCCGTCAATGCAGCGCCTCGCGCAGGTTTGAAAGGCACGCGGTGCCGTCGTCCTCATCCCCCGCGAGCCGCTCGTGAAGGGGGTGAGCTACGGCGCGTCGCTCACCGCCGACGGGACGACCCTGAGCTGGAGCTTCACGCTCGACTGTCCCTAAGCCGTGAGGCGTCGCGCCGGCGCGCCCGGATTGCGCCCGGGCCTCCGACGGGGAAGGGAAGCGAGATGCTCGCCGCGCACGAACGCGAGGTGCAGATGCTCGCCCGGCGGATCGCGGACGCCGGCCGGGCGGAACCGGCCCGGGTTTTCCGGCTCGGCTGGTGGAGCGAGCGGATGCTCGCATGGGCCATGGCCGAGCCCCGCTTCAAGACGCAGCTCTTCCGCTTCGTCGACGCCTTCCCGGCCTGCCGGGACGACGCGGACGTCATGCGCCACCTGGAAGAGTACTTCGCCGGGGTTCCAGTTCCGCGCGTGCTGGAGCTCGGGCTCGAGGTGGCCGAGCACGTTCCCTTCGGGGCAGTCGTCACGGCCGCGGCCGCGCGGCGGAACATCACCCGCATGGCCCGGCAGCTGATCGCGGGCGCTACCGCGGAGGAGGCACTCCCGCGTCTCGCGCGGCTCTGGCGGGCCGGCGAGGCCGCCACCGTCGACCTCCTCGGCGAGAAAATCGTGAGTGCTGGAGAAGCCGACCGCTACGCGGCGCGCGTCATGACCACGCTCGATGCGCTCGTCGCCGCCGCCCCTGCCTGGCCGGAGCGGCGCCAGCTCGAGCGCGATCCCTGGGGCGTCGTGCCGCGCGCCAACGTGTCGGTCAAACCGACGGCGCTCTCGCCGCTCTTCGCGCCCCTGACTGCCAGCGCCGGTTTGGCCGACGCGCGCGCCCGTCTCCGCCCGATCCTGGCGCGAGCCCGTGACGCGGGAGCGACCATCCACCTCGACACCGAGCACGACGAGGTGAAGGACCTGACGCTCGAGCTCGGGCGCACGCTCGGCGCCGAGTTCCCCGACGGTCCCGAGCTCGGCTGCGTCATCCAGGCGTACCGGCGCGACGCGCTCGCCGATCTCGAGACGATGACGGCCTGGGCGCAGGCGACGCTCCGCCGGCCCCTCGCCGTCCGCCTGGTCAAGGGCGCCTACTGGGATTCCGAGGTCGTGGTGGCGCGCGGTGAGGGCTGGCCGGTTCCCGTCTTCGAGCGAAAGGCGGAGACCGATGCAAACTACGAGCGCTGCACGCGGTATCTGATCGAGCGGGCGGGCACGCTCAGGCCGGCGTTCGGCAGCCACAACGTCCGGAGCCTCGCCCATGCGATCGTGTGTGCACGCGCGGCGGGGCTGCCCGACACGGCGGTCGAGCTCCAGCTCCTCTACGGCATGGCCGAACCGGTGCATTCGGCGCTCCGCCAGCTCGCGTTCCGGGTGCGCGTCTACGCACCGATCGGCGAGCTCCTGCCCGGGATGGCCTACCTCGTCCGTCGTCTACTCGAGAACACCTCGAACGAGTCGTTCATCCGCCAGCGCTTCGCCGAGGGACAGGATCTCGACGCGCTCATCGCGCCACCCGATGTGACCTCGCTGCCAGCGCCGGCAGGGGACAGGCCTTCTCCTCCTCCGACCGACTCGCGCGCCCCGACCGCCTTCATGAACGAGCCCCACGCCGAGCTCCGGCGCCCGGCCTCGCGCGCGTGGCTCGCCGCCGCCGTCGCCACCGCGCCAGCGGCGTTCGGCTTCACGGCCCCGGTGCTGATCGATGGCCGGCCCGTCCCGACCGAAGAGAGCATCGTCTCCGTCGACCCGGGGGACTTCGCGACCCTCGTCTGCCGTGCCGGACGGGCCGGCGCCGCTGACGCGGAGCGCGCCATCGCGGTCGCGGTCGACGCCTGGCTCGCCTGGCGGGCCACGAGCTGGCGGGACCGGGCTGCCGTCCTCTTCCGTGCCGCGGCGATCATGCGTCGGCGCCGCGCGGCGCTCGCCGCACTCGAGGTCTTCGAGGCCGGCAAGCCGCCGCGGGAGGCCGACGCCGATGTCTGCGAGGCGATCGACTTCTGCGAGTACTATGGCCGCGAGGCGATCCGGCTCGGCGCCGGAGCGCCTCTCCTCCAGGCCCCCGGTGAAACGAACGCCCTCCGCTACCAGCCGCGCGGAATCGGTGCGGTCATCGCTCCGTGGAATTTCCCCCTTGCGATTCCGGCAGGCATGGTCGGCGCCGCCCTCGTGACCGGCAACTGCGTCCTCTTCAAGCCCGCCGAGCAGACACCCGGGGTCGCCTGGCGCCTGGTCGAGATCCTCCTCGAGGCAGGGCTCCCGCCCGGCACGCTCGCCTTCCTGCCGGGCATCGGCGAGGAGCTGGGCCCCTTCCTGGTCGAGCATCCGGCCGTGGCCTTCGTCGTCTTCACCGGGTCGCGAGAGGTCGGGCTCTCGATCGTCGAGCGCGCCGCCGTCGCCCGCCCCGGGCAGCGGCACGTGAAACGGGTCGTCGCCGAGATGGGGGGCAAGAACGCGATCGTCGTCGATACCGATGCCGACCTGGATCAGGCCGTTCCCGCGATCGTGGCGAGCGCGTTCGACTACGCCGGCCAGAAGTGCTCGGCCGCCGCGCGCGTGATCGCCATCGGACCGGTCTACGAGGAGCTGGTCGACCGGCTCGTCGGCGCGACAGCGATCGTGCCGGTGGGGCACGCGCGCGAGCTCGGGACGGCAGTCGGCCCGCTCATCGACGCGGACGCCCGCCAGCGCGTCGCCCGCTACCGCGCGCTCGCGCGCGAGGAAGGGGAGATCGTGGTCGCCCGTGACGACGTCCCGTCGGGTGGCTGGTACGCCGGCCCGACGATCGTCCTCCTGACCCATCCACGAGGCCGGGTCTGGAACGATGAGGTCTTCGGTCCGCTGCTCGCAGTGGTCCGGGCCGACGACTTCGACCAGGCTCTCGCGCTCGCCAACGACACCCCGTACGCGCTGACCGGCGGGCTCTTCTCCCGCTCACCATCCCACATCCGTCGCGCTGGCGAAGAACTCCGGGCCGGCAACCTGTACGTGAACCGCGCCATCACCGGGGCGCGCGTCGGCCGGCAGCCGTTCGGCGGCTACGGCCTCTCGGGCGTCGGCTCCAAGGCGGGCGGGCCGGACTATCTCCTGCAGCTCGTCGAGCCGCGCGTGGTGACGGAGAACACCCTCCGCCAGGGTTTCGCCCCGCCGGAGGGTTGAATGCCGACCTTGCCCGGCGAGCCAGTGGCGGCCGTAATCGGGATTCCTCAGACGGAGCGATGCGCGGCGATCGCCCAGCTGCGCGCCCGGATGACGAACGCTCGCACGTGCTCTGGCCAGTCGTGCAGCGTGGCCGTCGGAGGGCTCCGCGATCTCGCATAGGGCAAAAGTGCCCTAGCAAATCTTCCCTATTGTCGGGCTGGCGTCAGCGCCCCGACAATGCCGCCCCATGTCTCCGGGGGTGTTGCAGTCCGGACAGCACAACTCGCGCGGACCCAGGCGATGTCGCGCATTACTCACGAGGGGAGCCGATGACGTACTCGAGCCATCCTCGCGGTGGCGACACTCGTCTGCGTTAGCGGATCGGCTGCCCCGGGCCTGGCCCAAGGAGAGCGACCAGCGGGAGCGGGACGCAGGTCATCAGGTCGTAGGCGTTGGGTGTGCGGGGTGTTAGCGGCTCGCTGCACGCCGGCAGAAGCGTGGCAGTCTGAGCGGGACCTTCGCGAACCGATCTGCCTGCATCAGGTCAACGGAACGCTTCTGCACGTCAAGGGCGCACGCCCGGAAGGAGAACGCCGCATGTCGAGCCTACGAAGGTGCACTGCTGTCTTCTTTTCTTTTCTGGCAATAGTTGCATTCAGCACTCGCGCGTTCGCGGATTCCCGCGCGATCGGTTTCGAGAACCCGCCCTACA
>DATILR010000076.1:0-8834 GCA_035476275.1 Binatus sp. (SeqCode) | reverse complement strand
GTATTCGACGAGACCGGCGCCCTGCGCAACAACGTGACGGCCGCGGGCCTCCTGTGCAACGGGGGCAGCCGCGCCGGCCAGGCGTGTACGGTCGATAACAGCACCGACGCCGTCAACGGTTGCCCGGCGGCGCTCTGTCCGGGGTGTTGTGGGCCCGGCAGCGGGGCGATGCTCGCCGTCGCCCCGGGACACACGGTGACCATCGGCACCGCGGGCACCGCGGAGCTGCACGAGGACGGAACGCTCGCCATGAACACGGCGGGGAGCGGACTCCCCAACCTCCGCAACGGCTCGGGGCGGGTGGTCGCGACCTCGCTGAACGTCTTCTGCACCGCGATGCTCGTCGACAAGCTGCACACGATCTGTAATCCGGCGGCCGTACCTCCCTGCACGCTCCCGCCACCGACCATAGTGACCATCCCCCTCGTGCGTATCCCCTGAGGCCCGGCCGCGCCCGAGCCTGATCTTCCATGACGTTGCACCGCGCGTTCTGTCTGCTCGTCACTGCCTGCCTGATCGCCGGCCCGGCCGCACGCGCCCGCGGTGGTATCACCGACACCCCGCTCCCGACCTTCTCCAACGCCAACCAGGGGGCTGGGGCCGCCCGGCTCGTCGCAGTCCTCCCAACCGTGGTGAAGAACCACAACGCCCAGACGGACGTCGTGTGCACCAACGTGGGGTCCACCCCCGTGGACGTGGGTCTCGAGGTCTTCGATCAGGCGGGACAACGAGGCAACACCATCGCTGCGGGCAACGGCGCCGCGCTCAACCTCCCCGCGGGCGGAACCGTCACGATCGGTACTGGGACCACGGTGGCGCTCCACGAGGACGTGGCGATCGTCCTGGAGGCGCCGGTCACGCGGCTCGCACAGGGCAGCGCGCGCATCGTGGCGACGAGCCTGCAGGTCGCCTGCGTCGCCTACGCGGTCGATAAGCTGCACGCGATCAAGGACCCGCGGCACTCCACGGAGCAGCCGCCGACCATCGCGGTGCTGCCCGTCCGCTCCGCATGTTCACCGGCGGCCTGCTCCGACGGCAATCCGTGCACGATCGACGGCTGCGATCACGCGGGGGTCTGCACGCACACCGTGGCCCCCAATGGAACGTCGTGCGACGACGGCAACGCCTGTACCACGGCGGACGTCTGTTCCGCGGGTGTGTGTCTCGGGAGCCCTGTCAACTGCGACGACGGGAACGTTTGCACCACTGACGCCTGCGATCCGGCCAGAGGCTGTACGCATACCCCAGCCGATGGGACGCCGTGCGACGATGCAAACGCCTGTACTACCGCGGATGTCTGTGCCGCGGGCCGGTGTGGCGGCACCCCCGTTAGCTGTGACGATGGGAACGCTTGCACCACCGACACCTGTGACGCGGTCAGTGGCTGCCAGCACACCGCGGTGCCGGGTTGCTCCACCACCACGACCGTATCGACGACCACGACCAGCACGTCGACCAGCTCCACGACGACGAGCAACACGGTGGCGCCGACGAGCACGACGTCGACCTCGTCCTCGTCGACGACCTCGAGCAGCAGCTCCACGAGCAGCACGACCAGCTCGACAAGCACGACGAGCACCTCCAGCTCGAGTACGACCAGCATCTCCCCGACCAGCACCTCGAGCACGAGCAGCTCGACGAGCACGACCAGCCCCACGACCAGCACGTCGACCACATCCTCCTCGACCACGTCGTCGACCGTAGGGGTCCCGACGACGACCACCAGCACGCTCGCCTCCACGACCACGACCTCCACCGTCGCCACGACCACCTCCACGACGAGCGTGACCAGCACCACCGCCGCGACGACCTCCTCCAGCACCACCACGACATCGTCGAGTACCACCACGACATCGTCCAGCAGCACCACGACATCGTCCAGTTCCACCACGACGTCGTCCAGTTCCACCACGACGTTGTCCAGCACCACGACGACGCTCGCTCCGCCGCCCCCAACCACGACCACCACGTTGCCCGGGGCGTCGTGCGTGATCGGGACCTCGACCGGTTGCGATGACGGCGACCCGTGCACGGCGGACACGTGCACCGCGGGCGGTTGCCGCCATGAGCCGATGACTGGGGTCGACGCTGTCGCCTGCGTGCTCGATGGCGGCCTCCAGGTCCCCCCCGCGTGCGTGGGACAGCAGCTCCCACCCGCCATCACCGCGGGCTACGCACAGG
This sequence comes from Binatus sp. (SeqCode), assembly GCA_035476275.1. Lineage (GTDB taxonomy): Bacteria > Desulfobacterota > Binatia > DP-6 > DP-6 > DP-23. Next base: position 6,653 of record DATILR010000076.1, on the reverse strand, counting down.
GGCGGATCCTCGTCGGTAAGGCCGCTCAGAGCGCGCGGGTCAAGCAACGCCGGCGACTCGTCGCGAAGGCCGCCAAGGTGCTGCAATCCGCCGCGCGGCGGGTCACCGGCAAGCACAGCCACATCTCGGTCGACTGCGCTCGCTCGCTCGAGGCGACGCTCCAGGAGGCGGCAAGCCGCGCGGCGCAGGTCGCGGCGGCGCTCTAGCGGGCCTGTCAACCGGGTAAAAGGAATACACACATGATGATTCGTACAGTGGCTAGGATCGGCATCGCATTGCTCCTCTCGACGCTCGGGTACGCCGGGCCGGCTGCGGCTGGTCCGACCGACACCCCGCTCCCGACCTTCTCGGACGGCCGGCCCGCGGTGAGCGTCTACATCGCCCCAGGTGTGATCAAGAACAACAACCTGGAAACGGACTTCGTTTGCACGAACCTCGACGCGGTCGCAGTGGACATCGGTCTCGAGGTCTTTGACGAGACCGGAGCGCTCCGGAATTCCGTCGCTGCCGGCTCGGGCGCCTTTCTCAACGTCGGCGTCGGCAAGACGGTGACGGTTGCCACGGCCGGCACCGCAGAGCTCCACGAGGATCAGACCCTCACGCTGAACACGGCGGGGAGCGGCCTGAACAACCTCCGCAATGGGTCGGGCCGCGTGGTCGCGACCTCGAAGAACATCGCCTGCACCGCCGTCGTCGCCGACAAGCTGCACACGGTCCAGGATCCGGCCGTCTCCTCGCTCCCCCCGCCCTCACTGGCCGAGATTCAGCTCATCAAGCTCCCGTAGTGGGGAGGGTGAGATGAGAATACCCCACAGCGTCCTGGGCCTGGCGGCCACGCTCTGCCTCGTGGCACCGGCCCGCGGCGGCGTCACGGACACGCCGCTCCCGACCTTCAGTGACGGGAAGGCGGCGCAACTCGTCGCCCTCTTGCCTGGGGTGATCAAGAAAAACCAGCTCGACACGGATGTCATCTGTACCAACCTCGCCCCCGCGGCGGTGGACGTCGGCCTCGAGGTCTTCGATCAGAACGGGGTACGCGGAAACCAAGTAGCCTCGGGGAACGGTGCTCTCCTCGCCGTCGGGCCGGGACGGACCGTCACGATCGCGACCGGTGGCACGGCGGTGCTGCACGAGGACGCGGTCATCACACTGGAAGCGCCGGTCACCACCCTTGCCAATGGCTCGGGCCGCGTGGTGGCGACGGACGTTCACCTCGCCTGTACTGCCCTCGCGGTGGACAGCGTCCACACCGTGGTGGATCCAAGGACCTGCCCGACGTGCAAGCCCCCGACGCTCGCCGGCCTCCATCTCACGTACGTCGCACCCCCCACGCCGTCCGGCCCCTGCCCTGCCACACCTTCACCCGCGTGTCGCAAGCCGCCGGCCCCGGGACGCGCTCTGCTGCTGCTCCAGGACCGGAGCCCGAGCTCTCTCGATACCCTGATCTGGAAGTGGACCGGAACCGGGACGGCGAAGGCCGACTTCGGCGATCCGACCACCACCGCGAGCTATCAGCTCTGCCTCTACGACCAGACGGGCGGCACGGCGACGCTCAGGCTCGCGGCGGTCGCACCCGCAGGCGGGACGTGTGGATCGCTCCCCTGCTGGTTGGCCTCGACGACGGGGTTCCAGTACGCAGATCCGACGCTCACCCACGACGGCCTGGGGAGGGTCCTCTTGAAGGCGGGACCACCCGGTGCCGCGAAGCTCCTTGTCCAGGGGAGAGGCTCGCGACTCCCGCGCCCCGTGCTGCCCCTCACACCGCCCGTGACGGTGCAACTGTCGACCGGAGGCGGCGTGTGCTGGGATGCCGTCTATACGAAGCCTATCACCAACGACGCCGCGAACTTCAAGGCGAAGTCGGACTGATAGCCATCAGCAGACGGCTCCGGGTTTAACGCCCGGCCCCCTGGTCATCGCGACCGCGTGGCGTGCGATCGTCGACGTGCCGGCGACACTGATCGCGCTCGGGACGCTGGTGTACGTGGAGCGTGTCCCCGAGCAGGTCGTCATCGTTGCCTCCGGCGTACTCGGGGTGCGGATCGCGACCGCCGGCGCCTGACGGGCTCTTCCGTTCTCGAGGACCGTCGAGAAGGCCTCGTTCCTCTACGATCCGCTCTTCGCGAGCCTTCGCGCGTGCCTCGTCACGGAGCCCGCCCGATCATGAAGTCATTTCCCGAGCACGGCGCTGAACTGTGCGAGCAAGACGAGATCATACACCACTTTGAGCAGGCCGCGGCACAGGAGTCCGGCGGTCGGCGACGTCTATCGGCAGGGGTTCTCGCTCGGCAACGCAGAGGACCTGGCGGAAGTGAAGAGTCTCTCCGAGTCCGTCACCGGGCCACCAATCCCTCGGAGACATCCGAGCTCGTCAAGATCATCCCCAATCAAGAGTAGGGCAATCTGCCGCATGCCGGGGTAATCTGCCGCATGTCACTTCTTCACGGCACCGCCGGGCACGCTGCGGGCGGCGACGTCTTCGGTTCACATGCGTCTGTTCAGCAGTTATTTTTCTTGGCGGTTCGACGCCGGTAGATCCGCCGCACTCGTCAGTTCTTCACGTTCGCTTCAAGGGCGACGGTGCAGAGTTCTCCCCTTGGAGGCTGATGAGGACGTCGCGGCTGCTGGTCTTTGTTGCAGCAGCCGAGGCCGTCGTGATCGCCGGACTCCTGAAATGCCATTTATCTCGGGTGGTCTGTCTGGGTCTGCGTCAGTCTCATCGTCGGTCTGACCCGCTTCTCGGGCGCTGTCCGCATCGCGGTGACGAGTCGGCTCCCCGAGCCACCGAGACGAAGTGCCACCCCCAAGTATGGTCTTAGTGGAGGGCCGAACACTTCGCGCTCGGTGCCGGCCCTAGCCGTGTCGTCTCAGCCCGCTTTCACGCAGACCGCATTCGGCCCTCCGGGTTCGAAGCGAAGTACACCCGATCCTCGCGGGCTGCGCTGTCAAGGTGGGAGGCCTGGCGCGCGCCGCAACCATGCGGGGACAGAGCGTCGGGGCGAGGACGCGCCCGGCGAGCGGACCCTCGTGATCGCGCTCCTGGTCGCCTCGTCCCTGCTCCGTCTCACCTACATCTTCCGGTACCGCATCAATTCCGACGAGCCGCAGCACCTCCACGTCGTCTGGGCCTGGACGCAAGGGCTCCTGCCCTACCGCGACGTGTTCGACAACCATATGCCCCTTTTCCACCTGATGTATGCGCCGCTGCTCCGCGTCCTCGGCGAGCAACCTCAGGTGCTCATCGTGATGCGGATCGCGATGGTGCCTCTCTATGTGCTGGCGCTCTTTGCTCTTCACCGTATGGCCCGGACCCTGTTCTCCCAGCGTACCGCGTGGTGGGTTGTAGTCCTGGCGCCCCTGGTGCCGGGGTTCTTTCTCTGTTCCCTCGAGTTCCGCGCGGACAACCTCTGGATGGTGCTTTGGCTGCTCACCCTCGTGGTGGCCCTCGAGGGACGGGCAACGCCCCCCCGCAGCGCCGCGCTCGGCCTCCTCTTGGGAGCCGCGCTCGGGGTGTCGTTGAAAACGGTCCTCATGCTGGTCGCCGTCGGGGGGGCAGCCATGGGAACGCTGCTCCTCGCCCGGCGCCAGGCGATGGGGCGCCCCTCGCTCGCCCGCTGCGCCGGGGCGGCACTCGCGGGCCTCATGACCCCCCCGCTCGCCGTGACGGCGCTGTTCGCCTCGCGCGGCGCCCTCGAGCCCTACCTGTACGGAACGGTCTGGCACAATCTGACGCCTGGCCTGGGTGACTGGAGCACCGCGCCGCACCGCTGGATATTCTTCCCCGCACTCCTGCTCCTCCTCTACGGAGCTGCGTATGTAATCGCACGCGCGGCGCCAGGGCCCGCCCTGGGGACGCGCCGAGCCTTCGCGTTCCTGGCGACGGGAATATACCTGACCGGTGTCGTCACCCTCTGGCCGGTGCGCACCCGTCAGGACTACCTGCCCGTCATCCCGCTGATCACCCTCTTCTGCACGCCGCTCATCGTCCAGCTCGGCAACATACGGGGCCGAGCGTCCCGTCTCCGCCGGCTCGCCCCAGCGCTCGTGGCGCTCGCCTTCCTCGGCATGCTCGTCGACAGGCAAGATCTGCGGAGGGCGCGCGCGGGGGACTCGACGGAGCTCATCGGCGACGTGCTCCGGCTCACCGCTCCCGATGAGCCGGTAATGGACCTCAAGGGAGAAGCAGTCTTTCGTCCGCGTCCGTTTTACTATGCGCTCGAACGCGTCACGCAGGAGCGGATCCGCCGCGGACTCATCGTCGATGACATTCCGGAACGCCTGATCGCGAGTAGGACCACGGTCGCCGTCGGCCGCCTCGACCTCTTTCCGCCGCGCGCTGCGCGCTTCCTTGGCGAAAACTATGTGCCAGTCGGCACGCTGCGGGTGGCGGGGCAGATGATCGCGCCGAACCCGGCGACGGGCAATCGGCTGCTATTCGACATTCGCATCCCCGCCAGCTACGCGATCGTCACAGACGGCGCGCCGGCTGGTGGAGAGCTCGACGGCACGCCCTACGGCGGCCCCCGCTTCCTCGACTCCGGACACCACCAATACGCGCCCGCTCCGGCCGACGGCCGCATCGCCGTCCTTTGGTCACCGGCGGCCGAGCGCGGCTTCTCGCCCTTCCACCCGCCGGAGCTGCACGGATGACGACGTTGCGGGAGGTCCTGCTGCCCGCCGACGGACTCCCCCCGCACGGGCTCACGGCGCAGGCCCGGGTGATGGTGATCGCTCCGCACCCGGATGACGAGACGCTCGGCGCGGGCGGTGTGCTGCAACGAGCAGTGGCCGCGGGTGCGGCGATCCGGGTGATCTTCGCGACCGACGGTGAGAACAACCCCTGGCCCCAGCGCGTGCTGGAGCGGCGCTGGCGGATCGGTGCCGACGAGCGCACCCGCTGGGCATCACGGCGGCGTGCAGAGGCACTGGCGGCGCTCCGCGTACTTGGCGTACGATCCGAAAGCGTCCACTTTCTTGGCCTGCCCGATCAGGAGCTCACCGCGCTCCTTCTGCGGGAGGATGGCCCCGGGGTGGAGCTGGCGGCGGAAATTCACGACTGGCGCCCGACGTTGCTCGTCGGCCCGTCGATGATCGACCTCCATCCGGACCACAGCGCACTCGCGGTCCTCCTCGAACTCGCGCTTTCGAGCGCGCCCGAGTATCGATGCGCACGGCTCGAGTACGTGATCCACGGACCCTTACAGGCGGCTACCGTCGCCCTTCGGCTTCGCCCGGCAGAACGCCGCCGCAAGGAGACCGCGGTCCGCTGCCACGCTTCGCAGCTTCTCTTCCATCATCGCGGCTTCGTTGATCGCGCCCGCTGGGAGAATTTCGTCCTACCGGGCGCCCCGGCGCAACGTGACGCGCATCATCCCGTGCGTGGCGTTCAGGTGGACGGCAGCGCGCTCTTCATCAACCTTGTGACCGGTACCCGCTGGTCGCTCATCCCGACCCGGCTGCATCTGATCGCGCAAGGTTCCCACCTGGGCGCGGACCGCTGGACGCTGCCGCTGCCGCCGCGCACGGGCTGGGTCCCCCTGCGCAACCCCCGGTCGGGACGAGTGGTTGTCCGCGCCAGCTTCGCACGCGGCTGGGGATGGGCCCGTCTCGGCATACCGCTCGGCGCGCTGGTGCGTAGCCACCGCTTGCTAATCAAGCTCGAACACCGCGAACTGTTCCTCGACACCGCAGGGTGGCAAGATATACCTCTCCGCCCCAGTCAGCCCCAGCGCGGCATGGTATGCGCTGCCCAGGGCGGATCCGCCTGACGGGAGCCGCGTGTCGCACAGCCGGATCGCCTTCGGATCCGACGTGCGGCGCGCTCCTGCGAAGCGCGGTACGACATCATCGAGGATCTCCGGGCGGCGGAGAAGCGTAGCGTCTACCAGGGGCTGCGGCAGGTCATTTCGCTCGCCGAGCGAGCTCGCAGAGAACGCGCGGTGTGGGGCGTTCTCGGCGTGCGTGAACTGCCCAACCCGCACGGAATCCGCACAGTCCCCGGCCATCCACGCTGGCTCTTCGCTCGGCCGCCGTCATCACCGCGGTGCCAAGAGAGCTCGGCCACCGCCACCCACCCGAGTAACCCGTCGGAACGAACCCGTCCTTCACGCACGCGGCCTGTAGGCGTTCATCGCCAACCGGCCGGTTGCCTACCCCCTCCACACGGCGGCCGACCGCACCGGGAGCGCGCCGGCGATCGTGGGCGGGGCGACGACGCCCTCACCCCGCCGCCGCCTCGAGGTCTGGGTCCGCAACAGGTGGGGAACGAGACCGCCAAGGACGCGCCGCCAGCCTCCGCGCCTGAGATAGTGCGCAGACGGTACAGCGTCTGCGACAGCGAGCGCCGTTGCATAGCTCACTAGCAAGATTTGCTTGACGCTTTGCGCCACGTGGCGTAAAGCCGCACTGCGAAACACGTAGGGACCCCCAAGGGCTTCGCTGACAAAAAAGACACAGTCAGCACACGCAGCGAGTTTCGACACGAGATCGAGTGAAGGGAGAGAATCGAAGATGAAAGCGATAGCGAGATCAGTGATAGGCCTCGTGGTGCTGCTGGGCGCGACAGTCGCCGGCGACGCCCGGGCCCAGGTCTGTACCAACACGCCCCTGCCCGCGGCGGGGATCGGGCCGGTGGACCCGGCGAACGGCTTCCC
>DATILR010000075.1:0-4936 GCA_035476275.1 Binatus sp. (SeqCode) | reverse complement strand
CGAGCTCGAGCGGCGTGGCCTGGTTGCACGACGCGATCAGCGCGTCGGTCCGCGCCTTCGCCGCGTCTTTCGCCTGACCACGCGCGGCGAGCGGGCGCTGCGCACGTGGCTCATGCGGCGGCCGGCCTGGCCGCCACCGCTCCGCGACGAGATCTTCATCCGGCTGCTCGCGGTCGAGCGGGACGGCCCGAAGGCACTGCTCGACCAGCTTGCCCGCCAGGAGTCGGAGTACCGCCGCTACGTCGACCTCGTGCAGACGGAGCCCGTCCGGCCCGAGGCGTCGGTCACCCGCCGGCTGGCGCACGAGGCCGCGCTCCGTCAGGTGGAGGCGCATCTCCGCTGGCTGGCGCACTGCCGCACCGCCCTCGGCGCCGGGGCCACGCCCCTCGACGCGGCGTCGTGAAGCTAGTTGCTCCGCGCCCGGATCTGGAGGTCGTGGACGCTGGCCCGCGCGGGCTGGGACAGCTGGAAGACGATCGCCCGCGCCACGTCCTCGGGCGCGATGAGTTCGGCCCGGGGATTGAGCAGACCGAGCTCGATCCAGCGGCGGGTGGCAACGGGCAGCACCGTGGGATCGAAGTTCGCGCCGAACTCGGTCGCGGCGTTGTGTACCTCGATCGTCATCACGCGCACGCCGAGCTCCGCGACCTCCGCGCGCAACGCCCGTGAGAGCGTGTGGATCGCCGCCTTGGAGGCGCTGTAGGCGGCCAGATACGGCCACGCTTCGTGTGCCGAGGCGGAGGTCACGTTCACGATGTCACCGTGACCCCGCGGCAGCATGTGGCGGAGCGCGGCTCGGCAGGCGACGAGCGTCCCCAGCACGTTGGTCTCGAACGTGCTCCGCCACTCCTCGCTCAGCCCCTCGGCGATGGTGCGCACGTGGCCCACGGCCGCGTTGTTCACCAGCGCATCGAGCTGGCCATGACGATCGATGGCCGCCGCGATCAGGGCTTCGACCCGCGCCTCGATGCGCATGTCGGTCTCGACGGAGTCGGCGACGCCACCCTTTTGGCGGATGGAGGCGACCACCTCGTCGAGGCGGGCGCTGCGGCGCGCGCCGACGACGACGCGCGCGCCTGCCGCAGCGAGCTCGCGGGCGACTGCGGCGCCGATCCCGGAGGACGCGCCCGTCACGACTGCCACCAACCCCTCGCGCAGCGGCATGGACTTCACCCGACCAGAAGAGGACCGAGGGCCGACAGCAGCCCTGCCGGCGGATCGGGCACCTCGTCACCCGCAGGGGTCGCCCAGCTCCATCGTGTGTTGGCGCGCACGAGCAGCCGTCCGTCGCGGCAGACGTGCTGATGCGCCCCGAGATTCGACGTGCCCGGGCTGAACCAGGTCTGGACCTCGAGGTGCTCGCCGTAGCGCGCGGCGTCCAGATACTCGAGGTCGCCCCACGTGAGCACCGGCACCGTGCCGCTGCCCAGCAGGCGGTCCAACGTCCAGCCGACCCCCTCGAGCACGTCGAACAGGGCCTGCGCCGCGATGTCGAGGTAGGCGGCGTTGTTCACGTGGCGAAGCGAGTCGAGCTCGTGCAGCTGCACCCGATGCGGGGTGCACGCGGGGGCCGCGGGGGCGGTCGGCGCCTGCCACGCCTCGCGCTCGAGCGGCCTCCCCACCCCGAATGCGTGCTCGAGCTCGGCGGGCACCCGGCGTGGACGGAGGTTCTCAGCGTCGACGTACACCCAGTCGGTGCGGGCGTTGACGCAGAGCCCATCGGTGCCTACCAGCTCGTAGCGCCGGTGCGAGCGCACGCGGCGAAAGTCCTCCACCCAGGTGTTGACGAGCAGGCGCTCGCCCGCGCGGACCGGTCGCCGCACATCGAGCGTGGAGCGCCGGACGAGCCAGAGGGTGCCGGCCGCCGCGTACCAGCCCGCGTCGTATCCTGCCGCGGCACTCGCTTCCACCGCGGCGTGCGCCAGGTAACGGAGGTAGACCGCGGGGTGGACGCGTCCGAAGGTGTCGAGCTCGTGGTGGCGAACCGTCACCTCCGCGGTATAGACCTGCGGCACGACGCCTCGCAGGTAGCATCGAATCCGGCGCGGAGCCAGCGTCACGCCGCGCGCGTCGAGGAACTCGTGGATCGACCGGCCTTCAGCCTTCCCCTGCGCAACGCCCTGGCCGAGCTCGCGATCGCCGCGCTCGAGGACGATGACGCCGCCGGGGCGCTCGCCTGGCTCGAGACGAGCACGGGCGACCCCCCGGCAGCCGCTGCCGTCCGTCTCGCCGCGGTCCACCTGATCGACCCGGGGGAACGGAGGTTGCTCGCGGTGCACGCACCGCACGCCTCGCGCGTCGGCGATCACGTTGCCCGCGCGCTCCGGGCGATGGCGGCATTCCGTCAGCAGCCCGCTGCGTCGGGCGCGCTGACGCGGGCGATCCAGCACGCGGTGGCGCTCTGGAACGAGCAGCTCTTCTTCGAGGTGCACGAGGTCCTGGAGGCCGTGTGGCGAACGACCACGGGCGACATTCGCCAGGGGCTCCAGGGAGTGATCCAGATCGCGGTCGCTTTCCACCACCTCGCCCATGGCAATCAGCGGGGCGCGCGGAGCCTTCTCGTCGAGGGACGCACCCGCGTCGCGAGCGTCCCCGCCGACGTGCTTCCCGGGCTCGATCTCCTGGCCCTCCTGCAGGCAACCGCTCCGCTCGAGGCGGCGCTCGCGAGTGGCCAGCGCCCCGCTGCGCCCCCCCCGCGCCTTCTCAGCCGGTAGCGCAGCCTCAGGCGCGCAGGCGATTCTTCAGGGCGACGATCGAGTCGAGATTGGTGCGGAGCGCCTCCATCTCGGCGATGGCGCGCTGTACCTCGCTGGCCATCGCGTCGATCTCCGCACCCTCTACCGCGGCCAGAGCCGACTGCAGCCGGCCGACGAGTCCGCTCAGCCCTCCCAGTCCGGCGGCCGCGACGCGGCGGTCGAGGTCCTCGCGGAGGGCAAACAGCCGGGCCGCGGGATGGAGAACCGATCGGGCGAACGACGTCGGTGCCGGTTCGGCGGGTGTGCGAGACGGTGGTGGCGGCGGGGGCGACACGGTGACGGGCGGTGGAGGGGGGGGAGGCGGTGGCGGTGGTGGAGCAGCGGGCTGCGGCGGAGGCGATGCGACCGCGGGCGACGGCGTTTCGATCACCCCCTCGTCCTCGCGCGGCAGCAGACGCTCGAACGGTCCGTGGGCCCGTACCCAGAAGCGCTCGTACTCTGCCCGACGGGTCGGGTCGCGCAGCACGTCGTAGGCCTGCTTCGCATGTCGGAAGAGCGTCCCGTCCCCCCCGGCGTCGGGATGGTACCGCTTCGCGAGCTCGAGCCAGCGCAGGCGAACCATCTCCCCGGAAGCGAGCGGGGGGACACCGAGGATGCGATAGAGATCCGTCCGCCGGCGCTCGAAGATGGCATTCAGCAGCACTGCGGCCCGGTCGACTACGTATTCCGGCGTGACGCCACGCCGCCGAGCGGTCCGGCAGATCTCCCAGTAGTAAGACGAGCTGCGGGCCCGGGCGGTGTCCTCGAGGAGGCTGTAGAGGAACATCGCCTCCTCGTCCGATCCCGTGAAGAGCTCTTCAGGGGCCCCTGCGTCGAGGATCTTGACGAGCCCCTCGAGGGCCGCACGCCGGTTGCGCAGCACGGCTCGCATCCGCCTTCTAGTTTCGGCGCGTGGCGCTTGTAACAAAAATTGGGCTGCGACGGAAGGAAAGAGCAGGTGCAAGCGACCGAATTGGTTGCATTCTGATCGGCCTTCGGCCAGACTGCCGCCTTCATGTTCAGCCGCGCGCCCACGTGCTCACGTGTCGGCGGAAGGCGCGTGGCGCTTCTCCTCCTCGCACTCTCCATCGCATCTGCGAGAGCCTGGGGTCAGGCCGGCATCGATCAGGACGGCGGATCCCGCCCGAGCCTCCGCGACCGCTACCGCGCCCCGCAGCAGACGCAGAAGCTCGACGAGAACGTCCGCAAGCTGCACAGCGACGATCCCGACACCCGTCTCGAAGCAATCCGGGGACTCGGCGAGGTAAACGACCCGAAGGCCGTCGAGTATCTCGTCGCCGCCGCAAGCGACCCCGACATGCGCATCCGCGTCAAGGCCATCGACACGCTCGGGCAGATACGGGCCAAGGACGCCACTCCGCTCCTGGTGCAGCAGCTCTTCATGCGCGACATCGACCTCGGGACCAAGCGGAGGATCCTCGCCTCGCTCGGCAAGATCGGCGATTCGCGCGCTACCGAGCCGATCCTCGACTTCCTCGCCCGGGACATCGACCCTGCGGTTCGCGGCAACGCGATCTTCGCGCTGGGTGACATCGGCGACCAGGCGGCGCTGGCGCCGCTCGAGAACCTCGCCCGCGATGGCCACGACGAGGTGCTGCGGGGTGTAGCCCAGGAAGCCATCCGGAAGATCCGCGATCGCCCGAGCCCACCCGTCGTCCCGCCCGCCTTGGCGGTCGACCGCCGGGGGCAAGCGCCACCCGGGCAGCAGCAACCGTAGAGCTAGCTGCGGCGTCCGGTGCGCTGATGAAGGTACTCGCGCAGCGCTTCGGTGATGAAGTTCCGGAGCAACCGTTCCTCGCGTAGGCACTGCAGGCGAACGCGACGCCACAGTTGCTTCGGCACGCGCGCGTTGAGGTTCACGAGCGTCTCGGCGTTGTCGCTCGCTCGTGCATGCGCTGGCATCCTCGACTGTCTAGCATGCGACTTGAGAGGCGGCTAGCCGGTCTCGCCTGCTGGCGCGTTCCGTATGAAGCGGCTACGCTCATGGCCGACGCCGAGGTGGCGGAACTGGCAGACGCAGAGGACTCAAAATCCTCCGCCCGCAAGGGCGTAGGGGTTCGACTCCCCTCCTCGGCAGTTGTCATGCGATCGAACGCGCGGCTGCGCGCTGGCGCTCGCTCGTCGCGAGCGCGCATGCGCCTACGACGCCAGTGCCCGTGGCCGGCGCGCGGAGGGCCTCA
>DATILR010000074.1:0-9042 GCA_035476275.1 Binatus sp. (SeqCode) | reverse complement strand
CAAAGATCAAAGAACAAAGATCATTTTTTTCTTTTGAACATCCTCAGCATCCGGTCCGTGATCACGAATCCGCCGACCACGTTGGTTGTCGAACAAACAACGGCGATGAACCCGAGGACCATCGCGACCTTGCTGTGGTGCGGGCCCGTGCCGCCGGCAATCACAATCGATCCCACCAGCGAGATGCCCGAGATGGCGTTCGTCGCCGACATGAGCGGCGTGTGCAGCAGCGGCGGCACGCGCGTGATGACGTGGTAGCCGAGGAAGCCGGCGAGCATGAAGATGTAGAGACCGACTTCGAGCTCGGTCGTCATGCGGTCTTCCTCGCGGCCAGCGCGGCCTTGACCGCGTCGTTCACCACCTCGCCGCCGTGGGTGACGCAGGCACCCTTCACGATCTCGTCGGCGAGGTCGATGGCGAGCGCGCCGTTCTTGACGAACTCGTGCAGCAGCTCGGTCACGTTGCGCGCATAGAGCTGGCTCGCATGTACCGGCATGGTGGCCGGCAGGTTGGTCGGGCCGTGGATGATCACGCCGTGGCGGACGACCGCCTGGTCGGGCTCGGTCAGCTCGCAGTTGCCGCCCGCCTCGGCCGCCAGGTCGACGATCACCGAGCCGGGCCGCATGCCCGCGACGGTCTCCTTCGTGACCAGGCGCGGCGCCGGGCGGCCGGGGACCAGCGCCGTGGTGATGACCACGTCGAACTCCTTCGTCTTCTCGCCCAGCATCTCCTGCTGCCGGCGGGCCGCGTCGGCCGATAGCGCCCTGGCGTAGCCGCCCTTGTCCTCGGCGTCGGTGACGCCGAGATCGAACTCGAGGAATTTCGCGCCCAGGCTCTCCACCTGCTCCTTCACCACCGGCCGGACGTCGTAGCCCCACACCTGCGCACCCAGCCGGCGGGCCGTGGCGATCGCCTGCAGACCCGCCACGCCCGCACCGATGACGAGAGTACGGGCCGCGAAGACCGTCCCGGCGGCCGTCATCAGCATCGGAAAGAACTTCGCCAGCGACTCGGCGGCGATCAGCACGGCCTTGTAGCCCGCGATGTTGGCCTGCGACGAGAGCGCGTCCATCTTCTGCGCCCGACTGATACGGGGGATCCCTTCCATGCCGAAGCTGGTGATCCGCCGGGCGGCCAATGCCCCCACCAGGTCGGGGCTGGTGAGCGCCTGCAGGAACGAGACGAGGACGGCCCCCTCGCGTAGCTGCGCCACCTCGGAAAGGGCGGGCTTCTGGACCTTCAGGACGACGTCGGCCTCGCCGTAAAGTCCCGCCGCATCGGGGACGACCCGGGCGCCGGCCTTCTCGAAGGCGGCGTCGGGGTGGAAGGCACCGGTGCCCGCCCCGCTCTCGACGAGTACCTGCACCCCGCCCTTCACGAGCGCGGCGGCTGCATCGGGGTTCAACGCGACGCGGCGCTCACCCGGGGCAATCTCCTTCGGAACCGCGATCTTCAGTGGGCTGCTCATGGGCGGACGGCGCTATAGCAAACGGCGGACTGCCGGAGAAGGCTCGACCCCGGAGGCCGTCGAGGCATCGGATCGAGGGCGCGCCGCGTCAAGAGGCGAGCCGGGTGGGGGAAAAGACACGGCGCTTGCGTGGCCTGGCGCACCCGGGAGGGGCGGTGGTCAGAAGAAGCTAGGACGCGCGTGCGGTGAGGTGTGGCATAGGCGTTGCTCTGCCTTTTGCTCGTGCACAGGCCGCAAGAACCCTGGCGGCGGAGTCAACCGACGATGGCGCTCCACCGAACCGTGTCCCTCGACCCGACCCCCGCAGGCATCGCCATCGATGCGACCGGACGGATCGAGATCCGGGCTCGCGGCTCGGAGCAGCACTTCGAGGTCGGGATGGACGCCGCGCTCGCCGACGGCGCCACCTTCACCGTCCTCGCCAACGGCCAGCCGGCCGGCACGATGGCCCTCGCCTCCGGGGCCGGCAACCTCTACCTGCACAACCTAGCGACCGACCTTCCCGCCGGCGTGGATCCCCTTTGCAATCTCCGCACGATCGAGATCCGGGACAGCAGCGGAAACGTCGTCCTGGAAAAGGCGCGCCTCTTCAGCGACTAGCGCGGGTGCCCTTCCCCGATCGTCGCGACCGTGCGCGCCCTACCTGACGCAGGTCGCTGGCGCCGCTCCGGTGTCGGCGTCGACGAAGCTGCAGCAGTACCGGTTCAGGCGATCGTAGTTCACGTCGAAGGCCAGCATGTTGGCCCCCGCGGCCGTGGCGCAGGTCGAGAGCAGGTTGCAATTCATCTCGTACGAACGTCCGGCTGCCAGCACGTAGCGGCGTTCGCTCTGGCGCCCGACGGCGTAGCACTGCGGGCAGAGACGATAGTCGATCCGGTGGCAGCCCGGCGCGACGCCGGCGCGATAGACCGGCGCCCCGATTCTCCGCCCGTCCACCCAGAAGAGCTGCGTGCCGGTCAGGTGCGTCACGCCCCGCTTCCCACCGACCAACACGAAGGCGGCCCGCGTGTCGGGACGCTCCGGGCCGCTGTAGAGGCTCACGGTGGAGCACCCCGCACTCAGCGACGTGAGCGCGATCGCGAGGCCGAGCACGGCCCGCGTTCCGCTTGGGCGGTCGCCGCGGCAGACGATTCGGGAAGCTCCGGTCATCGCTCGCATGGGAGACCATGACGAGTATCGGACGACCGGGGCCGCGGCTTGAAGCGCGGCTCAGAACGTCCGCTTCATCACGTGGCCGCCGCGCATCACCAGCCGCACGTTCTGAGGGTTCTGCAGCAGCGTCACGTCGTCGAGCGGCTGGCCGTCGACGACGATCAGGTCGGCCAGCTTGCCCGCCTGGATGGTGCCCAGGCGATCCGCCATGCCGAACAGCTCCGCGTTCGAGCGCGTCGCCGAGAGGATCGCGGCATGCGGACCCAGCACGGCCGCCTTGAGGGACAGCTCCATCGCCTTCGCCGGCTGCATCGACGCCAGCACGTCGGAGCCGGAGCAGATCTTGAGGCCCGCCGCGCGGGCCACCTCGAGCGAACGCCGCCCGCCCGCCCGGGCTTTGTTGATCTTCTCGAGCATGTGGGGCGGGATGCCCTGCGACTCGCCGAAGGCGCTGATCAGCTCGTAGGTGGTGAGCGTGGGCACGAAGTAGACCCCTGCCGCGCGCATGCACGCCGCCGACTCCTCGTCGAGGAAGTTCCCGTGCTCGATGCTCCCCACCCCGGCGCGCACCGCGTTCACGATTCCCTGCGGCGTGTAGACGTGCGCCATGGCGATCTTGTCGACCGTGCGCGCCTCGTAGCAGGCCGCGGCCATCTCCTCGACGGTGAACTGCGTGTGCTCGAGCTCGTCGGTCGGCGAGATGCATCCGCCGCCGGCCATGATCTTGATGGCGTGTGCGCCGGTGCGGAGCATCTCGCGCGCCGCGCGGCGCATCTCGTCGGCCGAATCGCAGCGGCGCGGCGTGGCAATGAGCCCGTGGATGCCCTCGATGGGCGCCTGCTCCTCCTGCGGCTCCCGCCAGTCGCCATGGCCGCCCGTCTGCGTCAGGCACGACCCGGTGAAGAGCACGCGCGGGCCGCGGAGCAGGCCGCGCTCGATCGCCTGGGCGAAGCCCCAGTCGAGGCCGAAGGCGTCGCGCACGGTCGTGAAGCCTGCGTCGAGCGTCTGCTCGAGGACGTCCTTGATGCGGAGCGCGAGGGTGGCAGGCGCCTCCCGTCGGACCTTGGCAGGATCCGTCTCGATGATCGCCGCATGCACGTGTGCGTCGGTGAGCCCCGGCATGAGCGTGCGGCCACCGCAGTCGATACGGGTGGCGTCACGGGGCAGGTCGGGCTCCGCTCCGCGGCTCACCCGGACGATGCGGTCCCCTTCGATGATGACGGTCGAGCGCGACGCCGGGTCGGCGCCGGTGCAGTCGAGCAGGGTGCAACTCTGGAAGACGGTGAGGCTCGTCGGCGTCCTCGGGGCGGGGTTCGCCCGTCGCATAGTCCGGGCCCGACGCGCGCGCAAGCGACGTCACGAGCATGTCATCTTCCGGGGCTCCGACCCGGCCATCTTTTGCTTTGCCGACCCCACGGAGGTCTGGTAGGGTCGCGCGCGGACGCGTGCGATGATGCCGCGAAGCGCAGCCGCCGGACTCCTGCTGTTCCTCTGGACGTCGGTGGCTCACGCCGGGCTCGCCCGCTGCCGCCATGGCAACGACGGCGGACGGGTCGTCGAAGCGCTCACCCGCCTGCGCGCCAGCGTCGACCCCTGTGGCCAGTCCGGGCAGGTCCTTGCCGTCCTCGACCGGGTCGAGCACTGCGCACGCGCCACCTACGAGATCTGCACCAGCCGGACGGCCGACCGGAATCTCTTCTACCGTCCGACCGCAACCCCGGGGAGCAATGCCCCGAGGATCATCACGTGGAACCCCGACCTGCACTCGGAGCTGGAACGGAGCTGCGATGCGAACCCGTCGCACCCGGTGACGCGCGATCCCGTGGCGTCCCTCCTCCACGAGCTCGTGCACGCTCTCGAGGACTGCGAGGGGCTCGAGCCCGGTGAGCACGAGCTCGAGGCGGTGCGGATCGAGAACATCTACCGACGTTCGGCAGGCCTCTGCCAGCGCCATCGCTACGGCGACGAGCCGCTGCCCCCCGCCATGTCGACGACGTGCACTCCCCGCCGCGAGGTCCGCCCCGCGAACGCCTCCCCCCGTCCGCACACCACGCGGACGCCGTCGTTCCTACCGCCTACTTAGCGGCACAGGGTGCCGACGTTCAGCCACTCACCGTCGGTGCAGAGGTAGGTCGAGCCCGAGCGGCAGATGGTCGAGTTGTTGGCAACCGTCGCGCCGTCGAACATGCAGGTCCGGCCCTCGGGAACGACCCGGATCGGCGAGTCGCCGACCGGACACGTGATGCCGAGGCTGCTCCAGCGGCCATCCTCACAGCGGTACTGCGTGCCGCCCTGACAGCTCGCCGAGCCGGTCGAGTACGCCACGCCCTTGAAATCGCAGGCGCGGGACGGCGCCGGCCGTTGGTCCTCCACGCATGCCGTGTGCTGCTTCTTCCAGTCACCGTCGTCGCACCGATACTGCTGGCCCGCCTGGCAGGCGGCGGCTCCGTCCGAGAACATGGGGCCCTTGTAGAAGCCGTGATCGCCCGCAGCGATCGCCCACCGGGTGCTGCCTCCCAGGAGCGCGAACGCGACGGCCACCACGACGTTCCCCACGATGGTTCGCTTCTCGGACCGCATCCGTCGGAAATCCGGACGGTGTGAAGGCTCAGGGGATTCCGGTCGATGCGAGTTCGCCGGCGGCCAGCGGCGCCGGCGTCGCCGCGCGCAGGCGGCGTTCGGTCGCGAGGAAGAGCACGACCATGGCGGCCGCCGACGCGACGTTCCCCACCCCGATGCTCGCGAAGACGGCGCCTTCGCCGAGCCCGAGTCCGCGCGTGCAGACGACCGCGGCGGCGAGCACGCCTCCGACGCGGAGGCAGGTCCAGGCGAGCGGCACGGTGGCCCGGCCGAGCCCCTGGAACGCGAAGCCGATGATCATGCTGATGCCGAGGAAGGGATAGGAAGGGCCGATGAAGCGGAAGTACCGGGCACCGACCGCCTGGATGCCCGCGTCGTCGGTGAAGAGCCCGAGCCAGATGCGGGGCCGCCAGCAGAGGCCGAGGCCGGGGATCGCGAGCAGCAGCGCGGCGATCGCCCCCGCGCGGATGACGAAGGCGCGCGTCCGGTCCTGCCGCCGCGCACCCGTCGCCAGTCCGACCAGGGTCAGCACGGCAGCGCCGAAGCCGTAGGCGAACGACATCAGGAGAAAGTCGAGCCGCGTTCCGAGACCGAAGGCGGCCAGGTCCGCGTCTCCCAGGCGGGTCACCACCGCGGTCAGCGCCATCAGCCCCACGTTGGTGATCGACATCGACAGCGCCGCCGGAACGCCCACGCGCAGGATCTCGCGCACGGGGGCGAGCGTGAAGTGCGGGAGCCGGAACGCGGGCCGCACCACCGCGTGACCACCCAGCACCCAGAGCGCGCGCGGCACGGCCGCGATCAGCTGTCCGGTCAGCATCGCCAGCGGTGCGCCCACCAGGCCCCAGTGGAACGTGAACATGAAGAGCGGCGTGAAGACCATCTGGAGCAGGAGCGAGGTCGTGGACCAGATGGCGGGCACACGCACGTTCCCCTCGCCGCGCAGGACGCTGTCGAACATGCCGCCCACGAAGGTGACGACCGCGCCGCCGAAGAGGACGCGGGCGAAGCGCGACGCGCTGTCGAGCACGGCGCCGCTCGCCCCCATCAGGCGGAAGAGCGCCGGCGCGGCCACCTGCATGCCGAGCCCGAAGGCGATGCCGATGGCGCCGCTCAGGAGGAGCGCCTGCCCCGCGAGCGCCGCAGCCGCGCTGGGGCGTCCTGCTCCGAGCGCACGCGCCATCGCCGAGGACGCTCCCGCTCCGATCCCCCCGACCATCGTCGTGATGGCGAGGATCGACATCGGGAAGACGAGCGACACGGCGCCGATCGCATCCACGCCGAGCCGGCTCACGAAATAGGTGTAGACGACGTTCGAGACGGCCGCGACGGCCATGACGAGCGTGGTCGGCGCGGCGAGCCGCACGACGGCGGCCATGGGCGCCATCCCCATCAGGCGATCCGGCTCGGAGCGGGTGGCGCCAGGCATCGTCACCGGACCTGGCCTAGGCGCCGGGCGGCGGACCGTTCCGGACGACGCGAGCGAGGCTCCCGAGCCAGTCCTGATGTGCACCGTGGAGCGCCCCGCGGAGATACCAGCGCAGCAGCCAGGGCAGCAGCCCCCGCTCGGTCTCCTGCGTGACGACGCGCGTCCCGCTGGGAACCGGCTCGAGCAGCCAGGCGTGATAGGCGTGCACGCCGTTCGCGCCCCCTTCCCAGTCGAGAGCGTGTGGCGGCTCGCACAACTTCACGGTCACCCGGATCGTCGCTCCCAGCATGCGCCACACGACGCGCGAGCCGAGGCCGAGCTCGGGAGACGGCCCGTTCTCGAAGCGCACCCTGCTGCTCCCCTTGAACCACGTCGGCCAGAGGTCCGCGCGGCAGAGCCATTTCCAGACCACCGGGGGTGGGGCGGGTATCTGCAGCTCGTTGGCGACGAAGACGGGACAGCTCGCCGGCTCGAGGCCGCCGGGCCAGCGCGGCCAGTCGGAACGGGGGAGCGCGCTCACGCCGGGGACACTAGCCACCCGCGTTTCGCAGTGTCAAAGGGGGATCACGTCCATCGTGAGGAGGGTCGAGCATGTCGCTGGAGACGATCGTCGATTTCTTCGTGGCATATCAGCGCACGGCCGCGATCAAGGCGGCGGTCGAGCTCGACCTCTTCACGGCGATCGGCGAAGGACGCAATACGATCGCCGACCTCGCCGAGCGCTGCCAGGCCACCGTGCGCGGCGTGCGCATCCTCTGCGACTACCTGACGGTGGTCGGCCTCCTCCGCAAGGAAGACGGCCGCTACGCCCTCGGGTCGGATGCCGCAGCCTTCCTCGACCGCCGCTCGCCCGCCTACGCCGGCTCGCTGGTGGCCGCCATTGCGAGTGACACGAACCTTCAGGCGTTCGGGCGGCTCACCGCCGCAGTCCGCCGGGGTGGGACGGCGCTGGCAGAGGGCGGCACGCTCGCCCCGGAGCATCCGGTGTGGGTCGAGTTTGCCCGCGCGATGATCCCGGGCGGCGCCTTCCTCGGTCGGCTGCTGGCGGCGCTCCTCGACGTCGAGACGGGTGGCCGCATGAAGGTGCTCGACATCGCCGCCGGCCACGGGCTCTACGGCATCGCCGTCGCGAAGGCGAATCCGGCTGCCGAGATCGTCGCACTGGACTGGCCGAACGTCCTCGCGGTGGCGCAGGGCCATGCAGAGGAGGCCGGGGTCGCGGAGCGCTACCACACGCTTCCCGGGAGCGCCTTCAGGGTGGAGTTCGGCGCCGGGTACCACCTCGTGCTGCTCGTGCACTTCCATCAGGACCTCGACCCCGGCACGTGCGAAGGCCTGCTCGCGAAGATCCATGCGGCCCTGGTACCCGGCGGGCGCGCCGTCGCGCTCGGCTTCATGCCCAACGACGATCGAATCTCGCCGCCGGCGCACGCCGCCTTCAGCCTCGCCATGCTGGCGACCACTCCCGGCGGCGACGCCTACACGGTCACCGAGCTCGACCGGATGTTCCGCAGGTCCGGCTTCGCGCGTACCGAGCTGCGCGAGCTGACGCCGACGTCCGAGCGGGTCATGATCGCGTACCGGACGTAGTCAGCGCGCTCGACCGGACACGTCCCGACCGTTATACCGCAGCGCCATGAGCGATCCCTGCCTCACCCGCCGCGAGCTCCTGGCCTCCGGCCTCGCGCTGGGTGCCGGCCTCGTCGTCGATCCGCTCATCCGCCCGCCGGCGCCGGCCCTGCTGACCGACATCGAGCACGTCGTCATCATGATCCAGGAGAACCGTTCCTTCGACCACTACTTCGGACGGCTCCGCGGCGTGCGCGGCTTCGGTGACCGCGGCATCCGCACCACGCTCGCGCAGCCCGACGGCCGCGGCGGTACGATCTACCCCTTCCACATCCCCGCGCGACGCACCGGCGGCGGATGCACCACCGACCCCGTCCATTTCTGGGGACCGCAGCACGACAGCGTGCTCGCGCCGGGCTCGTGGGTGACCTCCCACATCCCCTTCGAGGGCACCAACGCGCCCGTGACGATGGGCTACTTCGACCAGCGCGACATCCCGTACCACCAGGCGCTGGCGCGGGCCTTCACCGTCTGCGACCGCTACTTCTGCTCGGTGATGGGACCGACCGACCCCAACCGCTCCTACGCCATGACCGGGACGATGGATCCTGATGGCCAGGCGGGCGGGCCGCTCCTCTCCGCCTTCCCCGCGCAGCCCCCGCAGATGAGCTGGACGACGATGCCCGAGCAGCTCCAGGCCCACGGCATCACGTGGAAGGTCTACTCGGATCCCAGCAGCACGTTCGTCGATGGTGACAACACGCTCCTCTTCTTCAAGCAGTACCACACCGACCCCATCCTCAAGGCCAACGGGATCGATCCGACCTTCGACGGCTTCCTGGCG
>DATILR010000073.1:0-4179 GCA_035476275.1 Binatus sp. (SeqCode) | reverse complement strand
TCTTCGATAGTACATCTCCACTCCGACCGAGTGACGTCGACCGGCAGGAACGGCACCCCGTGCCGCTGCGCATCCTTCACAACGGTAGCCGGATGATAGAACCCCATGGGCCACGCGTTAAGCAACGCACAGGCGAAGGCCGCGGGGTGGTGGGCCTTCAGATATGCCGAGGCGTAGGCGATGAGCGCGAAGCTCGCAGCGTGCGATTCGGGGAAGCCGTAGAGCGCGAAGGACGTGATGCTCTGCACGATCTCCTCCTGCGCCCGCTCCGAAATCCCACGCGCCGCCATTCCTTCCCGTAGTCGTCGTTCGATCCCCTCCATGCGTTCGGCCGAGCGCTTGAACCCCATCGCGCGACGGAGCTCCTCGGCCTCCCCGCCGGTGAAGCCCGCGACCGTCATCGCCATGCGGAGAAGCTGCTCCTGGAAGAGCGGCACGCCGAGCGTCCGCTTGAGGATCGGCTCGAGCGTCGGATGCACGTAGCGGACTGGCTCGCGACCAGCGCGACGCTTGAGGTACGGATTCACCATCTGCCCGACGATCGGGCCGGGACGGATGATCGCCACCTCGACGACCAGATCGTAGAAGCGTTCGGGCCGCATGCGGGGGAGAGTGGCCATCTGCGCCCGGCTCTCCACCTGGAAGACGCCGATCGTGTCGGCCCGTTGCAGCATGTCGTAGACGACGGGATCGTCGGGTGGGAGATGCGCGAGGTCGACGGCGATGCCCTCGTGCTGCTGGACGAGCGGGATCGCCTCCTCGAGCGCGGCCAGCATGCCGAGCCCGAGGAGGTCGACCTTGATGAGCCCGAGGTCGGCGCAGTCGTCCTTGTCCCACTGGATGACGTTCCGCCCCGGCATGGCGGCCGGCTCGAGCGGCACCACCTCGTCGAGCCGGCCCGCGGCGATCACCATGCCGCCGGTGTGCTGCCCCAGGTGGCGCGGCAGTCCCATCATCTGCCGCACGATCCGCACGAGCAGGCGGATGCGCGGTGCCTCGGGGTCGACGCCGCCGGCGCGGAGCTGGGCGGCGAGTTCGTCGTGCTCGTCGGTGTAGCCGTGGGCACGGAGCAGCTTCGCCAGCCGGTCGACCTGCGCGAGCGAGAGGCCGAGCGCCTTGCCCGCCTCGCGCACCGCGCTCCGCGTCCGGTAGCTGATCACCGTGGCGGTCATGGCGGCGCCGTGCTCGCCGTAGCGCTGGTAGACGTACTGGATCGCCTCTTCACGCCGGTCACCGCTCGGGAGGTCGAGGTCGATGTCGGGCCACTCGCCACGCTCCTCGGAGAGGAAGCGCTCGAAGAGGAGCTCCATGCCGATCGGGTCGACCGCCGTGATGCCGAGCGCGTAGCAGACCGCGCTGTTGGCGGCGGAGCCTCGACCCTGCACGAGGATGCCGCGCTCGCGACAGAAGCGGACGATGTCCCAGACGATCAGGAAATAGCCGCCGAGATCGAGCCGGCCGATGAGGCCGAGCTCGTGCTCGAGCTGGCGACGGACGCGGTCGGTGAGCGTGCCGTAGCGCTCGCGTGCGCCACGGTAGGTCAGCGCGCGGAGGTGCGTCATCGGCGTCTCTCCCGCCGGCAGCGGGAAGTCGGGGAAGCGGTACCCCAGGTCGGCCAGTGTGAAGGCGCAGCGCTCGGCGATCCGCCGGCTCTGATGGATGGCCTCCGGCATGTCGCCGAAGAGCGCCACCATCTCGGCGGATGACTTGAGGTGGCGCTCGGTATTGGCGAGGAGCCGCTGCCCGGCCTGATCGAGCGTCGTGCCGAGGCGGATGCAGGTGAGGACGTCGAGGAGCGCGCGCCCGCCCGGAGTGGCGTGCCGCACGTCATTGGTGGCGACCACCGGCACGCCGTGGGCCGCGGCGAGGTCGGCGAGCCGGCGCGCGAGCCGCTCGCCGCGGCGTTCGCCGTGACGATGCACGTCGACGGCGAGGCGCTCGCCGAAGATGTTCTTCAGATGAAGGAGGTTCGACGCCCCGTCGTCGCCGGCGAGCGGACCGTCGTTGCCGCCCGCGAGGCAGTGGAGGCCTGCCGCATGCTCCTCCACCTGCTCCCAGCTCGCCTCCGCCTTGCCCTTCTCCCGTCCGAGCGCGGCCGCCGTGAGAAGACGACAGAGGTGCTGGTAGCCGGTGCGGCTCTCGACCAGGAGCCAGAGGTTCCCCGCACCCGTGATCGTCACCTCGGCGCCGACGAGTGGCCGGACGCCCGCTCGCCGCGCCGCCTGGAAGAAACGGGGCGCACCGTAGACGCCGTTCCGATCGGCGAGCGTCAGCGTGTCGCACCCGAGCGCTGCGGCGCGCTCGACCAGATCCTCGGGCAGCGAGGCGCCGGCGAGGAAGCTGAACGCACTCCGGCAGCGAAGCTCGACGTAGTCAGTCATAGACCCCGTCGACAAACCACTGCCCCGCTGCCTGTTCGCGGTAGCAGCGGTAGAGGCCGCCATCGGAGAGCTCGAGATCATAATAGTCACGAGCAAATGGGCTCTCGCTCCACCACTCTCCGACGAGACGCCAGGGTCCGGCCACGGCCACCACGCGGCCTCCGAGCCCCTCGCCGCGCAGAAAGTCGGGACGGTCGCGATCGCAGAAGACCTCGACCGGTCGAGGAGGACGGAACGCGCGCACGACGAGCCGGCCGCCGCTCTCTGGCGCACGTTGCTCGGGAAGGCCTCTCGCCCCGGGAAGCACGAAGGGCGCGACGGCGGCGGCACCCGGGCGGTGGGAGTCCACCACCGCCGGCGTGCCGACCCGCTCCGTGCCACAGAGCGCCGCGAGCCGGGCGAGCGTCGTCGCCAGCCTTTCGGGCGAGGGACCAGCCGGATGGAAGAGACCGAGCTGGGCGGCGCGCACCCGCTCGGGGTGAGCCGTGAGCGTGACGTGCTCGATCGCGGCGCTGGGTGGCCGCGCCTCGAGATCGACGCGCAGGCAAGTGAGGATGGTCCTCACGTCGCGCGTCGGGGCGGCGAGCGCGAGCAGGCGCTCGTCGCGACGACGGTCGTCGAGGCGGAGCGTGAGCCCGAGGCGCGCGCACCCGATCCCCTCCAGACCGAGCCGGGCGAGGGCCCGCTCGATCATGCCACGCAGGACGAAGAGGAGGGGCTCGAGGTTGTCGAGCGGGTACTCGAGAGAGATCCCCTCCTCGACGAGTCCCGCGAGCGATACGGGCGCGAGCGGCCGCTCGTCCTCGCCCCGGGCTCGCCGCACGAGCATCGCCCCCGGCGGGCCGAGCCGCGCCGCGACCTCCGCGATGGGGAGCCGCGCGAGGTCGCCGAGCCGGCGCACGCCCCAGCGCTCGAGCGTGGCCAGGAGGTCGGCCGGGGGGGCGAGGCAGGTGAGGGGCAGCGGTGCCAGGAAGCCGCACTCGGTGCCGGCCGGCACCACGAGCGTGCCGTCGGTGGCGCGTGCCGCCGCCAGCCGCGCGACGGTCATGCTGGTGCCGATCCCGGCGCGGGCCGCGAGCCCCACCCGGGTAGCCCGGGCGACGAGCGCGGTCGCGAGCGCCGCCTCGCTCTCGACGAGGTGCGTGGCACCCTGCGCGTCGAGGAAGACGGCGCCGTCCGCCACGGGCTCGATCCGGCTCGCGAGCGACGCCGCCACGTGAGCGAGCGCCTGCAGGGCCGAGCGCTCGACCGTCGGATCACGCGGACGGACGACGAGATCGGCGGCGAGCGCCCGTGCCTGCGCGAGGCTGTGCCGACCCGGCTGGACGCCGCGCGCCCGCGCCGCCGGCGAGGCGGCGACGACGCGCGCATGAGGACCCGTGCCCTCGCTCAGTGCGAACGGCAGCCCGGTGAGGTCGGGCGTCGCGCGACAGGCGGCCGCGACGGGGAGGTCGGGCACGAGGAGGCAGGCGATGCGCGGCACACGATTCTCCGTTCAGGCACAGGCCTGCCTCACGACGAGGGACTGCCCCAGCTTTCCGAGCCGGCTCCGGGCGACCGTGAGCGAGGCCTCGATGCCCTCCAGGAGAACGAGTCGTCCCGGTCCGCCGGTCCAGCGCACCCGGCGAGCTCCCAGCTCGAGTCCCACGGCGGCGAAGGTTCCCGCCGCCCGCCGTCGCGCGACGACGAGCAACGCCGATCGGGTGCGCTCCGCCGCGCGCGCCAGACGGGGCCACGCCCGTTTGCCGGAATCGGCCGAAACCGAATCGGTGTCGAGCAGGACGAGCCCGAAGCCGCC
>DATILR010000072.1:0-11545 GCA_035476275.1 Binatus sp. (SeqCode) | reverse complement strand
GGAAGCCGACCTGATCGTCGTGCTCGACGACGGGGCGATCGCCGAGGTCGGCGACCACGACTCGCTGCTCGCCCGCGGCCGGGTGTATCCGGACCTCTTCCGCCAGCAGGCGCTCGAGGTGGAGCTCGAGGCGATCTAGCTCGCTCGCCCGAGGCCGCGGTCCGCGGGCGCGCAGGCACCGTCTCCGCTTCGATTCGGCGCCGCCCTCCGGCGCTCTGCCGTCGCGCGCCGCGGGCGGCGCCTCATAGGCGCTCCGACGGTGCCTGCGCGCCCGCGACGTGGACCCGTATCTCGCTGTCCGCGACGGGCGAGCGCCTAGCTGTGATGGACCGTGATGCTGACCGTCTCGGAGACCGAGCCGGCCGGCGAGCTGCACGTGACCGAGAAGGTCACCGTGAAGCTCGAGCCGTCGTACGGCGAGTAAGTGGTGGCGCCGCGCGTGCAGTCGGGCAGGCCGGCGGTCGCGGCCAGCCACTGGTTGATCACGGTGTTGAGTGCGTTCTGGAACTGCGCGCGGCCCTCGAACGGGATGGAGCCGACCGCCTGGCAGGGTAGCGAGACGTACCCGCTGACGCACATCGTGACGGTGTAGTCCCCCGGCGGGAGGTTGGTCGGCACGCCGGCGCCCCCGCCCGAGGAATCGTCGGGATAGCAGAGCCCGTCGCTCTTGCAGAGCGGGTGGTCGCCGCCACAGCAGTTGTCGGCGCCGCAGAGGTTGTCGCAGGCGAGCGTCCAGCAGCGACCGTCGGGACCGCAGTGGGGATAGCCGATCGGGCAGGTCCCGCCGCCGCAGGTGTCGGGCGGGTGGCAGAGGCCGTCACCGCCGCAGTTCGGGAAGCTCCCGCCGCAGCAGCCGTCGCCGCAGAGCTGGGCGCAGGGCTTCGTCCAGCAGCGACCGTCGGGACCGCAGTTGGGATAGTCGGCCGGGCAGACGCCCCCGCCGCAGCGATCCGGCGGATCGAGAATGCACTGCCCATCGACGCACTGCTTGCCGGTCGGGCACGGATTGGCGTCGTCGCAGGTATAGGCGCAGGTGCCGCCCGCGGTGAGGCAGGTGGCCACCATGTCCTTCCAGCAGCGCGTGCGCAGCCGGCCCTTGTGGAAGGCGGTCGTGCAGCGGTCGTGGTACGTACGACACACCCCCTGGCAGTGCCGCACGAGCTGCCTGTGAACCGTCTTCCCCTTGTGTCCGCACCCGAGGAAGGACGTGGTGCAGTCGAGTGCGCGCGCGGACGTTGGCCACGCTCCGAGGAGGAGCGCCGCAAGCCCGAGCACATGGAACACGAGCCGCCGTGAAGAGTTCAGCATTCGGCGACGGTAAGGATGCAACCGGCGTGCAGAGCGCCGGGAGGCCGCCCGTCACTGCGTGGCGCACGGCAGGCGCAGTGTGGCGGGGACCGGGAGGCGAGCTGCCACGGACCTTTCGCCGCGGAAAGGCCGGAGCGACCGCTCGCGCCGGCCGGGGCGGTTCGGACACATGCGCCAGGAGGACGTTCTCAACTGCACGTGGTCCCTGCGCGGCGGCGGGCGTCCCGCCCTAGGCGTAGTAGGTGATCTCGATCAGATGCTGGCTCGGGTCGAAGAAGTACACCGAGCGGCTCGCACCGCGGGCACCCGCGGCCGTGCCCGGACCGCGCATGTTGCCGACGGCGTCGAACGCGTCGCCGTAGACGATCCCCGCCGCCCGCAGCCGATCGAACACCTGCTCGAATGCCGTACGGTCGAGCGCAAACGCCAGGTGCTCGCCGCCCTTCGTGCCCCAGGGCGCGAGCTGCAGGACGAGCCCCGGGGTCACGCGCACCGTCGAAAAGGGCGGCTGCTCGCCCTCGTAGGTGAAGCCGAGGATGCGCGTGTAGAAATCGACGCTCGCCTGCGGATCGTTCACCGCGAGGATGAGGTGGTCGAGCTCGGCCGGCACGGCTGGGATCTCCGGGCCGATCCTACCACGAGGTCATCCCCCGCTGTCGACTCGGGCGGTGACGGCGTGGATCAGCTGGCGCAGCCGCCGAAGCGCACGCAACGCCGGAAGGTGTCCTGCGCCTTGCGGGTCGCGACGCCCTCGCTCTTTCCGTGCGCCACGAGCCGCTCGTGCTTCGACTGCGCCTTGCTCTCGCAGACCTCCATGCAGGTCTCGGCGGTGGTGCTGCCGCAGCCGGCTTCGCACTGATCGAGCGTCTGCTGGCCGAGCGACTGGCACTCGGTGGTGTCGGTGCCGGCGTCCAGGCAGCTCTGCGCGGCGTCCTTGGCCTGTGACTCGCAATCGGTCGTGCACGTGTCGGGTGGCGGCGGCGCGCACTTGTTGGCATTGCAGGCGCTCTCGATGGCCGGTGCCAGGTTCCCGCAACGGTCGTCGCTGCCACCCTTACGGTAGCAGCGGGCCTGCAGGGCGCGCCCCTTCGCGGCGCAGCGGTCGGTGCAGCTCGCCGGCGGCTCACAGTGCAGGGTCGAGCAGGCGGTGAACTCGTCCGCCGCTTCGCTCTTGCAGGTCGCCTCGTCCGTTCCGCCCGCCACGCAGCGGCGGGCATCCTCCTCGGCGTGCTGCTCGCAGAGGCCCTCGCACGTGGGCGGAGGCGCATCGGTGTCCTCGCAGTGCTCGTCGATGCAGTGTCGGACCGCCTCGGCGGCACGTGCCGCACAGAGATCGGCGTCGCCGCCGGCCGCCGTGCAAGCGCCCTTCAGCTCGTCCCCCATGCTGGCGCAGCGGGTCGGGCAGTCTGCGTCGGCTGCCGCGCAGTTGTCCGTGACGCACTGGGTGAACGTGGCCTCCGCCTGCGTCTCGCACGTCGCCTCGTCGCCCGTGTTCGTCACGCACGTCTGGAAGCCGGCGATCGCCTGCGCCTTGCAGGTGTCCTCGCAGGTGGGCGTCGGGGCGGTGCAATGCTCGTCCTTGCAGTGGTTG
Source organism: Binatus sp. (SeqCode) (assembly GCA_035476275.1). Taxonomy (GTDB): domain Bacteria; phylum Desulfobacterota; class Binatia; order DP-6; family DP-6; genus DP-23. Next base: position 8,646 of record DATILR010000072.1, on the reverse strand, counting down.
GTGAGATCGGTGGCCACCGCGGTGCAGGCATCTTCCGGATGGCCCTCGGCGAGACACTTGGTCTTCGCCTCGCTGCCGACCGCCGTGCACCGGTCCTCGCAGGTCGGCTCGGGGGTGGCGCTGCACAGGAGCGCGAGACACTGCTCGCGGGCCCCATCGGCCCCCTCGGTGCAGACCTCCGGGCTGGCGCCCGGCTGCGCGACGCAGTCGGTGAAGAGGTCGTTGCCGAAGGTCGTGCAGCGGTCCTCGCAGCTGGCCGCCCCGTCGCTGCACAGATCGGCCGTGCAGCGTGTCCCGACGGCCTGTGCCGCCGCCGTGCACACGTCGGCCGCGCCACCCAGGGCGAGGCAATGGTCGTTCACCTTCCCGGCCAGCGCGCTGCAGCGGTCGGCGCAGCTCGGTGCGGTCGTGCAGCTGGTGTCCGCCAGGCACTGCAGGTAGGCGTCCTTCGCCTGTCCACGACACGTGTCCTCGGCGGTGCCCGCGGCAACGCAGCTCTGGAAGGCCGCGTACGCCGTCTTGCCGCATTGCTCTCGACACGAACCGTCGCCGCTGCCCGTCGTCGTGCCGCCGCCATCGCCGGGGCCACTGCCGGGACCGGTGCCCCCGCCGGTGCCGGTGCCACCATCGCCCGGGCCGCTGCCAGCACCGGGGCCGGAGCCGTCGCCGGGGCCGCCGTCACCTGGACCGCCGCCAGGAGCCGTACAGCGTGCTGCATGGCAGGAGTCGAACGCCTGCTTCGCCGCGTTCTCGCAGTCCGCGGGGCTGCCGCCGTGCTCGGTACAGGCGTGGTACGCCTGCTCGGCCTCCATCTGACATGCGCTGACGCAGGGATCGGTCGGCCCGCCACCCGGGCCGCTCTCGGTCGCCCGCGCGGACAGGGCCGCGATCGAGAGAGCGAGGGAGAAAGCGATCGAGAGACGAGCAGTGCGCATGCTCATGGACCTCCGCGTAAGTGCCGCCGGGTGGTGCAGGGCGGGAGCAACTGCGGTGCCATGGGACCGGGCCCGTCGGAGGCAGGAAGATCGCGGCCTGCTGCAGGGCCCATGTGCGCGCCCTGTGCGGGCAAGGGCGCGAATCGCGCCGCCGTGGCACACCCTCGGCGTGGTCAAACGACGCGCGGCGTCTCGTCAACCACGCGAAGGAGTCGAGATCTGGCGAAGTACCCCGTCCACGATCCGCGACGGTCGATCCGCGGTGGTTGCGACCGCGTCGTGGTCGCGGCAGGCTGGACGTGAACGGAACACCGGAGGTCATCCGATGCTAAGAGGGATCGTCGCTTCGCTGCTCGCAATCGTGCTCACAGCCACGCCAGTCCTTGCCCGCAACGCGGCGGGACGAGCGGCGCATGCTGCCGGACCGGCCAGGGGCGCCAACCCCGCCCGGGGGGCGAAGGGGCTCAGCGGTTCGAGCAAATCCTCCGGGTCCAGCAATGGCTTCGGAGGGCAGACCAAGCTGGGTTCCTCGAAGAGCTTGCTGTCCCCTCCGACGAGTCCGTCGGCGCTGGGAGAGCCGAAGCCCGCTCCCGACCCGGCGGCACAGGCGCTGCCCAAGTTCGACAAGACGACGGGTCTGCCGATCATGCCGAGCCAGCAAAGTGCGCCCCACTGAATCCGGCGACTCGGGGGCGACCCGTCAGATCGCGGGAGAGACGATCGAGCGGCTCAGCTAGTGAAGACTGGCGGCGCCCGGAATCGAACCGGGGACCTAGGGATTATGAGACCCTCGCTCTAGCCAACTGAGCTACGCCGCCGGAAACGCGCACCATGGCGGGCGCGCGGGCGCAAATCAAGCCGTCGTGATGGCGGGGCTCAGCCGAGGCGGCGACTCCGGCGCGGGGGCGGCAGATTCGACTGCCGGACCTGCCGGTCACCGAAGCGGACCTGGTAGAGGAGCTGGTCGCGGAGCTCGAGGGCCGTGAGCGCGCCGCCGTAGACGCAGCCGGTGTCGATGCCGATCTTCGACGGCACGTCGACCAGCACCTCGCGCTGCGGCGTGTGCCCGAAGACGATCGTCTGCGGCAGGGAGTGCGGTGTGAGGATGAACTCTTCCCGGATCCAGAAGAGATCTTCCATCTCCTGGTCGACGAGCGCCCGCCCGGGACGGACGCCGGCGTGGACGAGGAGGTAGGGGTCGGCGACGAAGAACGGCAGCAGCGCCTCGAAGAACTCGAGGTGGCCGGGTGGCAGCCGCGCGGCCACCTCGTCGCCCGGCGTGCGGGGCTCGATGCCGTAGCTCCGGAGGGTCGCGGTGCCGCCGTTCAGGTGCCACGCCTCACCCCACCCGCCCCGCCGTCCAATGTAGGAGAGGCACATGTCCTCGTGGTTGCCCTTGAGGAAGACGGTGCGGATCCCCTCGCGCGCCCGGAGGGCGAGGAGGAGGTCGATCACCTGGCGGGAGGCGGGACCACGGTCGACGTAGTCGCCGACGCAGACGATGGTGTCCCCGGCGACCAGCGGCAGCCCCGCGAGCAGGACCTCGAGCTCGCGCGCGCAGCCGTGGATGTCTCCGATCGCGAACAGTCGACCCGTCATGCGCGTCCCACCAGCTCCTCGAGGGTAGAGGCGTCCTCCAGGATGCGCAAGGCGGCGCTGTAGGGGTCGAGCGTGCCACCGCGCACCGCGTCGAGCACCGGCCCGAGCCCGTCCGCGCCGTTGCCGAGCCGGCGCTCGAGCCGTCGGCGGAGCTCCTCCTCGAGGATGTCGAGCAGCTCGCTCTCGCGACGCAGGCGGATGCGCCGCTCGCGCTCGGCATCGTCCGTCAGGGTGGCGCGGTGCGCGTCGAGCGCGACGACGAGCTCGTCGATCCCCACGTCGGTCGCCGCCTGCGTCAGGAGAACGGGGATGCTCCAGGCCGAGGCCGGCCGGAGGTGGAGCATCTGGATGAGCTCCGACTTCATCCGTTCGGCTCCGTCGCGATCCGCTTTGTTGACCACGAAGACGTCGGCGATCTCGAGTAGCCCCGCCTTCATCACCTGCACCGCGTCGCCCGCCTCCGGCACGAGGACGACGACGGTGGTGTCGGCGAGGCGCATGACGTCGAGCTCCGTCTGCCCCACGCCGACCGTCTCGACCATCACCTGCTCCATCCCGAAGGCGTCGAGCAGCCGGGTCACGTCGCGCGTCGCCCGCGCCACGCCGCCATGGCTGCCGCGGCTGGCGAGGCTCCGGATGAAGACGCCGGGATCGAGGAAGTGGGTCTGCATCCGGATGCGGTCGCCGAGCACGGCACCGCCGCTGAAGGGGCTCGACGGGTCGACTGCCACGATCCCGACCCGGGCGCCGGCGGCGCGACGATGCGCCGTGATGCGGTCGGTGAGCGTCGACTTGCCGGCACCGGGCGGACCGGTGATCCCGACCACGTGGGCGTGACCGCTCTGCGGGTAGATCCGGCTCATCAGCAGGGGGAGGCCAGGGGCGCGGTTCTCGACCAGCGTCATGAGCCGCGCCAGGGCGACGCGGTCCCCCGCCTGCATGCGCTCGACGAGCGCTTCGATCTCGGTCTGCTTCACCCTTCGACTCCGGTGGGGGAATTCTCGCATCTTCGCGCCGCACGTCCAAACCGTGCCCGAGCGCCCATCGCGGGGCAGCCTAGCACACGTCCGGACTTGACCGGATGTGGGGTGCCGCGGATGATCCCGCCATGGCCGCGCCCGCGGGGTTGAACCTGGCGAGCTTCGCGCGCAGCGGGCTCGTGCTCGCCGGCCTGCTCCTGCTCGCGCTCGGCTTCGGCGACGCGCTCGCCGGCTGGACCAAGGTGACGCAGTACGAGGAGCTGCTGGAGACCGCCGCGGTCGAGCAGCCGAACGACCCGGCGGCGCTCTTCCCGACCGCGAGCGAGGGACAGGAGCGCGAAGCGCTCGCCCGCGCCAAGCTGGCTTTCTATCAAATGCTGCTGACCACGGGCCAGCTCCTGGCCGCGCTCGGCTTCGCACTCTTCGCCCTGGGTGTCATCCGGATGCTCCGTCAGGCGCCCGATTCTTCCGCGTCGCCACCCCTCGCGAATTGACTTCTCGCCTGCGGGCGTCTAGAAAGCCGAACAAATTTGCACACCGGCCTGCGCAGCGGGTCGGAGCGGGGGGACGGGGCGGCGGTGGCAGGAGGGCGAGCGGGGGCGCGACGCCGGCGGGATGGGCGGCGGAACGGCGGAATACCGGTGGAGGCCGCCAGTCCCGGGCGCGCGTTCCTCGAGGTCGTCGTCCGGGCACTGGGTCTCGAGCGGGCGGCCCTCTTCCTCGAGACGAGCCCGGGGAGCGCTCTCGTCCCGGTGGCGACTCACGGCGTGGGCGAGCTTCCGTCGTGCGAGCCGGAGGCGGAAGCGCCGGGCGGACCGTGGGGCCTCGTGCTGCCCCTGCGCTCGGGTCCCCGCGTGGCGGGCCTGCTCCTGCTCGCGCCGCCGGGCGGCGGCGCACTCCCGCCCGCCGAGGAGGAGCTCGCCAGCCGGCTGGCGGAAGGCGCCGTCCTTTTCCTCGAGCACTCGCAGCTCGCCGCCGACCTCGCCCGGGCGCACGAGCTGCTGGCGCGCGCCGATCGGCTCTCGGCGCTCGGCACGCTCGCGGCCGGCGTCGCGCACGAGATCCGCAACCCGCTCGTCTCCGTCCGCACCTTCATCCAGCTTCTCCCCGAGCGCCTCGGCGACGAGGAGTTCCGCACCACCTTCCGTGACCTCGCGCTGGGCGAGGTCGAGCGCATCTGCGGGCTCATCAACGATCTCCTGGCCTTCGCCCGCCCCGCTCCCGCGCAGGTCGAGCCGACCGACCTGAACGAGCTGGTCGGGCAGATCGTGCGCCTCCTCGACGCGGAGGCGCGGAAGCGCGGCGTGGCCGTCGCTTGCCTGAGCGATCCGTTGCTGCCCCTCGTCACGGTGGACGAGGCGCAGGTGAAGCAAGTGCTGATGAACATCATCCTGAACGCCATCGAGGCGTGTGGCGCCCGCGGCCGGGTCGAGATCACGACGCGCAGCGAGGCGGGCGCCGAGCCGTCGTGCGTGGTGGCCGTCGCCGACTCCGGGCGGGGGATCGCACCCGAGCACCTGGAGCAGATCTTCGATCCGTTCTTCACCACCAAGGATGCTGGCAGTGGGCTCGGCCTCTTCGTCGCCCACGAGATCGTGACGCATCACGGAGGTTCGATCACGGCCGCCCCCCGGGCGGAGGGCGGAACGGTCTTCACGATTCATTTCCCGGTGCGAGGAGGCGCTGGCCAGGTCGATGCCATTGCGCGCTGAGCCTCACGGCCGGACCGCGCTCCCTCCGCTCGACCCCGCATCGGCGCCGCCGCTCCTCGCCCCACCCCGCCTGTCGGCGGCGGCCGCCAGCCTGGTGCCGCTGGCGCGACGCGCCGGTCAGACGGCGGTCCCCGTCCTCCTGGCCATGCCCGCCGCGGCCGGCCGACTCGCCCTCGCCCGTGCGCTCCACGCCGACGCGGGGCGCGGCGGTCCTCTCGTCGCGGCGACGGGGCGCCGCCCGCCGCTGACCGGTCTCGCGCCCGGCGCGACGCTCTACCTCGACGCCGGCACGCTCGCCCCCGAGACGGCGCTCGCGCTCGAGGCGCTGCTCGACGACGGCAGCGTCTGGGTGCTGGCAGGCGTCGAGCCGGGCGCGGTGCTCCCGGGCGCGCTCGCCGGGCGCCTCGCCGCCGTGGTCCTGGAGATGCCGCCGCTCGCCGCCCGGACGGGCGACGTCGCAGCCCTCGCGGAGGCGGCCCTGGGCGCGCTCGCCCATCGCCAGGGCGTGACTGCCCCGCACCTCTCCCCTGCTGCCCTGGCGCGGCTGGTCGCGCATGCGTGGCCAGGAGACGTGACGGAGCTGGAAGCGGTTCTCACCCGGGCCTTCCTGCTCGCGTCCGGCGACACGATCGAGACGGAGCACCTCGGGCTCGAGGCCGCGACCGCACCCGTGGCGGCGCCCGTCGCTGCGGCGGAGCCGCGGCGCGAGACGGGTGCCGAGCTGGAGTTCCTGCTCGCCGAGCTGGCGCACGAGCTCCGCAATCCGCTGGTCACGATCAAGACCTTCGCGCAGCACCTGCCGGCGCTGCTCGAGGACGCCGAGCTGCGGCAGCGCTTTGCCGGCCTCGCCGAGGAGGCCATCGAGCGCATGGACGGTATTCTCGAGAACGCGCTCCAGTTCGCCCGCCTGACGACCCCGCGCCAGGAGTCGGTGGAGGTGGGACCGCTCCTCGAGCGCGTGCTTGCCGACGTGCGGCCGGAGCTCACGGGACGTGAGGTCCGCGTACGCCAGGCGACCGCCCCGGGCGCGCGCTGCGCGGCCGATCCCGAGCAGCTCGCCTATGCGCTCCGCAACCTGGTGGCCGGGGTCGGCCGCGAGGTGCCGGCGCGCGAGGAGCTGGTGATCGAGGCGACCGCGAACGGCGTGGTGACGCTCCGCTTCGCGGCGGGTGGCGCGGCGGCCGAGCGTCTGCGGCGTCTGGCGGCGCCCGGCGACACGGCGCAGCTGCGGAGCACGCTCGGCGACCCGACGCTGCTCCCGCTCGCCTTCCGCCTGGCCCGCGGAGTGCTGGCGCGGAACGGCGGCGGGCTCGCGGTGGTGCCGGGACCCGAGGGGGCGACGACGCTGGTGGTGCGTCTGCCGGTTCCCCCGGCGGATGCGGCGGGGTGAGGGAGGGGATGCGGTGGAGACCTCAGTGAGAACGAGACGCGTGCTCATCGTCGACGACGAGCCGGGCGTGCGCGAGTCGCTGCGCATGGTCCTCAAGGAGGGCTACGAGCCGATCGCCGTCGGCTCCTCGGGCGAGGCGCTCGAGTCGCTCGCGGCTACCTCGGTCGACGTCGTCCTCCTCGACATCGTGATGCCGGGCATGGACGGCATGCAGCTCCTCGAGGAGCTGCGCGTCCGCTTCCCGAACCTGCCGATCGTCATGCTGACCGCCACCAAGACCGTCAAGACGGCGGTGGGCGCCATGAAGCTCGGCGCCTTCGACTACATCACCAAGCCCTTCGACGTCGACGAGCTGCGCGTCATCCTCGACAAGGCGACCGAGCGGGCCGAGCTGGTGCGCGAGGTGGAGGAGCTCCGCACCGAGGTCGGCCGGCGCTACCAGCTGGACAACATCATCGGGCGCTCGCCGCGCATGCAGGAGGTGTTCCGCACCGTCCTCACGGTCGCGCCCCTGAAGACGACCGTTCTCATCACGGGGGAGAGCGGCACCGGGAAGGAGCTCATCGCCAAGGCGATCCACTACCAGAGCCCCCGCGGCCGCCGGCCGCTGGTCACGCTCAACTGCGCGGCCATTCCCGAGACGCTCCTCGAAAGCGAGCTCTTCGGTCACGAGAAGGGCTCCTTCACCGACGCCCACGCGAAGAAGCTCGGGCAGTTCGAGCTGGCCCACGAGGGCTCGCTGTTCCTCGACGAGATCGGCGAGATGGGCGCCTCGACGCAGTCGAAGCTGCTCCGCGTCCTCGAGCACGGCGAGTTCCTGCGCGTGGGCGGCACGAAGCCCGTCAACGTCGACGTGCGCATCATCGCCGCCACCAACCGCGACCTGGGGGCGGCCATCAAGGACGGGAGCTTCCGCCCGGACCTCTTCTACCGGCTGAACGTGGTGACCGTGCACCTCCCGCCGCTCCGCGAGCGCCGCGACGACCTGATCCTGCTCATCCGCCACTTCGCCCAGTCGAAGGCACGGGACATGGGGATCCCCGAGAAGACGCTCAAGCCGGAGACGGTCGACGCCCTGCTCCGCTACCCCTGGCCCGGGAACGTGCGCGAGCTCGAGAACCTCCTCGAGCGCCTCATGGTGCTGTGCGAGAGCCCCACCATCGCGTTCGAGGACCTCCCCGACCAGGTCCGGCGGAGCGACCAGGATCCCGGCACGATCAAGGAGCAGGTCCTCGGTGGCCGGAAGTCGCTCGGCACCGCGGTCGACGAGTTCGAGCGCGAGATCATCCTCGAGGCGCTCGGGACGACGAGCTTCAACCAGACCCGGGCGGCCGACATGCTGGGCACGACGCGCCGCATCCTCAAGTACCGGATGGACAAGCTGGGCATCCAGGGACCGGAGCGGTGAGATTCCGCGGGCTGGCGGTGTCCGAGGTGTCCGTGCATGCCCTCCCGCCGCTTCTCCGGAGCCGCTCAACTACGCCGCGGACAGGCGTTTTCTTCTGACGCTCCCAAGCCTGAGCGACAAGCGCCAGCAGCTGAGCCCGGCGCGTCGTTCTCGCGGGCGGACGACGCGCCGGGCACATCCATTACTGGCAGCCCTGCGACGTGCAGCTCTGCCCCGGATACACCGTCCCGCCGAGGTTGGCGCAATCGACGGGGAAGAGCCCCGGTCCCTCGTAGCAGAGATTGGTAGTGGGATCCACCGGCACCGCCGTCTGGCAACAGTCCCCACCCGTGTCGACCGTTCCGCACGTACCCGTCGCTCCGTTGCAGACGGCATCGGGGACGAACGTGACCGGGAAGCCGAGGGCGTTGGCGGTCTGACACCGCGCAAGTGTGACCGTCCCGCAGACGGAAAAGAGATTGCTGTGGCAGCAGCCGATCTGGGGTTGGCAGCTACCGGAGACACAGACTTCGACGCTCGTGCAGTCGGCGTCGGACGTACAGCAGCCGGCGATCGGGGTCTGTCCGCACGTCCCGTTCGTCGGGTCACAGGCGGCCGTGTTGCAGGGATTGGCGGTACAGAT
>DATILR010000071.1:0-13741 GCA_035476275.1 Binatus sp. (SeqCode) | reverse complement strand
GGCTTCCTAGGAGAGCGAGCCGACCTGCGGCTCGTCTGCCGGGTCCGGCAGGGTCGCGGGGCGGAGGCCGCTCTGGTAGGCGCGCAACCAGGCGACGGTGGCGCCCTCCCCCTCCGCGATGAGCCGGAGCAACTCCTGCGTCTCCGCATCGCCGGCGAGCTCGCCGCACACGGCGAGGATCGGCTCCGCGGCCGCCGCGTCGTCGGGATAGCGGGCGAGGAAGAGCGCGAGCTTCTCCTCGTCGCCCATCGCGGGCGAGCCGAAGCAGGCGAGCGCCGCGGTGCGCACGGTCTCGCCGACGGCTGCGGTGCACGTGCCGCCGAGCTCGTGCAGACGCTCCTCGAGCAGCTCCGCGTGTGCCGCCTCGCGCTCCCCGATGGCCCGCAGGCCGCCGCGCAGCCCGTCGAGGCCGCAGACCGCGATCCAGGCGGCGAGCACCTCTGCCCCCGCGGTCTCCGCGGCCCGGAGATCGTCGAGGAAGCGGAGCACGCTCTCGGACACGCCCTCCGTCATGTTTCTTCGCGCGCCAGCGCCTCGCTCATGCGGCGAAGCCACCCGAGACTCGCGCGCTCGTCATCCCCGATCGTCTCGAGCAACGCGTGCGTCTCGGCGTCGCCCTCCACGCGGCGGACGAGATCATCGAGGGGCGCGTCGCGCAGCGGGGGAAACCGGGAGAGCAGGAGGGCGATCTTCGAGCGATCGGAGATGCCAGGATCCGACACGACGCCGCAGAGTGCGGAGAGATCGCGGTCGACGTGGGCGACCGGCCGGCCTCCGAGCGCGACCAAACGGGCGGTGGCAAGAGCCGCATGCCGACGGTCGCGCGACTCGATCACCCGCAGGCCGCCGCGCAGCCGCGGGTCGCCGCACGCGGCGATCCACCGACCGACGGCGTCCGCGCCGGCCCTCTCGGCGGCCTGAAACGCATCGAGAAGGCTGATCACCTCGGCGCGCGCCGTCGCCATCGGTCACCACCCTCCCCAGCCATCGCTGCCGAAGCTACGGCCTGATCCGATGACTGTCAATCAGCGTTCTAACGTGACCGTTTGGGGCGTTTTTACACGATAGCGATTGACGTCCATGCCGGATGCTGGGTAAACCGCCATGGGGGCACGCGGGAGAATGTCTGCCGGTGTGACAGGAGACATCGACACCTCCCGCTGGCCGCGGCGTGAGCTGGTCGAGCTGTGTTCGGCCTTCGAGCATCTGCGGTCGACGCTGGACGGTCTCGGGGCCGAGCACTATCCGCCCGACGTCGGGCACGTGCTGGTCGACGCCGAAGGGCGCATCGTCTATTGCAGCTCGCATCTCGAGAAGATGCTCCAGCTCGACGGGCGCTCCCTCCTCGGTGGGGCCTTCCGGGAGCTCGCGACCCGTTTCGACGCCCAGGCGGGCTTTCCCGACGACAGGGCCGAGGCGCCGGTCACGGTGGGCTTCCGCCTCCCGGATGGTGGCGAGCGCTGCTTCCGCCACCGCTCGGTCCCGCTCGCTAGCCGCGACGGCCGCCCGGCCGGAACGCTGCACACGTTCCAGGACGTGACCGCCGCGGTCGGTCATGCCCGCGAGCTGGCCGGGAAGATCCAGGAGCTCGACGAGGCGCGCGCGAGCCTCAGCCGGGCCCAGCATCTGAAGGCCCTCGGGCAGCTCGCGGCCGAGGTGGCACACGAGTTCGGGAACCTCCTGCAGGCGATCGGGCTCCAGTCGGCGGCGCTCGGGCGACAGGCGCAGCTCCCCGAGTCGGTCGCGCGCGCCGTGTGGTCGATCAAGCAAGCCGTCGACCTCGGGCACGCGCTCACGCGTCGGCTGCTCACCTTCGCGCGCAACGATGCGCCCGACGAGATGGGCCCCATCGACCTGGCGCGACTGCTGCGCGACGCCGTGCACCTGGTCGAGCCCCGCGTCACCGGCGGCGAGTGCCCCATCCGGATCGAGCTGTCGCTCCTGCCGCTGCCCGAGGTGCGCGGCCACGCGAACAAGCTCACGGAGGCCTTCCTCAACCTCCTGCTGAACGCGATGGATGCGATGCCCGAGGGCGGCAGCCTCCACATCTCGGCGGTCGAGCGGGGCGGTGAGATCCGCATCGCGGTGCGCGACACCGGCAAGGGGATGGGACGGGAGGAGCAAGCGCGTGCCTTCGAGCCCTTCTTCACCACGAAGGCGGACGGGACGGGGCTCGGTCTCAGCACCGTGTCGGAGGTCGTGCGAGCGCACGGCGGGTCGGTCCTGCTCGATTCCGCGCCGGACAAGGGGACGACCGTGTTCCTGTCGCTGCCGGTCGCCGCGTCGGCGGCCGAGAAGCTGCCGATCCTGGTCGGCCGGCCCGCGCGCGGCTGAGTCGGCCCGCCGGCGACTACTTGGCGCGCCCGCCGACGGCGCGAACCTTCGGCTGCCGCTCCGGAGGCGGCGCCTCGCTGCGCGCCAGCACTGCTCCGAGCAGTCGATCGAGCGGCACCGCCCGGCCCGCATGCGCAGGGTCGGCAAGCACGGCCGCGAACGCGGCCGCAGGATCCTCGGTCCCGGGGACGAGCACCGTGATGGGGAGCGGATCCGCGGCTCCGAGTCCAGCCACGATGGCATAGCCCTCTCGGCGCGGCAGGTCGAGGTCGACCACCATCACCTCTGGCTTCACCACGCCCAGGAGCTCGGCCGCCTGCTTGCCGTCCCAGGCCATCGACACGGACATGCCGCGGCGGGCGAGCGCCTGCCGCAGGCTCATGAGCGCATCGACGTCGGCCCCGGCGGTCACGACGCGAATGCCGCGCGCGGCGTGCGCCCCGAGCGCCTCGAGGACCGCATCGGGATCGAGGGGGCGGGTGCTCGGCTCGACCATGCCGACGGGCAGCGCCCGATCGATCGCGGGCACGGCCAGGCACCCCCAGACGCGCGTGCGCGACCCGCTGGCGCGCAGGGCCGCGAGCGTCTCGGTCGCATTCTGGGCCGCGAGGTTGAGGACGATGCGTGCCGGCTCGACCTCGGCCAGCCGCTGGAGCAGGTCCTCGCCGGGCTGGAACACCGCCACCTCGTGGCCCTCGATGGAGATCGTCTCCCAGGTCGAGTCGCCGTCCACCACCACCACCAGCTGCCGTTCCGCGGGGACGTCGCGCGTCCGGGTGCGCGGCGCGCCGGCAGGGGCCATGGTAACCACCCGCACCGGATCGCTCCCCTTGGCCGCCAGGGCGAGCTCCGCCGTCGCGCTCTCGAGCTCGGCCGCCAGCCGGGTCCGCTCGGCCCCCAGCCGCTCGAGCTCGACCGCCCGCGCGGCCGCCTCGGCCGTGCGCTCGGCCAGCGCCGTCTCGAGGGTCGTGATCGTGGCCTCCAAACGGCTCCGCTCGGCGGTCTCTCGCGCCACGGCCTCGCGCAGCCGCCCTTCCGTCGCGGAACGGGTGTCTGCCGCCGTGCCGAGCCGCTCGCTCTCCGCCTCCGCCAACACCAGTGCCGCCTGCAGCCGGTCCCGCTCGGCAGTCACGGCCTCCAGCCGCGCCGTCCGCGCGCGCGCCTCGGCCGCGTCCTCCCGCATCGCATCGGCGAGCCGGTCCCGCTCCTCGCGGATCGCCGCCGTGTCCCGATCGACGGCCTCGAGCCGGCGGGCGCTCTCCGCGGCGCGCGCACGAGCTTCTTCGAGCCGTGCCTCGAGCCGCTCCTGCTCCGCGGTGACCGTGCGCGCCGCGGCTTCCAGCTGCTCGATGTCCGCTCGGGAGCGGGTCGCTTCCTCCTCCAGCGCCTCGACGATCGCCCGGGCGCTCTCGAGCGCGGCGCGTGCGTCCCCGATCTCGGCCGTGAGCGTGGCGTTGGCCTCCTCGGTCGCGCGGACCGTCGCCCGCGCCGCGAAGAGCTCGGACAGGCCGGGCTCGGCGCGCACGGTGGCCGCGTGGAGCTCTTCCCGCAGGCGCTGCTCACGCGACACCGTCGCCCGGAGCTCGCTCGCCACGCGCTCGAGCTCCCGGTCGCGTTCGCGGGAGAGGTCGCGCTCGCGCGCGGTCTCCGATTCGGCCCGGTGGAGACGGGTCACCAGCCGCTCGACCTCCGCGCTCCGCTCGGTGAGCAGCGCCGCGGCATCCGCGGCTCCGCTGGCCGCCGCCTGCCGGGCGAGCTCGAGCTCGGCGCGCGCCACGGAGACGGCGCGCTCGGCCTCCGCCCGCGCCTGTCGATCGGCGATCTCGCTGCGCGTCTGGACCGCACGCTCGGTCGCCTGCGCCTCGAGTGCAGCGGCGAGGCGCGCCCGTTCCTGCTCGGCCGCAGCCAGCGCCCCGGTGAGCGCCTCGATGCGCTCCGCGTCGCGCCGGGCATCCTGCAGGTTGCCCGCGAGACGCCCCTGCTCGTCCTGAGCCGTCTCGAGCGCATTCTGCAGGCGCTCCCGCTCGCTGCGCAGCGCGGCGACCTCGTCGCGCAGGCGCGAGCGCTCGGCGAGGTGAACGGCCGTCTCCTCGCGGAGCCGTTCCCGCTCGGCGACCACGCCGATCATCTCTCCCGCCACCGTCGGCGCGGCCGCACGCGGCAGGGGAACGGCGGGCGTGTCCTCCTCGGCGTTCGCGCGGCGGCGTACCGTCTCGATGATCCGCGTCAGCTCGCGCAGCGGGCGCTCGAGCGAACGGACGTCGCGCTCGCCGAACGAGCGCGGCGCAATCGCGATCAGGACCAGGCTCCCGAGCGGCGCGACCCCGGCGTAGAGCGGAATGCAGGCCACGGTGCGCACCGCGCCGATGGGGTCGACCAACCGGGGCACGTACCGGTTGTGCGCGGCGCTCTCGATCAGATAGGCGCGCCGATTGATGAGGCCGTGGAGCGGCATGTCCCACGCGGTCGGGTCCCCGTGCCGCACGCTCCGCAACCGCTGGCATCCCTCGTCCGAGAGGCCGACTTCCGCCGCCAGCCGCAGCAAGCCATGGCGCTGGTCGAAGAGGCAGATGGCCCCGGCCCGCGCGGTGCTCGAATCGAGGATGGCCTGCAGCGCCGGTTCGAGGGCGTCCTCGGGTGCGGCTGCCTGCGCAGCGATGTCCTGCAGCTGCTCGCTGAGCGTCGCCCGGGGCCGGGGGGTCGAAGTCTGGGAGGCGGGGGCCGCCCCCGGTCGCAGCCGGCGCGCTCGGCGGAACAGAGCCATGCCCCGTCGTGCAACGGTTGTGCCGCGCCCGCGCATCGGCCGTAGCAGGGTGCGGCAGCAAACTGCGATCAAAAACAGACGCCGCCGTTACCGTCACGTCAGCGAAAGGCGGGAATCACGCGTTCGGCGAAGAGGCGAGTGCTACGGAGGTCGTCAACCCGGCCGAACATTCCGATGAAGCCCGTGACCCCCGCCGCCAAGTACTCGCGCACGCGCTCGGCGACCGCCTCGGGCGTCCCGGCGAGGGCGCGCTTCGCCATCTCCGCCGGCGTCGTCCCCCAGGCCGCCGACGTCCGCTCGAGACGCTTTGCCGCGCGCTCGGCGTCGGCATCGACGATGACCGTGCCGAACCAGGTCTTCGCGATGGCGGCGTAGGGACGCCCTTCCGCCTCGCAGTGGCGGCGGAGGACGTCAAGCTTCTGACGGAACTCCTCGACCGTCCCGCCATTGTTCCAGAGGTCGGCGTGGCGGGCGACGAGGCGCAGGAGAACCCGCTCCCCGCCGCCGCCGATCAGGATCGGGGGATGCGGTTGCCGGAGCGGCTTCGGCTGACTGACGGCCTCGTGGAGACGATAGTAGCGTCCGGCGAACGAGGGACGCTCCTCGGTCCAGAGGAGCTTCTGCACGCGGAGCGCCTCGTCGAGCTGGCGCAGGCGCTCGCCGACGGGAGGGAAGGGGTAGCCGTAGCCCTCGTACTCGCCCTGATGCCAGCCGGCGCCCATGCCGTGGATGAGGCGGCCGCCGGAGAGCACGTCGACCGTCGCCGCCATCTTGGCGACCAATGCTGGGGAGCGATAGGAGTTGCACGTGACCAAGATACCGATGCCGATCCGGCGCGTTTCGCGGGCGAGCGCGGCGAGCAGCGTCCAGGCTTCCATCTGCGGCTCACCCTGCGGGCGGATGATGGGATAGAAGTGGTCGTCGAGCCAGACGGAGTCGAAGCCGAGGGCGTCCGCCTCGTGCCAGTGGGCGGCGAGGGTCTCGTAGCTGACGCCTTCCTGGGGCGTCTGGATGCCGAAGTGGACGGGGGTGGTGGCCATACGCGCCGGTAGCCGATCGCGGGCGGCGCGACAAGTTGCCCGGCGCTCGGGTTGACACCTGCGCGCGGTTCGCCTTCTCTCGAGGGTACGCACCGCGCGACGGACCTCCGATGGAGCACCCCGAATTCAAACGGCTGGTGGCCGAGGCACTCGACGACATCCCCGAGGAGTTCGCTCGCCACCTGGCGAACGTCACCATCATGGTCGAGGACGAACCGGCTCCGGCCCTGCTCCTGGCACTCGGGCTCGACCCGGCGCGCGAATCCCTCTATGGCCTCTACCAAGGCGTGCCGCTGCCGCAGCGGCCACACGACTTCGCCGGCCTCCCCGACCGGATCACGATCTTCGCCGGGCCGCTGTTGCGGAACTGTCCGACGCAGGCGGCGCTTCGCCAGCAGATCCGCAAGACCGTGGTGCATGAAATCGCTCATTTTTTCGGCCTCGACGAGCGGCGGGTGCGGCGCCTGGGATACTGAAGCGGTTATTGCGTGGTTGACTTCCCGCGAGCAGGTTGGCAGGGTCCCACTTTTGGTATGATGGGGGTTGATCACCTCCGGCCGGTGTGGGCCGTTCTCCTCGCGTGCTGTGCGTTTGCAGGAGTCGGCCACGCCGCCGAGCGATCCGCCGCCGCGCTCGCGCGCGAAGGTCGCACGGAGTGCGAGCAGGGTCGTCGCGCCGTGTCGCGCGACGAGCGGGAGCAGCACTTCACGCGCGGGCGCGAGCTCGCCGAGCAGGCGGTGGCGCTCGACGACGACAGCGCGGCGGCGCACTTCGCCCTCTTCTGCAACCTCGGCGAGCTGATGCGCATCGACGGGGAGAGCATCAGCTCCGTCTTCGCGCTGCGGCGGCTCATGAGCGAGCTCGACCGCACGCTCGCGCTCGATCCCGACAACACGGACGCGCTCGCCGCCAAGGGGACGCTGCTCATCCGGCTCCCACGACTGCTCGGCGGCGATCCCGCGAAGGGCGAGCAGATGCTCCGGCAGGTGGTCGCGGAGGACCCGAACGCCGTCTCCTCACGGCTCACGCTCGCCAAGACGTGCGAGGCGCGCGGCGAGCGCGAGGAAGCGCTGGGCTTGGCGCGTCGTGCGCTGCAGGTGGCGCGCTCGCAGGGACGGGCGGACAAGATCGCCGAGGCACAGGCGACGCTCGCCGAGCTGGGCGCGTCCCACTAGCGTGGCGTCCCCGCGCTAGGAGGAGTCCGGCGATGGCGGCGCCGTTCTCCCCCGAGACGCGTGAGGCCGCCCTTGCCGCCCTCCCCTCGGCAGACCTCGACGTCCTGGTCATCGGCGGTGGCATCACGGGTGCCGCCGTGGCGCGCGATGCCGCGCTGCGCGGACTCGCCGTCGCGCTGGTCGAGCGCATCGACTGGGCCGCGGGCACGAGCAGCCGAAGCTCCAAGCTGATCCACGGCGGTGTCCGCTATCTGCAGCAGGGCGAGGTCGGCCTGGTGCGCGAGGCGGCCACGGAACGTGCCGTCCTGCGACGCATCGCCCCGCACCTCACGGCGCCGTGTCGCATGCTGATGCCGACCCACAGCCGGGGGGCGCACGCAAAGCTGGGGCTCGGCCTCTGGACCTTCGAACGCATCGCCGGCACCTCCGTCGACGAGCGTTTCGAGCGCTGGAGCGCGGCGGAAACGCTCCGGCGCGAGCCGACGCTCGACGGTCGGCAGTTGCACGGCGCGGTCACCTTCACCGAATACCTGACCGATGACGCGCGCCTGGTCCTCGACACGGTCCGTGGCGCCCACGCGGCGGGCGCGCTCTGCGTGAACCACGCCGAGGTCACCGCGGTCGGGGGGCACGAGGTCACCGTGCAGGATACGTTCGGCGGTCCCGCCCGCCGGGTGCGCAGCCGCGCGGTCGTCAACGCGGCGGGTCCCTGGGTCGACGTCGTCCGCGAGCGGGCCCAGGCGCTCAGCGGAGCGCGCCTGCATCTCACCAAGGGCATCCATCTCGTCGTCCGTCGCGACCGGCTCCCGGTACAGCACATCGTCGTGATGCAGGCCCGCGACCGCCGCTCGGTCTTCGCGGTGCCGCACGGCGAGTTCACCTATCTCGGGACAACCGACACCGACTACGGCGCGCCCGCCGCCTACCCGGAGGTGACGGCCGACGATGCCGCCTACCTCCTGGAGGCGGCCGCACGCACCTTCGCCGGCCCACCCCTCACCGCGGCCGACGTGGTGGCGGCGTGGGCGGGGCTGCGGCCGCTCCTCCACGAGGAAGGGAAGAGCCCGTCGGAGATCTCGCGCCGGGACGAGATCATGACCGCGAAGAACGGGCTGGTCTCGATCGCCGGTGGCAAGCTGACGACGCACCGCCGGATGGCCGAGCGTGTCGTCGACCTGGTGTGCCAGCAGCTCGGCGTCACCCGGCCGTGCCGCACCGACCGCGTCCCGCTGCCGAACGGCGAGGAAGGACCCGAGGCGCTCGGCCGGCTCGGCGAGGAAGTCGCGGCGCGCCTCCCGCAGCTGCCGTCGGGGGCCCCCGAGCGGCTGATCGCACTCCATGGCGCCGGCTGTCGCCGGCTCCTCGCGCGGATCGTGGCGCGTCCCGCGTCGGGCACGCCGCTCCCCGGCCCCACGGGCGTCCTCGGCGCGGAGATCGAGGAGGCGCTCGACGAGGAGATGGCGCTCACCCTGGAGGACGTGCTCGACCGCCGCACGCGGCTCCTCCTCTTCGATGCCCGACAGGGACTGGACACCCTCGAGGCGGTGGCGTCGATCGCCGCCGCCCGGCTCGGCTGGGACGGCACCCGTACCGCGGCCGAGATCGACGGCTATCGCCGCCTGGCGGCGAGCCTGCGGAGCTTCGCATGACCGAGATCGGCGCGACCCTCGCCCGCGAGCTGGGACCCGACCGGGTGGCGGAGGATGCCGCCACCCTGGCCACCCATCGGACCGATTACTGGATCCTCGCCCACCTGCGCGCACGACAGGGCCGGCTCCCGGGTGCCCCGTCCTGCGTCGTCCGGCCGCGCAGCACGGCCGAGGTGGCGACCACGGTGCGGGCCGCGCAGCGCCACGGCGTCGCCGTCGTGCCGTACGGCGGCGGCTCGGGTGTCGTCGGGGGCGCGACGCCGCCAGCGGGGTCGCTGGTCGTCGACCTGACCGCGATGGACCGACTCCTCGAGCTGAACGAGAAGGCGCTCTACGCACGCGTCCAGGCCGGCATGATGGGGGGCACCTACGAGGCGACGGTACAGGCGCGCGGCTACACGACCGGCAACTACCCGCAGTCGATCGACCGCTCCACCGTCGGCGGCTGGATCGCCACCCGCGCCGCGGGGCAGTTCTCCACCAAGTACGGCAACATCGAGGACCTCTGCCTCGGGCTCGAGGCGGTCCTCCCGAGCGGCCACTGCGTGCGTCTCGAGCCGATACCGCGCGCCTCGGTCGGACCGTCGCTGCGCGAGCTCTTTCTCGGGAGCGAGGGGGCCCTCGGCATCGTGACCGAGGTGGTGCTCCGCCTCCACCCGCTGCCGGAGAAGCGCGAGGTTTCGAGCTACGCCTTCCCCACCTTCGGCGCCGCCCTCGACGCCGTCCGCCGCGTCCTGCGCGAGGGCTGGCGTCCGGCCGTGCTGCGCGGCTACGATGCACTCGAATCCGTCCGGCACTTCAACGCCTGGACACCCGCGAATCACGCGCTCCTGCTGGTCGTATCGGAGGGCCCGTCGGCGCTGGTCGATGTCGAGACGGCGGCCTGTGCGCGCATCGCGGCGAGCGTGGGCGGGACCGCCTGCGGCCCCGAACCCGTCACGCACTGGCTCGAGGCGCGAAACACCGTCCCCTCGTGGGATTTCTTCCTCGATCGCGAGATGCTGGCCGACACGATCGAGGTCGCGGCGACGTGGGATCGCATCGACGCGCTGTACGAGCGCGTCATCACCGGCCTGAGCGGAGCACCCGGCGTCGTGATGGCGAGTGGACACAGCTCGCACGGATACGCGCAGGGCACGAACATCTACTTCACGTTCGTCATGAAGCCCGAGCCCTTCGCGCGGGCCGAAGAGGCGTACCTCGAGGCGTGGGCGCGGGCGCTACAAGCCACGCTCGACGCCGGCGGCACCATCTCGCACCATCACGGCATCGGCCGTCTCCGCGCCACCTGGCTCGAGCGCGAACTCGCGAGCGCCTACCCTCTCCTCCGTGACCTGAAACGCGCCCTCGACCCGAGCGGCATCATGAACCCGGGCGCGCTGATCCCCACGGGCTAGCTAGCTGCTCTGCCGCCGGGCCAGCCATTGCGACGTGTTGGACGATGGCGCGGCGAACGGGAGTTGTCCGTAGGGGGCGCGCCCGGCTCACGGGCGGCGCGCGAGGGGGAGCTGCTCCCCGCGAGCTCCAGCCGAGACGGGCTCCGCCCCGACGTGATCCCGACCCTCAGCGTCGAGTACGGCTTTTCCGCGCCCTGGTCGGGCGGCGGCCGCTAGCCGCGCTCAGCGCCGTCCCCGCGCGCGACGCAGCTCCGCCTCCGCGTCCTGACGCGAGCGGCGACCGGCGCGCGGCGACGGCGTCGATCCGACGTGCGCCCAGAGCCGCGCGCGCACCGCCTCGGGCACAACGTTCTCCAGATACTCGATCGCGGTCCCGCGCAGCTCGGGATCGCCGCTCGCCAGGCCTTGCAGCGAGAGGCGCACGGCGTCGGGATCGACGACGAGGCTCAGGAGCGTGAAGACGTGCTCGAGGCTCCGGTTGACTCTCCGGTGCAGCGCTGGATCGAGGAGGACGCTCGTTCCGTCGTCCTCGATGAGGAACCGCTCCTGCCACTCGGCCCGGCCGACCTCGATCTCGGCCTGCAACGCGGCGAGCACGGCGTCGCGCGCGATGGGCGCGTCGGGCGCGGCGGCCTTCAGGCGGGCGAGCTCCTGGCCGCAGCGAAAGCGGACGTCGAACTCGGGATCGGTGAGCCCGCGTACGAGCCCCTCCACGGCGCGCGGATTCCGCGAGGCGGCGAGCACCGGCGCGAGGCGCGTCCGCAGGGCCAGGAGCTGCGTGGGGTCGAGGAGGGCGTCGGTCAGCTGGCCCGGCACGCGGTCCGCGACGCCCGCCAGCGCGTGCCGCGCGGCCTCGGTCGTCTCGCCGCGCCCCAGGAGCGGGATCACGTACGCGACGAGGCGGGGATCGAGCGGGCCCTCGGCGAGCGCCGTCGCCACCGCGTCCGGGTCGCCGCGGCGCAGGGCCTGCAGACGCTGCGCGAACGCCGGCTCCTCCGCTTCCGCGGACGCGGGCTCCGGGGCACCGGGCGCGTCGGCACCCTGCTGCATCCGATAGCGTTCGATCTCGGCGAGCAGCTTGTCGCGGTCGAGCGCGACGCGGGTCTCGCTCAGCGTGCGCGCGGTGGTCGCGTCGACGACGGCGTTGGCTTCGAGGCTCACCACGCCCCGGCGCAGGCTCTCGGCCAGCGCCGCCACGTAGCCACGATTGAGGCGTCCGACGATGACGAGCGCGCACGCCGCGGCGCCGACCGCCAGGCCGATCACCACCCGCCCGGCGCCGAGCGGCGCCAGCGCGACGACGACCATCAGGACCCCGCCGGCCACGAGATCGCCGAGCCGGTGTGACACGATGTCGATGATGGCCTTGCTCGCGCGCTTCCGCGCGACGGGGAGCGGCGTGTAGAGCAGCTCGAGCCCCGTGCGGTAGATGGAGTTGGAGAAGACGGCTTCGCCGCCGCGGAGGAGCACGATGGCCCACAGTCGGCTCACCGCGGCTCCGAGCGCGCCCGTGAGCACGACCACGGCGGGGAGAGACGCGAGCGCGCTCCCCAGCCCGAGGCGCGACAGGACGGACGGTGCGAGCAGCCGCTGGACCAGGAAGGTCACGACGCCGATCGCCGTGTAGAAGGCGGCGAAGAACGAGACCAACGCGTTCGTCTTCCCATACTGGACGGCCGCCGCGGCCTTGAGGGCGTAGTCGAGCAGGCTGGAAACGCTCGACGAGAGCGCCACCAGGATGGCGAGCTGCCGTAGGTAGGGCGTGTCGCGCAGGATCCGCCACGCCTGGGTGGCGGCCACGTCGTCCGCGGGCGCGGCGGCCTCTCGCTCGCGAACGGCGACCGCGCCGACCGCCCAGGCACAGAACGCGTGCAGGACCGCCAGCGCGAGAAACATCGCGCGCAGGTCCACCAGGGCGCCGAGACGGCTCGCGAGGACGCCGCCGAGGACACCGCCGAGCGTCGTCCCGGCGACGATCCGGCCCACCGCCCGCCTGGCGCCGTGCGGATCGAAACGCTCGTTCACGAGCGACCAGAACCCGCTGATCACGAGCAGTCCGAAGACGGCCATGTGCAGGTAGAGCACCACCGCCGCCACGCGCGGGACCTCGAGCGCGAGCACGAACTCGCCCACGAAGAACGCCGCGCTGATCGCGAAGAGCGGTGGGACCACGCGCGCCGGCCCCAGACGGGGCAGCTCGCGTGCCATGAGGATCGCGCCGAGGAACGAGAGCAGCGACCCCGCCACCATCGCCTTCGGAAGCGCCGCCGCCGTGAACTGCGTCAAGAAGAGGGCGTCGCGCGTGGCTTTCCCCGCCACCTGCTCCGCCATCATTGCGGCGGCGGCGAGCGTCGCCAGCATGGCGATGCGCGTGTCTCTGCCGCGGCTCAACCGGTCCACGCGCGCGTTCTATCCCTTCTCGCGCGTGGACGACCAGCCCGAAGCGGAATTGTCGGAGGGCTCACGCCCGGCGCGCGCCGAGGTCGATGTGCACCACCGACGGCGAGCCGGGGTCTTCCCCCGGCCTTCGGACGGCCGTACCCCCCAGTCGATCTCCCCACGCGAGCCACCAGGCGCGCGCATCTGCCTGCGTCCACGTTCCGGCGTCGGCACAGGCGGCGAGTGCCGCGAGCAACGCCTCGGCGCTCGCAGGCCGCTGGGCGCCGTCCTTCGCGAGACAGCGGAGGATCACGCCGGCGAGGTCCGACGCCACCGGTCGTCCGAGGCGCGCCGCCGGAGGCTCCGGCTCGGTGTGCAGGTGCTGGGCGCAGACCTCGTAGATGTTCACCCCGCGGAACACGTGCGTCCCGGTGAGCAGGTAGTATGCGACGGCGCCCAGCTGGTACACGTCGCTGCGAGCATCGACCGAGTCGGCCGCCTGGATCAGGTCGGGCGAGAGGTAGAGCGGCGTGCCGGTCAGCGACTTCACGTTGGTGAGCGCGAGCTCCTCGGTTTGCTCGACGGGACGCACCAGGCCGAAGTCGAGCACCTTGACGAAGTCGAGCAGGCCGCCCCGCTCGCAGAGCATGAGGTTGGCGGGCTTGATGTCGCGATGGATCACGCCGCGCTCGTGCGCGTGCGCCAGCCCGGTCAGCACCTGCCGCATGATCGCGACGGCGTCGGCGACCTTCAGATTCTTGTTCTTGATGATCGGCCGCAGGCTGCTGCCCGGCACGTACTCCATCGTGAGGTACGGCGGATCGGCATACGGATCAAAGCCGATCGCGCGGACGATATTCGGATGCATCAGGCCGTGGATCGCCACGCCCTCACGCTGCAGCGCGCGGACGTACTGCGTGTCGGTGGGGATCTTGATGGCGACGAGCTGATCGACCCACACGTGGTGCCTGGCCCGCCACACTTCCCCGAACGTCCCGCCGCC
>DATILR010000070.1:0-14021 GCA_035476275.1 Binatus sp. (SeqCode) | reverse complement strand
TGGACGTACCGCAGCGTGGGGCGGCACCTTCCGAGCCCGGCGCTCGCGGCCATCTGGCTCCAGTGTCACCTGAACGCCATGCTCCGCTTCCCCGACGTGGTGCGGGCGCTGGGGGACGAGTGGCAGCAGAAGACTCCGTTCGAGATCGGCACGGAGCTCTTCCGGCGCATCCTCGCTCACCCCGAGGGTGTGGAGATCGCGCGCCTGTCCGAGGCCACCAACCTGGAGGATCACGTCGGCTTCGACGACGGTCGCATCCGTCTCGCGCCGCAACCGATGCTGGACGAGATCCGGCGGGCCGTCGCCACGCCCCCGCGGCACGATCCCGACTACCCGTTCGTGCTCGCCGCCGGGCTCCGTACGCGCTGGACCGCCAACACGATCCAGCGCGATCCCGTATGGCGCAAGGGCCGCGGCCCGCACTGTGCGCTCAACCTCTCGCCCGCCGACGCCCGGGAGCTGGGCGTGGGGAACGGCGATCGGGTGCGGGTGTCCACGCGCCGCGGCGAGGTCACGCTGCCCGCGCAGATCGATCCCAAGCTCCTCGTGGGGCACCTGTGGATGCCGAACGGCTTCGGGATGGTGCACGACGGCGTGCTCGACGGCGCGAACCAGAACGAGCTGACCGACGCGGGCGACCGTGATCCCTTCACCGGCATCCCGCACCATCGTCACGTGCAGTGTCGCGTCGAGCGTTGGACGGGGTGACAGACGAAAGGATAGCCGCCATGCGATTCGGACTGAACGTCGGCTACTCGGGGGCCCGCATGGCCCTCAACATGGAGCTCATCAAGGAAGCGGACCGGCTCGGATTCGACTCGGTCTGGACTGCCGAGGCGTACGGCTCCGACGCCATCACGCCGCTCGCCTGGATCGCCGCGCAGACGAAACGCCTCAAGCTGGGCTCCGGCATCATGCAGATGGCGGCGCGCACCCCCGCGATGACGGCGATGACGGCCACCACCCTCGACCAGCTGTCGGGCGGACGGATGCTGGTCGGGCTCGGCGTCTCCGGGCCCCAGGTGGTCGAGGGTTGGCACGGTGTGCCCTACGGGAAGCCGCTCCAGCGGACGCGCGAGTACATCGAGATCCTGCGGGCGATCTGGGCTCGCGAGCGGCCGCTCGAGCACACCGGACCGCAGTACCAGATTCCCTACCGCGGCCCCGACTCGACGGGACTCGGGAAGCCGCTCCGCAGCATCCTCCACGGGCGGCAGATTCCGATCTACGTCGCCGCCGTCGGCCCCAAGAGCGTCGAGCAGGTGGCGGAGGTCGCCGACGGGTGGCTGCCGATGTTCTACTCGCCGTACCGCGCCCGCGTGTACGGCGAAGCCCTGGACCGCGGCTTCCGGAAGGCCGGGGGCGGAAAGGGTCTCAAGAACTTCGACGTCGCTGCGGGACCGATGGTCATCGTCGGCGACGACGTGCAGGCCTGCCTCGGCTTCGTGAAGCCGATGCTCGCGCTCTACGTGGGCGGCATGGGCGCACGCGGGAAGAACTTCTACAACGACCTGGCCTGCCGCTACGGCTTCGAGGCGGAGGCGAAGAAGATCCAGGACCTCTACCTCGACGGGAAGAAGGACGAGGCGACGGCGGCGGTCCCCGATCAGCTCGCCGACGAGGTGTCACTGGTCGGGCCGAAGGAGCGGATCCGTGATCGGCTCGCCGCCTGGCGGGAGTCCCCCGTCACCACGATGATCTGCGGGCTCATGCAGGCCGAGGCGCTGCACGCGATCGCGGAGGCCGGGCTCTAGCGCGAGCCGGGGACGTCGATCCGGTGGGGGTCCGGAAGCGGACGGCCCCAGGGGTCGGTGCGCGGGATGCTGAGCCGGGCGAGCGTCCGCTGGGTATCGGGGTTCACCCAGGGGATGCCGAGGGCGCACGGCTGCGGCATGCCCTGCTCATCGGCCTCCTCAAAGGCAGGAAACGTCCCGCGCTGGTAGTGCAGGAGCATCCGCTTCGCCACGGCGCCATCTCTAGGCGAGCGGCCGTCCGGTCGCAAGAGTTCCCCCCCGTCCTTCCGTTCGACCCCTTCGCGAGGCTATGGCTCTACTCCCATGGAACGCATCGCCATCGCCTTCTCTCCCCTGCGCGACGCCTCGCCGCAGGACATCCTCGCCTGGTCGCGCCGCGCGGAGACGCTCGGTTACGAGGGCGTCTTCATCCCCGAATCGTTCTGCAACTCGCTGGCGTACGCCCAGGCCGTTGCCCTCGCCACCACCCGGCTGAAGGTGGGGACGGCGATCACCAACGTCTACCTGCGACAGCCCACGCTGCTCGCGGAGGAGGCGGCGGCGGTACAGGAGTTCTCGGGGGGACGGCTCATGCTGGGCGTCGGGGTCGGGCACCGTGCGGTCAACGAGCCGCTCGGCATCGACATGGGTGACCCGCTCGGCAAGATCCGCGCCGTCATCGACACGCTGCGGGCGGCCTGGACCAAGGGACCGCATCAGCCCCGCCCGGCGGCGCCGCCGAAGATCCTGGCCGCTGCCCTCGCACCCCGCATGGTCGCGCTCGCGGGCGAGCTCGCCGACGGGGTCATCTTCAACCTCTTCCCGCTCGGCCGCTATCCGCACGCGCTCGCCGCGCTCCGTCGCGGAGCCGAGCGCGGTGGACGGGATGCAGGTCGGCTGGAGGTCTGCCATTTCACCACCTGCTACCTGGCGGAGGACCGCTCCGCCGCGCTCCACGAGGCGAAGCGGATGCTCGCCCGCTACGCGAACCTTCCCTTCTATGGCAACATGCTCGCCGCGACCGGCTTCGCGGCGGAAGTCGCCGCGGTGCGCGCCGCGTGGCAGCGGCGTGACGTCGGCGCCGCGGAAGGGGCGGTCAGCGACGAGATGGCAGACGCGGTGACACTCGCGGGCGAGCCGGCGCACTGCCGGGAGCGCCTCGCGGCTTACCGGGCGGCGGGCGCGACGCTTCCCATCGTTTTCCCGAACCCCGTCGGGGAGTCCCGGGCGGCCGCCGTGGAGCGGGCACTGGCGGCATTCAGTTGATCCGGGGGGCCCGTCCGCTGCTCGCTCGCTCCGCTCGCTGCGCTGCTCCGATGCCCCCCGGACCCCCGTCGCCGCCCGCGTCAGCGGGCGGCTCCGCGTGATTGCTCGCGCCCTCCGGGCGCTCGGGTCTTGCAGGGCGCGGCAAAGCCGCGCCCTGCAGACGTCGTGCCTTTGAAAGCGTCAGACGGCGCTGGTAGCGTGGCGCGCTTCCAGATGGACTACAAGGCGACGCTCAATCTGCCGCGGACGGATTTTCCGATGCGGGCGAATCTTGCGGCGCGCGAACCCGAGATCCTGGCGCGCTGGAAGGCGATCAGTCTCTACGAGCGTCTCTTGGCGCACAACGCGGAACGGCCGCGCTTCATCCTCCACGATGGTCCACCGTATGCCAACGGACACATTCACCTCGGCACGACGCTCAACAAGGTCCTGAAGGACATCATCGTCAAGCATCGGGCGATGTCGGGACGCTACGCGCCCTACGTCCCGGGCTGGGACTGCCACGGACTCCCGATCGAGCTCGAGGTGGAACGCGAGCTCGGGCGTGCGCGGAAGGAAACACTTCCCAAGAACGAGGTGCGGCGGCGCTGCCGGGAGTACGCGGCCCGCTTCGTGGCCGTGCAGCGGGCGGAGTTCGAGCGGCTGGGCGTGCTCGGGGACTGGGACCACCCCTACCTCACCATGGACCCGGCCTACGTGGCCGAGGAGGTGCGGGTCCTCGGGAAATGCGTCGCCCGCGGTCTCGTCTACCGGGGGAAGAAGCCGGTCCTCTGGTGCCCGTCGTGCGCCACGGCGCTCGCCGAAGCCGAGGTGGAGTACGTCGAGGAGGGATCGCCGGCGATCTACGTCGCCTATCCCTTCGAGACCCCGCTGCCTGCCGGCCTGGCCGGTGTTCCGACTCCGGCGGCCGCCATCTGGACCACCACCCCGTGGACCTTGCCGGCCAGCCTCGCGATCGCGGTCCATCCGGACCACGAGTACGTAGCGGTGGAGCTCGCGGGGCGGGTGCTGATCGTCGCCGCGGCGCTGGTGGCGAGCGTCGCGGCGGCGGTGGGCCAGAAGGGCACTCCCCGCGAGCTCGCCCGCCTGCGGGGGCGAGATCTGGAAGGCGGGCGCTGCCGGCATCCGTGGCTCGATCGCGTCGTGCCGATCGTCCTCGCCGATTACGTCACGCTCGACAGCGGAACGGGGCTGGTCCACACCGCGCCCGGCCACGGCCAGGAGGACTTCGAGACCGGCCTCCGCTACGGCCTCGACGTGCTGACGCCGGTCGACGCGCGCGGCCGTTTCACCACCGAGGTGCCCGAATGGGCCGGGACGCTCGTTTTCGAGGCGAACCCGCACATCGTCGAGCACCTGCGTGCCCGTGGGGCGCTGCTCGCCGCCGCGCCCTTCACGCACAGCTATCCCCACTGCTGGCGCTGCAAGAACCCCGTGGTCTTCCGGGCCACCGAGCAGTGGTTCATCGGCATCGACCTGGCGGAGCTCCGCGCGCGCTCGCTCGCGGAGATCCAGCGCGTGCGCTGGCTCCCGGAATGGGGTCGCGAGCGCATCGCCAACATGATCGCCACGCGGCCCGACTGGTGCATCTCCCGGCAGAAGGACTGGGGCGTCCCCATGGTCGCGGTCTACTGCGAGGGATGCCAGCAGCCCTTCACGAGCGAGGCCCTCTGCGAGCACGTGGCGGCGATCTTCGCGCGGGAAGGGGGAGACGCCTGGTTCGCGCGGCCGGCGGCCGATCTCGTCCCGCCCGGGACGCGCTGCCCTGAGTGCGGCGGCACGACATTTCGCCCCGAGACCGACATGCTCGACGTCTGGTTCGACTCGGGGAGCAGCTGGAAAGCGGTCCTCGGGCAGCGTCCCGAGCTGGGCGGACATGCCGACGTCTACCTGGAGGGCAGCGACCAGCATCGCGGCTGGTTCCACAGTGCCCTCCTGACCGGCGTCGCGGTGGCGGGACGGGCGCCCTACGAGACCGTCGTGACCCACGGCTTCGTGCTCGACGGCGTGGGCCGCAAGATGTCGAAGTCGCTCGGCAACGTGATCGCCCCCGAGGAGGTCATCGCCCGTCACGGAGCGGAGCTCCTTCGGCTCTGGGTGGCCGCCGAGGACTACCGCGAGGACGTGCGCATCTCGGAGGAGATCCTGGGGCAGCTGGTGGAGGCGTACCGCCGCATCCGCAACACGGCGCGCTTCCTCCTCGGCAACCTCTACGACTTCGACCCGGCCCGCGATGCGCTCCCACTCGGCCGGCTGCCGGAGCTGGAACGGTGGGCATTGCATCGGACCCATGCGCTCTTCGAGCGATGCCGCAGCGCCTACGACGGCTTCGAGTTCCACGTGATCTACCACGCGCTCAACAACTTCTGCAGCGTCGACCTGTCCTCCATCTATCTCGACGTGCGGAAGGACCGCCTGTACTGCGAGCGGCCGGACGGCCCCGAGCGGCGCAGCACCCAGACCGCGCTCTTCGGCATCCTCGACACGCTGGTCCGTCTGATGGCGCCGCTCCTTTCCTTCACCGCGGAGGACGTCTGGGGCCACATGCCGGGGCAGGGGCGGGCGCCGAGCGTCTTCCTGGGCGGCTTCACGGAGCCGGCGGCCGGGTGGCGCGACGATCAGCTGGCGGCGCGCTTCGAGCGTCTGCTCGCGGTGCGGGCGGCCGTCACCAAGGCGATCGAGGAGGCGCGCCAGGCGGGTGTCGTCCGGCAGTCCTCGGAGGCTCGCGTCGTACTGGGCATCGAGCCGGGTGATCTGCGGGACCTCCTCTCGGCCAGAGCGGCCGACCTCCCGGCACTCTTCCTCACCGCCGCGGTCAGCGTGGGCGACGACGGCCAGGCGCCCGCCAGCCCCGTGCTGGCCGGCCTGCGGGTCGCCGTGGAGCGGGCGCCCGGAAAGAAGTGTCCGCGCTGCTGGAACGTACGGGTGGTCGGCGAGGACGCCCGGCATCCCGACCTCTGTACGCGCTGCGCGGCGGTGGTGGGGTGAGGGGTCCGCGCTGGGGGCTCGCGCTCGCGGTCGGCGTGGGAGTTCTCGCCGCCGACCAGCTGACCAAGGGCATCGTCGAGCGCACCATGCGGCTCCACGAGACGATCGTCCTGCTGCCGGTCTTCGCCCTCAGCTACGTACGCAACACGGGCGCCGCATTCGGTGTGCTCGCCGGCATTCCTCCGGCGGTTCGCGTCCCGCTCTTCCTCGCGGTCACGCTCGGCGCCGCCGGCGCGCTCATCTCGTTTCTCCGCCGGACGCCTGCCGATCAACCGTGGGTCGTGGCGGCGATCGGGGGGATCCTGGGCGGCGCCGTCGGCAACCTCGTCTGTCGGCTCCGCTACGGCGAGGTGATCGACTTCCTCGATCTCCACTGGGGCGACCTGCACTGGCCAGCCTTCAACGTCGCCGACTCCGCCATCACCACCGGGGTGGTGATCGTCCTGCTGCAGTCGTTGCGCCAGCGGTAGGCGCCGCTCGCGCGCGCTTGCCCCCTACGCCGACGGGACGGTCGGCGACGGCGCTGCGGCGGTCCGCCGCGCTTCGGCGAGGTAAACCAGAACCCGCTCGGCGATCTCGCGAAAGGCGCGGCTCTGCGGATGCGCCGGATCGGCGGCGACGAGCGGGACCCCGTGGTCGCCCGCCTCGCGGATGGCTCGGACGAGGGGAATCTCGCCCAGCAATGGCACACCGAGGCTGCGCGCCATCTCGGCGCCTCGCCCGTGCGCGAAGAGCTCCGCGCGCTCGCCGCAGCCCGGGCAGATGTGGAAGCTCATGTTCTCGATCACCCCCAGGACGGGCGCGTGCACCTGCCGGAACATCTGCACGCCGCGCCGGACGTCGGCGAGCGCCACGTCCTGCGGCGTGGTGACGATGACGCCGCCCGTGATCGGCACCTGCTGGGTGAGCGTCAGCTGCACGTCGCCGGTCCCCGGCGGGAGGTCGATCACCAGCACGTCGAGCTCGCCCCAGACGACGTTGCGCAGGAACTCGGTGACGAGCTTGGTCACCATCGGCCCCCGCCAGATGACCGGCGTGTGTTCGCCGAGGAACATCCCCATCGAGATCGCGCGGATGCCGTGCTGCTCGACCGGCACGAGCTTCCGGTCCTCTCCGGCGCGGACCTTCGCGTCGATGCCGAGCATGAGCGGGACGCTCGGACCGTAGACGTCGGCGTCGAGGAGCCCGACGGTGGAAGAGAGCGAGGCGAGCGCCAGTGCCAGGTTGGTGGCGACGGTGGACTTGCCAACGCCACCCTTGCCGCTCGCGACGGCGACGATGCTGGCGACGCCGGGGATGGGCTGGGGACCTCGCGGCCGAGGCGGCGGCGCGGCGCTCGACACGATCTCGATCGTCCCGCCCACGCCCGGCATGGCCGCCACCGCCGTGCGGACGGCGTCCTCGATCTGCCGGAGTATCTCGGGCTGTGCCGTGCTCGGAGCGAGGTGAATCGTGACCCCGGAGGACGAGACCTCGATGTCCTTCACCATCCCGAACGACACGATGTCGCGCGAGTAGCCCGGATAGGGCACGCGCTTCAGGCGCTCGAGGATATCCTGCGGTGTGGGCATCTGAGTCGCGCTTACCAGCCACCCCGGGGAGCGGCAAGGGGCCGTCACGGATTGGACACAGCGGCCACTCGATGACGCTTCGCGGCGCCTCCCGCTCCCTCAAGTGCCATATTTCACGGGAAAGTTCTGTGGCACCTGGGTTGCTTCCGGCCTTACCGATCCCTATGGACGCACATAGCGACGCAGAGTTGAACGGTGGGACCCCGCCTGACGCCGCGCAGATCATCCGCGCGTGGCGTCGCCGGATGGGCCTCACCCAGGAAGCCCTGGCGCAAGCGCTGAGCGTGACGTTCTCGACCGTCAGCCGGTGGGAGAACGGCCACGTCCTTCCGAGCAAGCTCGCTTGGCGCGCGCTGCAGGAGCTGGCAACCGAGCGTGGTTGTCCGTTCGATCAGGTTCGACGCGACCGCACCGCCTGAGGAATCGGCCCTGGATCGCGGTCCGCAGAACCGGGTCGGCGGCGATCCGCCGGCGCACACGCTCGCGCGCCGCTGGCGCGCGGCAGCGGTGCCGATCGCGCTCGGCGCGCTCGCGGCGCCCGCCTGGGCGGCGGTGACCGATGGCTCCGCGCTCACGGCCGGCATGGCGGCCGTGGGTGCAGCGAGCGTGGGCCTGCTGATCGCCCTCGTCTTCGGCACGCTGTGGCGGCTGCGCGCGAGGGAGCGCGAGCTGCACGACGAGACGGAGGGGGCACGGGAGGTCGCAGAATTCCAGACCGTGCTCGCCGAGCTGGCGACCGCCGCCCTCACCCGTGACAGTCTCGAGAAGATGCTGGCGCTCGTCTGCGAGCGCGCTCGCCGGCTCGTCGGCTGCGACGCCGTGATGGTCGCGCTCGTCGAGGACGAGCGGCTCGTGCCCCGCGCGCTCGATCCGCCGGCGGTGGGCGTCGAGCTGACCCCGCTCCCGCTCGACGAGCTCTCGTACGCCACCACGCTCGCCGCGCGCGACGGCGAGCAGGTGCTACGCGACGCCGCGGACGGCGAGTGCCTCATCCACCCGGGGTTGACGGCGAACGGGATGCGGCGCGTGCTCGCCCAGCCGCTCCTGGGGCGCGACGGCCGGGTCCTCGGCGTACTCGCCGCGGGCGACGGTGGCGACGCGCGGGACGTCGCGACCTGGCGCTTCCGGATGGAGCTCATCGCCGCGCAGGCGGCGGCCGCGGTCGAACGGGCCACGCTGGTCGAGCGACTGCAGGAAGAAGCCGAGCGCGTGCGCAGCCTGCTGCGCGTGTCGCAGGAGATCTCCCACGGCGCTCCCTACAGCGAGCTGGTGGTCGCGATCTGCCGGTTGACGCGCGAGCTCCTCGGCGTCGATCGGGCCACGGTGCTTCGCTGGGACGGCGAGGCGGGTCAGTTCGCGACCACGGCGCACGACGGGATGGCGCCAGCCGAGGTCGAGGAATGGCGAGGGCTCCGGTTCGCCATCGCCCAGGACCCCGACCAGGTGCCCTCGCCGTACCGGGAGGCGAAGCAGGAGGGGCGATTGATCGTCGCCCCGCTCAACCACGCCGGCCGCATCTACGGTCTCCTGGTGGCGCGCCGCAGCGACCGGCCGGAGCGCTTCGACGGGCAGCAGATCGCCTTCCTCGAGAGCATCGCCCGCCAGGGTGGACTGGCGCTCGACAATCTTCGCCTCCACGAGGAGGAGCGGAGCGCGGCCTCCCTGGCGACGACGCTTCTCGAGGTGGCTCGCGAGTTCAACCTCGCGCCCGACGAGGGCCAGCTGCTCGCGCTGCTGACGGCCCGCGCCCTCGAAGCGACGGGTGCCCACGCGGTGGTGATCGCCCTCTGGAGACCTCGCGAGGCCGTCTTCCGCATCGAGGCCGCCCAGGGACGGAGCGTGCGCCTCGACGTGCTGATCGGCCTCGACATCGCGCCCGAGGCGTTCCAGGCCGATGCCGGCAGCGTGCGCCTGGAGCCGGTATGGGCGGAGCGTCTGGCGCGGGCGGCCGGGGCCGAGGGTGGGGCATCGGCGGGGCTCTGCGTGCCGATCGAGCGGGGCCGGGAGCGGTCGGGTGTCCTCACGCTGATCTGGAACGGCAAGGTCACCGCGTCGCCGCCGCAGGCCGCCCTGGCGCGCGGCCTCGCCGACCAGGCCGCCATCGCCCTGCAGAACGTGCGGCTGGTGGCGGACACGCGTGCGGCGAGCCGTCTCAAGTCGGAATTCGTCGCCACCATGTCGCACGAGCTCCGCACGCCGCTCAACGTGATCATGGGCTACACGGACCTGCTCCTCGAGGGTGCCTTCGGCGGACTGGTGGAGGAGCAGCGCAGCGTGCTCGGACGCCTGCAGCGCAGCACCCGGGAGCTGCTCGATCTCATCACCGCGACCCTCGACCTGAACCGGCTCGAGGCCGGCAAGTCGCGGGTGACGGTCGAGCGGGTCTCCGTCTCCGAGCTTTTCTCGCAGCTCCAGGCGGAGACGGCGGCGGGGCTCGACCACGAGCACCTGGAGATCCGCTGGCAGCTCGCCACCGAGCTCCCCGTCCTGGAGACCGACCGGGCCAAGCTCCGCATCGTCCTGAAGAACCTGATCGGCAATGCCATCAAGTTCACGCAGCGAGGCGCCGTCACCGTGACGGCGGATCAGGCGGAGGAGGCGATGCTCTTCACCGTCGCCGACACGGGGATCGGCATCCGTCACGAGGATCTGCCGGTCATCTTCGACATGTTCCGCCAGGTCGAGGCGGCCAACACGCGGCGCCACGGCGGCGTGGGGCTCGGCCTCTACATCGTGAAGCGGCTGCTGACCGAGCTGCGCGGCGAGATCAACGTCGAGAGCGAGATCGGGGCCGGATCGCGCTTCCACGTCCGCGTGCCCCTCCGCCTGCGCGGCTAGCTCCCACAATCTTCGGTCATCCGGCCGGGTATGCTAGAGGTTCGGCATGCCCCGCCGCGGGCGACGCCCGGCCGCGAAGCCGACGACCCCGGAGCAGGGCGGTCGCCGGCCGCGGGCTCTGAACGCCCCGTTCGCCGACCTCGGGAAGCGGCTGCGCCCGGTCACCGCCCCGTCCCCCCCGCCGCCGGTGGCGTCGAAGAGCGTCCCCGTCGACGAGCCGAACGTCTTCGCGAGCGCCATGGAAGGGGTCGTCCCGCTCGCGGGCTCGCGCGCGCGAGTCGATCCACCCCGGCCGGCCGGTGGGCCCCGGCCTCCCGTCAGCGAAGAGGCGGAGGCGCTCGCCGCGCTCTCGGAGCTCGTCAGCGGCGGTGCAGGGTTCGACGTCAGCGACACCCGCGAGTACGTGGAAGGGGCCGTCGTGGGGCTCGATCCGCGTCTTCTTCGCCGCCTCCGGCGCGGGGACTTTTCCTGGCAGGCCTATCTCGACCTGCACGGCCTCACCGCGGACGAGGCCCGTCCCGCGGTCGATCGATTCCTGGCGGAGGCCGTGCGCGCCGGGCACCGCTGCGTGCTCCTCGTGCACGGGCGGGGAAGGAACTCCAAGGACCAGACCCCGGTCCTGAAGGAGCGCCTGAAGGTGTGGCTGGCGCGCGGGGCGTCGGCGCGGATCGTGCTGGCCTTTGCCACCGCCCGTCCTTGCGACGGCGGGGCGGGAGCCCTCTACGTACTCCTGCGGCGCGATCGTCGGCGGCGGCCGATCCAGGTCACGGAGGGGGCCAAGCGGTAGTGTCGCGGCTGGCCGACGCACTCGGCGTCGTCCGGATCGCTGCCGCGGCGGCGTTCCCGTCCGCGCTGGCCCGCACGGTCGACGCGCCTCGCGGCGGCTCGATCCCGCTGCTCCTCTTCCTGGTCGCCGCCGCGACGGATTTCTTCGACGGTCGGCTCGCCCGCCGCACGGGGACGACGAGTCGCCACGGCGCGGTGCTCGACATCGCCGCCGACGTCGCCTTCGTCCTGGCGGCGTCGACGAGCGGTGCCGTACTCGGCCTCGTCCCCTGGACGACCCCCGTCGCCATCGCGGCCGCCGCCGGCAGCTACGGTCTGGCATCGGCACGCGCGGGGCGGCTCGCGTACTCGGCGACAGGCCATGCGGCCGGCGTCGGAAATTACGCACTGGCAGGGGCTCTCTCCGGCGCGGTTGCGTTCCCGGGAAGCGGGCTGATTCGGACCCTGGGGGCCGTGAGCCTGCTCGTCACCGTCATGAACCTGGCCGCCGTGGTCGGCCGTCTCCGTCCACGACGCATCGGGTCGTGGCGAAGGGATGAGGACGGCTGATGGTTCTCTGAGGTGCGATCCGACTCGCTGAGCGCCGTTCAGGGCGGCGTCGTCCTCGGGTTCATCGGGACGACACCCGTCGGCCACCGGCCCGTCGGCCTGGTTGCCGGGCAGTTGCTCCAGGCGCTACCTCTCGGGTTCGCTGCTAGACATCTCCGCGGTCGCCCTGCGCAGGAAGAGAAGTCCGATGAGCGCGTTCATCAGCATGAACGCGAAGTGCGCCGCCAGGCTGTAGGCGACGAGGCCCGCCTCGGGTGCGGAGCTCCGGAAGAAGTACACCCACGCCGCCTGGCTCGGCCCGAGGTGCGCCGCGGCGATCGGCAGGGCGGCGAAGAAG
The DNA here is from genome assembly GCA_035476275.1 of Binatus sp. (SeqCode). Taxonomy (GTDB): domain Bacteria; phylum Desulfobacterota; class Binatia; order DP-6; family DP-6; genus DP-23. Next base: position 1,953 of record DATILR010000070.1, on the reverse strand, counting down.
AAGACGAGGGGCAGGAAGGCGAGGAGCCTCGCGAACGGCACGGCCATCCCGAAGAGCGGGAGCGCGAGCCAGTGCACGGTCACGGCGGCGAGCAGGTTGGGGGTCTTGTAGAGCAGCACGCGGAGATAGTGGCTCGGCCGCGCCTGGTAAAAGGTCGCGAGCACCCGCGCTCGGCCGATGCGCCCGCCGCGCGGCCGTGAGAAGAACCAGAGGTGGAAGGCGAGATAGGCGGCGAGCCCAGCGTACACCCACACCGGCGCCCCGCGCCCGAGCTCGCCGCCGACCAGCGCCCCGATGAACGAGTAGAACGCGAGCTGGTAGACCTCGACGAAGGAGAGGAACACGACCGTCCCCGTGATCTCCCAGAAGGGGAGCCCGTGACGGCGGTGCAGGTAGAGCGCGAGCCCGCCCTGACCGAGCTGCGTGTTGACGAGCGAGAGGATGTAGCTCGTCGCCCGGACGGGCAGCATGTCGCGATAGGGGACGCGGACGTTGAACCACCCGACCGCCTGCTGCACGACGAACGTGTCGACGAGGAAGTAGAAGGCGACGTACGGGCCCATGAGGGCGAGGAAGCGCCCCCAGCGGGCGCTCGCCACCGTCGTCGCCACCTGGCCGACGGGGACGCGCCAGAAGAGGAACCCGAAGATCGCGAGCGTGACCGCCCAGGGGGCGAGCCTCCAGAGGGCGGCCCGCGGACGTGACCTCAGGCCGAAGGCTCCTCGTTCTCGAACTGCAGGATGTCGAGCTCCGCGAAGCGCTCGCGGACGAACGGCGTGAGGAGCCCGAGGCGCTTCACGTTGGGAACGATCTTCGCGAAGAGCATCTTCCGGAACTCCTTCATCTGCGGCGAGTCGAGCACGATCTGCTTCACCTCGTCCACCGGCCAGCCCATCTCCTCCCAGACGTCCTCCATGAGGAGACGGTCGCGCATCAGACGGCACCCCTCGGCGAGGAACTCCTCGCGATCGCGCTGCTCGCTCGGCGAGAGCTGGGTGAAGAAGTCCGCCAGCGAGAGCACGCCGAACGCCACGTGTCGCGACTCGTCCTTCATGACGTAGTGGGTGAGCTCGGTGAGGAGCGGCTCGCGACAGAGCTTGTGCATGTAGCCGAAGGCCGCCATCGCCAGCCCTTCGACCATGATCTGCATGCCGAGGTACTTCATGTCCCAGCGCCCGTCGGTGAGGATCTGGTCGAGGAGCGTCTTCAGGTGGCGGTTGATGGGATAGGCCCGCGTGAGCTTCTCGCGCAGGTAGCGCGAGTAAACCTCGACGTGGCGCGCCTCGTCCATCACCTGGCTGGCGGCGTAGAACTTCGACTCGATCCACGGGGTGGCGTCGACGATCTGGGCGGTCGCCAGGAGTGCCCCCTGCTCGCCGTGCATGAACTGCGACAGCGTCCAGGAGAGCGCCTCGCGCCGGAGCTTCTTCACCTCGCCGGGCGTCATCTTGTCCCAGATGGGGGTCGCGTAGACGGGGATCTGGATGTCGGGGATGTTCTCGGCCTCGGGGTCGACGTCGAGCGACCAGGGGAGCTGGTCGGTCGCGTTCCACTGATCCCGCTTGGCCTTCTCGTAGAGGTTGCGCAGCTCCTGGCGGGTGACCTCGTAGTTCCAGGTGTAGCAGAGGTCGAACTCGGTCGGCAGGCGCTCCAGCGAGTCGTCGGGGGATGGGGTACTGAGCGCGGCTTCAGCCATCGGAGACTCCTTTGTCCGGGGACTTTGGGGGCGTCGCGCAGACCGCGCGGAGCGCCATGGTTGAGAGCGTATCGTGCACCGTCTGGATGGGGACCGCCGCGTGCTCGGCCCACCACGAGAGCATCTGCGTCGCCATGCCGATCACGGCCTGCGCGACCGCCGCGGGCGGCAGGGCGGTGAAGGCCCCGCTCGCGACCCCTTCCCGGAAGGTCGCCTCGATGTCGGCGGCGAACAGCGCCTGCGCGCGACGGATGACG
>DATILR010000069.1:0-22454 GCA_035476275.1 Binatus sp. (SeqCode) | reverse complement strand
CGCAGCCGCCCGCGGGGGTCGCGCTGCGGGCTCAGCAGGCCCGCGCGAACGCACTGCCGGAGCCGCGGCGTGGGCACGCCGACGATCCGTGCTGCCTGTCCGGTGTCGAAGTGGACGCGGGTGCCGCCCGCGCGCCGCGGTGCCACCTACTTCTTGTGCGCGCGACGGCGATCGCCGCGGGTCTCGCGTCGGCGGACCGCAGCCGCAGGGCGTCGCTTGGCGGCCGCTTCCCGCGCCTCCGCGGCCCGCTCCTCCCCCCGCGCGCTCTCCCGGCCGAGGCTCTTCTTCAGCGCCTCCATCAGGTCGATCACCTGCGCGCGCGGCTTTTCCACCTCGGTCACCGTGATCTCTTCACCTTCCATCTTTTTCTTCACCATCGCCTCGACCCGCTCACGGTAATGATCCTCGTACTGCTCGGGATGGAAGCTCTTGGTGGCGAGCTGCTCGACCAGCCGCCGAGCCAGCTCGAGCTCGTTCGCCTTGAGCTTCGGCTCGCCGCCCGTGTCGATGTCCTTGAATGGCCGGACCTCGTCGGCGTGGTACATCGAGTGGAGCGCGAGGCCGCCGTCGAGCGGGCGGATCAGGATGAGCTCCTCCTTGCCGCGGCTCACCGCCTGGGCGAGGGCGACCTTTCCCGTCTCGCGCATCGCCTGGGCGAGGAGGTGGTAGGCCTTCTCGGCGCCCTTGTCGGGTCCGAGGTAGTGCACGTTCTCGAAGTAGACCGGATCGACCTTGTCGATCGGTACGAACTCCTGGATCTCGATGCTGCGGTTCGCCTCGGCTTCGAGGGCCCGCAGCTCCTCGTCGGTGAAGGTGACGTAGCGGTCGGGCTGGAACTGGTAGCCCTTGACGATCTCGCTCCGCTCCACCACCCGCTCGTCGCGCGGACAGTAGAGCTGCTGGCGGATGCGGGTCCCGCACTCGCGATGCAGCATGTTGAACGAGAGCTGCTCGGAGTGGGTCGCGACGTACATGCGGATAGGAATGGAGACGAGCCCGAAGCTGATCGTCCCCGAGCCGATCGAACGCGCGGCCATCCGTCCTCCTTTGCCCGCTAGGAAAGCGCATGGTGGGCGGGCGTGTCAAACCCGCGCTGTCGGACCCATGCTACCATACGGAAAAATGGGGCGAAGAAACACCGGCGCCACGCGGATGGACGAGCTCGGCCTGCCGCGCGTCCAGCTGAGCTTCGCCACGCTTCCCCTCATGCTGCCCGTGCTGGTGGACGAGGTCCCCGCGGGTCCGGACTGGGTGTTCGAGCCGAAGCTCGACGGTGTCCGTGTGCTCGCGTTGCGCGCGCGCGATCGCACTCGCCTCTGGTCGCGGAATGGCCTCGAGGCTACGGACCGTTATCCCGAGGTGGCCGCCGCGATCGATCGTCTGGCGGGTGGCGATCTCGCGCTCGACGGAGAGATCGTGGCGCTCGACGAGCAGGGACGGCCGCGCTTCCAGCTCCTCCAGCGCCGGATGCACACCAGCCGCCACGCGGGTCGAGTCCCGATCATCGCCTATTTCTATGATTGCCTCGCCCTGTGGGGACGCGACCTGCGCGGGCTCCCGCTCCGCGATCGGAAGGCGCTCCTCCGCGAGCTCGTCCCGGCGGTCGATCCGCTCCGCTACACCGACGACTTCACCGGAGACGGCGAGCGCTTCTTTCGTGCGGCCTGCGAGGCCGGACTCGAGGGAGTGATCGCGAAGCGCGCCGACTGTCCGTACCGTGGCGGCCGACGTCCCGACTGGCGCAAGATCAAGTGCCAGCGGCGGCAGGAGTTCGTGATTGGCGGGTATACCGATCCAAAGGGCACGCGTGCGCACCTGGGCGCCGTTCACCTCGGGGTGTACGACGGGGACGCGCTCGTCTACGTCGGTCGCGTCGGCTCGGGCCTCGACGCCGCCGACCTCCGCGACCTCCACCGGCGACTCCACGCGCTCGACATCGACGCGTGCCCGTTCACGCGCGGGGAGCTGCCGCGGGGACGCGAGCACCACTGGGTACGCCCCGAGCTCGTCTGCGAGGTGCGCTTCACGGAATGGACGGGCGACGGCGCCGTCCGCCATCCGGTGTTCCTCGGGCTGCGGGACGACAAGCGGGCGAGGGATGTACGGCGCGAGCCGGCGGCGCAGGCGGAGCGCGACTGATCCGGCCGGCTGACTAGACCTCGATCGTGATGCGCCAGAGGCCGGGCTCGGCGATCACGCGCGCGACGTGATGTCCCTCCGCCTCGGCGGCGCGGGGGACGTCGCGTGCGCCCTGGGCGTCGTCGAGGAGGAGGTCGACCTCCTGGCCGCGCGAGAGGGTCTCGAGGGCCAGCTTCGCCCTCGCCCAGCTGAGCGGACATTTGATGCCGCGGAGGTCGAGGAGGGGGCGGGTCGCTTCAGCGCTCATGGCGGCGGAAGGGGACGGCCGACGGTGGAGGGACGGGAAGACCCTGGGTGGCGAGGTAGTCGAGCCAGGCGCGGATCGTGATCTCGAGTTGCTCGATGGCACGTCCCGGTGTGGGCGCGAGACCGGAGAGGCCTGGAATCTCGTCGCAGGTGGCGACGCACTCACCGTCTCGGTCGGACCACGACGTCCGGTAGGCGTAGGCGGGGAGATCAGCCATGGGGACGACCCTTCGTCGCCTCGAGCATGCGCCGCACCTGGTACGCCTTGGCGCGTCCGTTCGCACCTTCCTGGAGGCTGAAGGCGCTCAGGGTGGCATGGCGGAATATGCGATGGCCGCGCACCTGGCGGACCTTCTGGAAGCCGAGGTCCCGCCCGAGCTGGACCGCCTCTTCGAAGCGGAGCGTATGAGGGCTCCGACGCGCCTTCTCGAGCAGCTTCCGGTCCACTGGCATCGCCCTCCCGCGCTACGCCACGCCCGGGAGCGACGCAATGCCTAGTTGCGCAGTACGTCGCGCCGGATCACTCTCGCTCGAAGACGGTTGCGATGCCCTGCCCGAAGCCGATGCACATGGTGGCGAGGCCGAAGCGGCCCTGGCGGCGCCGGAGCTCGTGGAGGAGTGTCGCCGTCAGGCGCGCGCCGCTACAGCCGAGCGGGTGCCCGAGCGCCACCGCGCCGCCGTTCACGTTCAGCCTCTCCTCCGGGATCTTGAGCTCGCGGGCGCAGGCGAGGACCTGGCACGCGAACGCCTCGTTGATCTCGACCAGGTCCATCTGATCGATGCGCAGCCCCGCACGCTTGAGCGCCTTCTGGCTGGCCGGCACCGGGCCCCAGCCCATGATCTCGGGGTCGACGCCAGCCACGGCCGTGGCACGGATCGTTGCGAGCACGGGAAGGCCGCTCTCCTTCGCCCGCTCGCGCGTCATGAGGAGCACCGCCGCGGCGCCGTCGCTGATCTGCGAAGAGTTGCCCGCCGTCACCTGCCCACCCTCCTTGAACGACGGGGCGAGTCCCGCGAGCTTCTCGAACGTCGTATCGGCGCGGGGTCCCTGATCGCGGTCGGCGGTGGCGCCGCCGGGGAGGGCGACGGGCACCATCTCGTCCTTGAACCGCCCCTCCTCGTGGGCCGCAACCGCACGCTGGTTCGAGCGGAGTGCGAAGCGGTCCGAGTCCTCGCGGCTGATGCTCTTCCGCTCGGCGAGGATCTCGGCCGTCTGTCCCATGAACATCATTGCGGGGGGGAAGCGATCGAAGAGCTTCCGGTTCGGGTCGGCGCCCTTCCCCATGGGGATGTGGCCCATGTGCTCGACGCCACCCGCGATCACGACGTCGGCGTTGCCGGTCGCGATCGAGTAGGCGCCGAAGTTGACCGCCTGGAGGCTCGACCCGCACTGCCGGTCGACGGTCGTTCCCGCGACCTCGATCGGCAGCCCGGCGAGGAGGCCGATCATGCGCGCGATGTTGAAGCCCTGCTCGCCCTGCTGGTTGGCGCAGCCGAAGATGACGTCCTCGATCGTCGCGGGATCGAAGCGGCGGCGCGCGAGCAGCGCGCGCACGCAGACGACGCCCAGATCGTCGGCCCTAACGTCCTTGAAGATGCCCTTCTCCGGATGACCCTTCCCCACCGGGGTGCGGACCGCGTCGACGACCACGACTTCGCGCATGACGTACCTCCTCGATCGACTATGCCAGGCTCCTCTTCCAAGCGGAAGAGCCGCGCCCTCGGCAGAATCCACGCTCGATACCGCAACCTTCCCGACCCGAGGCCGCCGCGCTAGAGTCGAGAGGAGGGATGGGCGACGCGCTCCGCACTTTCTTCCTCGGCTTCTACCTCATCGTCATAATCGTGACACTGGTCCGCGTGCTGCCGACGCTCGGCCGTCTCGGGTCGGCGGAGCGGAGCGCGACCGGTGCACGGCGATACCTGCCGGCGCTGCTCCTTCCCTTCGGATTTCTCGTCCCGCCAGGCGTAGTGCTCCTCCGCGTGGGTGAGCTCGCAGCGAGCTGGAACCCCGTTCGCCTGCTGGGTCTCGTCCTCGGACTCTACGCCGCGGTCATTCTCCCCTGGGCGGCCGCGACCCTCGGCCGCTTCCTCGTGCCGCGCGCCGTCGTCTTCCCGGACCACACGCTGGTCGTGCGGGGGCCGTTTCGCCTCGTGCGACACCCGGTGTACTCGGGCGACCTGGCCCTCTGGCTCGGCGCCACGCTCGGCACGCTGAACGTGCTGCTCCTCGTCCTCTGGCCGCTCTACCTCGCCGGTCTCTCCGCAGAGGCGTCGGCCGAGGAGGAGTTGCTGGCAGCGAAGTTCGGACAGGCGTATCGCGACTACATGGCGCGTGTCGCGCGCTTCGTTCCCACGCTCGCTACCTGATCCGGCGCGGAGCCGCGCCGGCCGGCGCTTGGCCCGTCCCGGGAGAACCGCTACCTTCGCCGCGATGCGCGCTGCGTGCTTCGTTCTCCTCGTCCTGGTGCTCGCGTCCGGTGTTCACGCCGCGGAGATCCGCTTCCTCCGCGAGGGAGCCGAGGTGAAGAACGTCGACGTGCCGAGCCTCGTCGGAAAGTGCACCGTCACCACTATCGAGGTCGACGATCCGAACTACGGTGCGCACAAGCGGTATCGTGCGTGTCGGCTCGCCGACGTCTTCGCCTTCGGCTTCGGTGCGTCACCGCGTGCGCTCGGCAGCGCGGACGTGTTCATCCGCGCCTGGGACGGGTACGACCGGCCCGTCGAGGCCGAGCGTCTCGCGGAGGACGGCGCCTGGCTCGCCTTCGCCGACGCGGATCGGTCGACGGGTAGCGAGCTGCGCTGGGATCCCATCGGACCGAAGGCCATCGACCCCGCACCCGCCTATCTCGTCTGGTCCAAGCCGGCGCAGCGTGATCAGGCGGCGTATCCGTGGGTGTGGCAGGTCGCCGAGTTCGAGGTGGTCGAGTTCCGCAAGAAGTATCCCCACGTTGCCCCGACGGGTGAGCCACGCGACTCGCCGGCGTGGCAGGGCTTCGAGGTCTTCCGCGGCGAGTGCATCGCCTGCCATGCGATCAATCGCGAGGGCGGCACCACGGGTCCCGACCTCAACGTGCCGCAGAGCATCGTCGAGTATCGGCCGCCGGAGCAGATCAAGGCCTACATCCACGATCCGAAGACGTTCCGCTACGGCAACATGCCGGCGCATCCCGATCTCACCCCGACGGATCTCGACGCGCTGGTCGCGTACTTTCGCGCCATGGCGCACCGCAAGCACGACCCCGCGCAGGCGAGCGAACATTGAGAGCGGATGTTTCTTGCCGGCCTCCGGCCCCCACGATACATTCGCCGTGCTGGAGATGGAGACCTACCGGTTGCGCCCGCGGGCGGCCTCGGTGCCGTCCGATCGCTATCGCATCGACTACGCGGGAGAGCTGAACCCGGCCCAGTACGAGGCGGCCACCACCCTCGAGGGGCCGGTCCTCGTCATCGCGGGTGCGGGAAGCGGCAAGACCCGGACGCTCGTCTATCGCGTCGCGCGTCTGGTCGAGTCGGGCGTGAACCCGGGACAGATCCTCCTTCTCACCTTCACCCGCAAGGCGGCCGAGGAGATGCTGCGCCGAGCGGCGACGCTGGTCGGGGCGAGCTGTGAGCGGGTCGCGGGCGGCACCTTCCACTCCTTCGCCAACACCGTCCTCCGCCGGACCGCGCGGCGGATCGGCTTCGAGCCCAACTTCACCATCCTCGACCGTGGCGACAGCGAGGACGCGATCAACCTCCTGCGCGCGCGGGCGGGCCTCGACCGCAAGGAGCGTCGCTTCCCGCGCAAGAACGCGATCGGCGAGATCCTGAGCATGGCCGTGAACCGGAGCATGACGGTCGCCGACGTCCTCACGACGAGCTTCCCACATCTCTACGATCACCTCGACGACCTCGTGCGCCTGGGGGAGCAGTACGTGCGCTACAAGCGGGAGAAGAACGTGGTCGACTACGACGACCTCCTCGTCCTCCTCCGCAACCTCCTCCACGACGAGCCCGAGATCGCCAACCAGCTCTCGCGCACCTACCGCTACGTGATGGTCGACGAGTACCAGGACACGAACAAGCTCCAGGCCGAGATCGTGCGGGGACTCGCCGTCGCCCATCAGAACGTCATGGCCGTGGGCGACGACAGCCAGAGCATCTATTCCTTCCGGGGAGCGAACTTCCGGAACATCATGGACTTCCCGACGCTCTTCCCCGACGCTCGCCTGGTCAAGCTCGAGGAGAACTACCGCTCGACGCAGCCGATCCTCGACCTCGCCAACGCCATCATCGACCGCGCCGCCGAGAAGCACACCAAGGTGCTGCGCGGACGGACCCCCGAGGGGCAGGTGCCGCTGCTCGTCCAGTGCGCCGAGGAGACGGTGCAGTCTCGCTTCGTCGTGCAGCGGATTCTCGAGCTGCGCGAGGAAGGGGTGCCGCTCCAGGAGATGGCGGTCCTCTTCCGCTCGAGCTTTCACTCCTTCGACCTCGAGCTCGAGCTCCAGCGCGCCGACATCCCCTTCGTCAAGCGCGGCGGCTTCAAGTTCCTCGAGACGGCCCACGTGAAGGACGTCCTGGCGCACCTGCGCATCGTGGCGAACCCGCGCGACGCGGTCTCGTGGCACCGCGTGATCCTGCTGCTCGAGGGGCTCGGGCCGCGGACGGCGGAGGATCTGGTGGGCCATCTGGCGGCGCCGGCCACGGTCGAGGAGGCCGCGGAGCGCCTGCTGACGTATCCGCGCCGCGGAGCCTACACGAAGGAGCTCGGCCATCTGGCGGCCATGCTGCGCATGATCGCCCCCGACACGGTATCGCCGGGCGAGAAGGTGGTGCAGGTGGTCGCCTTCTACGCCCCCATGCTCCGCCACATCCACCGTGAGGACTTCCCCAAACGGGAGAAGGACCTCGAGCACTTCGTCACCATCGCCGGCCGCTACCGGAGCCTCGCCTCGCTCCTCTCCGACATGGCGCTCGAGCCGCCGCAGGACAGCGTGGGCGACGTGCTCGCCGCCGACGTCGACGAGGGCCTCTTGACCCTCTCCACCATCCACTCGGCCAAGGGCCTCGAGTGGCACACGGTGTTCGTCATCTGGATGGTGGATGGACGCTTCCCGTCGTACCACAACATCCACGACACCGAGGAAGTCGAGGAGGAGCGGCGGCTCCTCTACGTCGCGGTCACCCGCGCCAAGGAGCACCTCTATCTGAGCTACCCCATCGACATCTACGACCGCGCGACGGGCATGGTGCTGGGAAAGCCCTCGCGCTTCGTCGAGGGCCTTCCGCACGGTCTCCTCGCCGGGTTGCAGGTGGTCGACGAGGGTGCGTTCCCGTAGCGCAACCCGCACGCCGCCCGCGTGTTGCCATCTCCATGGCCGTCCTCGCGCGCGGCGTGCTCGCCACCATCCTCCTCCTGGGAGCCACGACGCCGACGGTCGCGCAGGAGTATCTCCCCGACGACCCGCCGGTCGATGCCTGGCAAGCGACCGACGACGCGGACGCGGCACCCCCGATCACTCCTGCCGACTACGAGAACGCCCTCGCTCCCTACGGTCAGTGGGCGGATGACCCGACCTACGGACAGGTGTGGCGTCCCGAGGTCGCCTATGGCTGGCGGCCGTACGTCGATGGGTACTGGGCGTGGACGCCCTATGGCTGGACGTGGGTCTCCTCGGAGCCCTGGGCGTGGACGCTCCACTACGGACGGTGGGGCTTCGTACCCGCACTCGGCTGGGTATGGGTGCCCGGCTCGGTCTGGGGACCCGCCTGGGTCGACTGGTTCTGGGGCGACGGGTTCGTCGGATGGGCACCGCTGCCGCCGTTCGGAGCCCTGGTGGTGATCGATCAATTCGTCTTCGTGCACGCAGCCGACTTCTGTCATCCGCATCTCGCGACGGTCGTCGTCGATCATCGTCTGGTCCCGGATCCGGTGATTCACGACTGGATGCGCCACGACTTCCATCCTCCGCCGCGCCGCGAGATCGAGGGGGCGACGCATGGTCAGATCGTCCGCTTCGAGCGGAGGCCGCCGAACAGCTTCCTCTCCGTGGGCACTCGCCTCGCTCGTCCCACACTGCATCCGCATACCTCCGAGGCGCTGGGCGCGGCACCGCCGGCGGTGACCAGCCGCCTGGAGCCTCCTTTCGTGCCGCCGCCGGTTCAGGTGGAGCCCGCCCGGCCGATCCTCCGACCCGGCCTCGAGACGGTGCGGGCACCTGCGGTCGTGCCGCGCGGCGTCCGTTCCGCGCCCCTTCCGATGCGTGCTCCCCGGTCTGGCGTGCGCCATCCCGAGGGCGGGCGCCCCGACCACCCTCCCCGGGGTGCGAGGGCGCAAGTCGGAATTCACTGAGCCGCTTGCACGGCGCCTCCGCGTGCCATTTATAGGCAGGCGATGGGTGATCCGGAGATCCTCAAGGGCCGCCTCCGGGCGGCGGGGGTGAGCGTTCCCGATACGCTCGCCGAGATGGTCCTCCTCGCCGCGGGTCCCCTGATCGGGGCGCTCGACGAGCTCGCCGCGCTCGATCTGGGGGACGCCGAGCCGTTCTCTCCCACGACGCGTCTTCCGGCCGACGCGGCACGATGAGCGCCGCGCTCGCCGATCTTTCCCTCGCCGAGCTCCGGCGCGCACTGCGCGCCCGGGAGACGACGGCACGCGCCGTCACGGAAGCCGTGCTCGCGCGAGTACAGGAGCGCGACGGACACGTGCATGCCTTCGCCAGCGTCACGGCCGACGCCGCGCTCGGGGCGGCGCGGGACGCGGACGAAGCACTCGCTCGCGGAAGCGGTGGGCCGCTCGCGGGACTGCCGGTCGCCGTCAAGGATCTGATGGCGGTCAGGGGCGTCGCCCGTACCAACGGTAGCCGGGTGTTCCAGGGCGAGGCGCCAGCGACCAGCGAGGCCACGGTCGTGGCTCGCCTCCGCGCCGCGGGTGCGGTCATCGTCGGGACGACTCATCTTCACGAGCTCGCGTTCGGGCCGACCGGGGTCAACCCCGAGCTCGGTACCCCCAGGAACGCGTGGGGCGCCGACCGTGTCCCGGGCGGGTCGAGCAGCGGCTCGGGGGCGGCGGTGGCCGCGCGCCTCGTCCCGGGAGCGCTCGGCACCGACACGGGTGGCTCGATCCGCATCCCGGCGAGCTTCTGCGGCATCTCCGGGCTGAAGCCGACCTACGGGCGCGTGAGCCGGGCCGGCGTCACGCCGCTCTCCTGGACGCTCGACCACGTCGGCCCCATGGCGCGCTCCGTGGAGGACCTGGGGCTGCTCCTCGGCGTGCTCGCCGGCCACGACCCGGCGGATGCGACGAGCGCGCGGCTGCCCGTTCCGGATTACGGCGCTCTGCTCGACCGGGGGCTCCGGGGCGTACGGATCGGGGTCCCGCGCGACTACAGCCTGAAGGTGGCGGATCCCGAGGTCGCTGCGGGCTTCGATCGTGCGCTCGCGGAGCTCCGCAGCGCGGGCGTCGCCGTGACCGACGTCTCGCTGCCGACGCTCACACCGCTCGCCGCCGCGGCGCTGGGTGCGATCATCCTGACCGAGGCGAACGCAGCGCTCGAGCCGCTCATCGGTACGCGGCGCGATCGGCTGGGTCTCGAGGCCCGTGTCTACTTCGAATTCGCCAAGGTGGTGACCGGCGGCCACTACGTCGCGGCGCAGCGACTGCGGACCCGTCTCTACACCGAGATGCTGGGGGTGCTGGAGCGCGTCGATCTGCTCGCCACGCCCGGAACCGTGCTACCGGCGCCGCGCATCGGGGAGCTGCAGGTCCGTCTCGACGGCGTGGAGGTCGGCACGACCGACGCGATCACTCGCCTCACGGGTCCGTTCAATCTGACCGGTCTCCCGGCGCTGGTGATCCCCTGCGGCTTCACCGGCGGGGGGTTGCCGATCGGCCTCCAGCTCGTGGGGCGGCCGTTCGCCGAGGCCGACGTTCTCGCCGTGGGGCACGCCTACCAGCGGTCCACGGACTGGCACCGGCGCGTGCCCCCGGGCTAGAGGGCGTCGACGGATGGAGCACTCGCCCGGATTTCTCCGGCTGGTCGCGCAGAGCAAGCAGCGCATCCGGGAGACCACGCCGGAGGAGGTCCGACGTCGGCAGGAAGTGGGCGAGCGGTTTCACCTGATCGACGTACGCGAGGACGGCGAGTGGCAGCGCGGACATGCTCGAGGGGCGACGCACCTCGGCAAGGGCATCATCGAGCGCGACATCGAGAAGACGCTTCCCGACCACGACGCGGACATCGTCCTCTACTGCGGGGGTGGCTTTCGTTCGGCCCTGGCGGCCGATGCGCTCCAGCAGATGGGGTACCGGAACGTGCGCTCGATGGACGGCGGGTGGCGTCGCTGGACCGAGCTCGGATACCCCGTCGAGCGCGACTGACGGCTCACGCCCGCCGCCGGGCCGTGAACTGGACGACGCGGGCCATCCCGCTCGTGAGCGCGCGCGCCAGCACCTCGCGCTGCCCGACCAGCGCCGCAAGGGCCGGCTGCTGCGCGGCGTCTTGCTGCAGCCGGCGGAGGAGCTGAGCACGCGCGGCCTGGACCCGCGCAGAGCGCTCGACCGCCTCCCCGCTCACGTCACGCACCTCGAGCTCGACGAACCCCGCATGCTCGAGTGCCGCGGCATGGCTCGTCTCGTCGGCAAGTCGCCAGCCCGGCACGGCGACGTGGGCGCTCGTCCCGACCACGATCTCCTGCATCGCGAGGTGACCGCCGGGGCGGAGCACGCGGTAGGCCTCCGCCAGGGCTGCCGTGGGCTCGGGGACGCGGGCGAGGGCCTCGACGATCCAGACGTGTGTGAAGCGCGCCGCCCGGAAGGGGAGGGCGCTCGCGCGCGCGACCGTCAGACGGACCTGCGCCGAGAGGCCGGCGCGACGGGTGAGCTCCGCGGCGGCCACGGCCTCGTCCTGCGACGGCGTGGTGGCGACCACGTCGCATCCGAGCCGTGCGGCCAGCCAGCGCGATCGGGCTCCGAGCTCTGTGCCGAGCTCCAGCACGAACTCGTACTTCCGGAAGATGCCTCGCGCGCTCAGCCGGTCGAGGAGGTGGAATCCCGTGCCGCTCGCGTGCTCGAGGGCGAGATACGAGAGGCCGCGCGGCGGTGGCGAGGCGGCCGCGTGAGTCCGCACGAGCTCGTGGATCGTGCTCGCCAGCTGGACGACCGCGTCAGCCATGGAGTCCTCGCCGCCTAGCACAGATTTGGATGGGAGGCGCGTCCGGAGTAAGCTCCGTCACCCGCCATGCCGACCGTCCCCGGGTCGTCCGTCCCACCGCCGGCCTGGTATCGTCGCCTGCCGCCAGCCCTCCGGCGCATCGCCGCGGCGAGCGACCGGGTGCCGAGCCTTCCGCTGCGCGCCGGGCCGAGCCTGCGCGCGCTGGTCGCCGGTCTGCCGCCGGCGCTCGCTACCGGACGTCCCGGCCCCGTCCAGACGGTCGCCCAGGAGATCGCGGACGGCATCTGTCGCGCGCTCGGTGTTCCGCCGGTCGCGGTTCGCGTCGAGCGGCGTCGCCCGCCGCTCCGCGGCGGCGAGCTCCAGGGACTTTACGAGTCGGCGAGCGGCCGCATCCGTCCACGCGTCACGGTCTGGATGCTGACGGCCAAGCGCGGCCAGGTGGTCGCCTACCGGACCTTTCTCCGCACGCTCCTCCACGAGCTCTGCCACCATCTCGACTACGATCTGCTCCGCCTGCGTGACTCGTTGCACACGCAGGGGTTCTATCAGCGCGAGTCGAGCCTCTTTCACGCGCTGGATGCGGGGAGGGTCGACGCGCCAGCCCCGGTCGAGGGTTGACAGGCAGAGGTCCCGCCTCTATAGGCTCCTCACACTCGACTAGCATCCCCGGGGGCCGGGAATCGCACCCTCTCCAGGCCACGGGGATTTTCTTGGGAGGGCTCCTGACCGATCGGTCTAGAGTGGTCGGTCAGGGGGCTACGTGGTCTCGGTGGGGCGAAAGAGCTAATAGGGGCGAGCGGGGAATGCTCGCAGCTGGAACCACCGCCCGTGCCAACGCGAACCTGGCGCTGGTGAAGTACTGGGGCAAGCGCGACCCGGAGCTGAACCTGCCGGCGACGGGTAGCATCTCCCTGACACTCGAAGGACTTTCGGTCGAAGCCCGCGTGGCCTTCGGTGACCGCGAGACGGATCGGATCGAGATCGACGGGAATCCGGCGCACGGACAGGAAGCCGCCCGGGTCTCGCATTTTCTCGACGTCCTTCGCCACGAGGCCGGGCGCCGCGAGCGTGCAGACGTGGCGACGCGCAGCGAGGTGCCACGCGGCATCGGCCTCGCCTCCTCGGCGGCCGCCTTCGCCGCCCTCGCCCTTGCCGGCAGCCGCGCGGCGGGGCTCCGACTCGAGCCACCTGCGCTCTCCGCGCTGGCGCGCCGGGGCTCGGGCTCCGCCGCCCGCTCGATCTTCGGCGGCTTCGTGGAATGGCGCCGCGGTGACCGACCCGACGGCCGGGATTCCGTCGCTGCCTCCCTGGCGACGACCGAGGGCTGGGACATCCGCGTCGTGGTTGCCGTCACGACCAGCCAGGCGAAGGAGGTCTCCTCGCGGGCGGGCATGACCCGGGCGCTGTCGTCGCCGCTCTACCCGGCGTGGGTGTCGGGCGTCGATGCGGACCTGAACGACGCGCGGGCGGCCATCCGGTCGCGCGATCTCGAGGCGCTCGGACTGGTCGCCGAGCACAGCGCGCTCAAGATGCACGCCATCGGCCTGGCGGCGCGACCGCCACTCCTCTACTGGCGTGCCGCCACGATCGAGTGCATGCATCGCGTGTGGGCGCTCCGCGGGGAGGGAACGGCCGCGTTCTTCACCATCGATGCCGGCCCGCAGGTGAAGGTCCTCTGCCAGACGAGGGACGCGGAGCGCGTGGCCGGGGTGCTGCGCGAGGTGCCGGGGGTCGAGCGCGTGCTCACCTGCGCCCCAGGCGGAGGAGCCGAGGTGCTCGCGTGAGCGGGCGCGATCCGCATCCGGCGGTCGTTGCGCGCGCCCCGGGCAAGGTCTTCCTGACCGGCGAGTACGCCGTGCTGGCGGGGGCGCCGGCCCTGGTCGCGGCGGTGGACCGGGTGGCCGAGGTCCGGATCGCGCCGCAGGGCCGGCCCGGACCGCTCGTGATCACCTCGCTCGCCGACAATGAGCGTCAGGTGATCGACGGCAACGATGGGGGGGAGCTGCCGGGAGGTGACGCCGGCGCCGTGCTCGCGGCCCATCGGGCGGTCAGCGCCCGGGTCCGGCTCGGGAGCGGCCTCGACATCGCCGTCGACACGCGCCCCTTCCTCGTCGGCTCGCGCAAGCTCGGCCTCGGACGAAGCGCCGCGACGCTCGCGGCGACGGTTGCGGGTCTTCTCGCCGTGGCCGGTCGGCGCGAGGGTGCGGAGCCGCTGGAGCTCGCGTTGCTCGCCCTCGCGCACTTCCAGGGCGGTGAGGGCAGCGGCGCCGATCTCGCCGCGGCGGTGCGTGGAGGCGTTGTCGAGGTGGTGCGGCGGGACGCCCACCTGATCGTCGCGCCACGGGCGCTGCCGTCGGGTCTCGAGCTTCTCGTCGGATGGACCGGGGAGGCAGCCGCGACGGTGCCGCTCCTGCGGCGCTTCTCGGCGGCGACCCGGACGGAGCCGGCGGTGCTGCGCGAGCTGGGGATCACGGCGGAGCGTGCGGCGGCTGCAGTGACGGCCGCCGATCGGCCGGCGTTCCTGGACGCCGTCGATCGCTCGGGATCGCTGCTCGAGCAGCTCGGGCGCGAGATCGGGCTCCCCATCACGACGCCCGCTCTCGCCCGGCTGGTGGCGGCGGCACGGCGCGCCGGCGCAGCGGCGAAGCCTTCCGGCGCCGGCGGCGGTGATTGCGGCATCGCCTTCGCGACCTCGCCGGCGCAGGCGTCGGCGGTCCGGGAGGCGTGGGAGGCGGAGGGCATCGTTCCACTCCCCCTGGCGGTCGAGCCGGCAGGCGTCCGGACCTGGGTCGACGCGCAGTCGACCGAGGGAGCCTCTCTTGCCTGAGTCGATCAGCGAGCGGAAGCGATCACACCTCGAGCTCTGTCAGGCGGAGGAGGTCGAGTACAGCGGCAAGACGACGCTCTTCGAAGAGGTCGACCTGGTCCACGACGCGCTACCCGAGCTGGCGGTCGACGAGATCGACGTCGCCACCCAGTTGCTCGGCAAGCGCCTCCGGGCGCCACTGCTCATCACCGGCATGACCGGCGGCACCGACGAGGCCTCCGCCATCAACCGCGGACTCGCGCTCGTCGCCGAGGAGCACGGCATCGCCTTCGGGCTCGGGTCCCAGCGGGCGATGCAAAGGACGCCGGATCTCGCCTACACGTTCGAGGTTCGCCGCCACGCGCCCACGACCCTCGTGCTCGCGAATCTCGGGCTGGTGCAGGCGACCGCGCAGCCGACGGGGGCGGTCGAGCGGCTCGCCCGCGCGGTGGGTGCCGACGCGGTCTGCCTGCATCTCAATCCCGCGCAGGAGCTGATCCAGTCCGGTGGTGACCGGGACTTCCGCCACGGTCTCGAGACGCTCGGGCGCCTGGTGCGGGAGCTGCCGCTGCCCGTCGTCGTCAAGGAGACCGGCTGCGGCATCTCGCGGGGCGTGGGTGAGCGGCTGGCGGGGGCGGGCGTCCGCACGGTCGATGTCTCCGGTTCCGGCGGCACGTCGTGGATCAAGGTGGAGGCCCTGCGGGCGGGGGCGCCCGAGCGAGAGCTGGGGACGCTCTTCGCCGACTGGGGCATTCCGACCGCGGCGGCGCTCGCCGGGCTCCGCGGCCTCGGCTTTGAGCTCATCGCGAGCGGTGGCATCCGGAGCGGGCTCGACGTCGCCAAGGCGATCGCGCTCGGGGCGCACACCGCGGGGGTGGCGCTGCCGGTCTTCCGGGCCTATCGATCGGGCGGGGTGGCGGCGGCAGGAGAGTTCATCGAACGTTTGATTGCGGGTCTCAAGACGGCCATGGTGCTCACCGGCTCGCGGGACCTGGACGCGCTTCGTCGCGCGCCCGTGGTCCTCGGCGGCCGGCTTCGGGAGTGGGTCAACGCGGGAGGGGGAGGCGAATGAGTAGTTCTCGGATTGCAGCGTTCTACCGTCTGACGGTGGAGGAACGGCGGCAGAAGCTCGGCGAAGCGCTCGGCCTCGGCGCGGCCGACATGGAGGCGCTCACGGCGGCCGATGCGCTGCCGCTCGAGGTCGCGGACATGATGGTGGAGAACGCCGTAGGGACGTTCGCACTGCCCTTCGGGGTGGCGCTCAACTTCCAGGTGAACGGACGCGACTTCGTGATCCCGATGGTGGTCGAGGAGCCGTCGGTGATCGCCGCTGCCTCGCGAGCCGCGCTGGTCGCCCGGTCGGGAGGCGGGTTCGCCGCCGAGGCCGACCCGGGGGCGATGATCGGCCAGATCCAGCTCATCGACGTCCCCGACCCGGGAGCCGCGGTCGAGCGGGTAGGCGCCGCGCGGGCACGCATCCTCGCCGCCGCCGAAGAGCTGACGCCGGGGCTCTGCCAGCGCGGCGCCGGGCCGCGCGACGTGGAGGTGCGGCTCGTGCGCACCTCGCGCGGCGAGACGATGGTCGTGGTGCACGTCCTCGTCGACACGGGTGACGCGATGGGCGCCAACGCCGTCAACTCGCTGGTGGAGGGGCTCGCGCCGATGGTGGCCGAGGTGGCGGGGGGCACTGTGTGCCTCCGCATCCTGTCGAACCTGGCCGACCGACGGCTCGCCCGCGCCGCCGTCCGCGTACCCGTGACCGCGCTCGCTCGCGAGGGCGTCGACGGCTCCGAGGTGGCGCGCCGGATGATCGCGGCCTACGAGTTCGCCGCGGCCGATCCGTACCGCGCCGCCACCCACAACAAGGGCATCATGAACGGGATCGACGCGCTCGCCGTCGCCACCGGGAACGACTGGCGGGCGATCGAGGCGGGCGCGCACGCCTTCGCCTGCCGGGACGGCGCCTATCGCTCCCTCACCAGCTGGGAGCTCACCGACGGGCACCTGACCGGAACGCTCGAGCTGCCGATGGCGGTGTCCACGGTCGGTCCGCTCGTGCAGTCCCATCCTCGCGTGCGCCTCGCGCTCCGATTGCTCGGTGTCTCGGGGGCGCGGGATCTCGCCGGGATCATGGCAGCGGTCGGGCTGGCCTCGAACATGGCCGCGATGCAGGCGCTCGCCACCGAGGGCATCCAGAAGGGACACATGGCGCTTCACGCGCGGGCCGTCTCGCACGCGGCCGGGGCTCGGGGCGAGGCCGCCGAGGAGCTCCGCCAACGGCTGATCGCCGCCGGCGAGGTGAAGATCGATCGCGCGCGGGCGCTCCTCCGCGCCCTGGAGTCGGGCTCGTGAATCTCCCCGCGCACGGGCGCGGGGCGGGGAAGGTCATCCTCCTGGGAGAGCACGCGGTCGTCTACGGACGGCCGGCGCTCGCCGCCAGTCTCCCGCTCGGTCTCGTGGCCGAAGTCGGGGCCGGCTCGGGGGCAGCGCGGCTCGAGAGCGATCACGCCCAGCTCGACACGGACCCACGACTCGCGGCGCTGGTCGCCGAGGCGCTGGCGATCCTCGACCTTCCGGCGCGCGAGGTCGTCATCCGTGTGCGCTCCGAGCTGGAGCCGGGCGTCGGCCTCGGCAGCTCGGCCGCACTGTGCGTCGCGGTCCTGCGGGCACTCGCGAGTGCGGGCAGCCGCATACTCTCGCGCGAGGAGGAATTCCGCTTCGGCCGACGCCTCGAGGCGATCTTCCACGGCCACCCGTCGGGCATCGACCCGGCCGCAGCCGCGCTCGGCGGGGGCTGCTTCCGCTTCCTGCGAGGCGATCCCCCGACCATCGCGCCGCTCCGGCTGGCCCGCGCGCTGCCTCTGGTCGTTGCCATGAGCACACGCCCCCGCAGCACGGGCGCGGCGGTGACCGGCCTGCGGGCCCGCTGGGAGGCGGATCCGACGCGCTACGAGCGGGTGTTCGACGACGTGGCGAGCGTCGTGGAGGAGGGCATCTATGCCGCCGAGCGCGGGGACCTCGAGGGGCTCGGACGCGCCTTCGACCGGAACCAGGCGCTGCTCGAGACGCTGGGCGTGTCGGTACCCGAGGTCGAGGAGCTCGCCGAGCGCGCTCGGCGCGCCGGTGCGCTGGGCGCCAAGCTGACGGGCGGGGGAGCGGGTGGCGCGGTCGTGGCGGTCGCCGCCGAGCCCGACGCGGTGGCGCGCGTCCTCGCAGCGAGTGGCGTGCGGACGATCGTCGCCCGCGTGGGGGCCGATGCCGCCGAAGGGAGGGCGGCATGAGCGAGGGGCAGCTCGCCCTGGTGGGCAGGGACGTGGAAGGGCTTCGGGGACGCGCGGAGCAGGCGATCGGGCGCGCGACCCAGTACCTCCTGGTGACGCAGCACGGGCGCGGCTACTGGCACGCGCCGCTCGAGGCGAACGTCACCATGGAGGCCGAGTACGTCTTCTTCAACCGGCTGCTCGGGCGCTCGAAGCCCGACCTCGACCGCCGCATGGCGGAGCGGCTGGTCGCGCTGCAGCAGGCCGACGGCAGCTGGCCGCTCTACGCCGGCGGACCGGGGAACGTCTCCACCACGATCGAAGCCTACTTCGCGCTGCGGCTCGTCGGTCTTGCCCCTGCGGAGCCGGCGCTCGCGCGCGCCCGCGACTTCATCCTGGCCCAGGGTGGCGTCGCCCGCGCCGGCGTCTTCACCCGCATCTGGCTCGCCTACTTCGGCCAGTTCCCTTGGGCGGGCATACCGGCGATGCCGGTCGAGCTGGTGCTGCTCCCGCCGTGGTTTCCGCTGAACATCTACGCGATGTCGAGCTGGGCGCGCGGCACGGTCGTGCCGCTCACGCTTCTCATGGCATTTCGCCCGCATGTGCAGGTGGGTGCCGAGGCGGCGATTCCCGAGCTCTGGCTCCGTCCGCCGACGGCGGCTGCGCTCGCCTTCGGACGCTCGGCCGAGCTGCTGACCACGCGGAACTTCTTCCTTGCGCTCGACCGGATGGTCAAGATCGTCGGCCGGAGCCCGTGGAAGCCCTTTCGCAGGCGGGCCGTGGCACGCGCTATCGAATGGATCCTCCGTCACCAAGAGAAGAACGGGCAGTGGGGTGGCATCCAGCCGGCCATGCTGAACTCGGTCCTCGCCCTGCACGCCGTCGGCTTCGCTCCCGATCATCCCACCATGGTGAGCGGCGTTCATGGCGTCGACGACTTCCTGGTCGAGTGCGAGGGCACGCTCATGTACCAGCCCTGCGTCTCGCCCAACTGGGACACCGCGCTCGCCGCGCGGGCCCTGCTCGATGCCGGCATGGAGCCCACGCACCCCGCGCTCGCGCGCGCCGGCGAGTGGCTGGTCGCGAACCAGATCTTCCGCCCCGGGGACTGGGCGATCCGCAGTCCCCGCCTCGAGCCGGGCGGCTGGGCGTTCGAGTTCGCCAACGACTGGTATCCGGACGTCGATGATTCGGCCGTCATCTTGACCGTCTTGCGCGAGCTGCCGCTCGCCGCGACGCCCGAGGGCAGGCGCGCCATCGCGTACGGCCTCAACTGGACCCTCGGCATGCAGAGCCGCGACGGCGGCTACGGCGCCTTCGACACCGACAACACGGCGGCCTTCCTGAACCGGATCCCCTTCGCCGACATGGAGGCGATGATCGACCCGCCCACCGAGGATCTGACGGGCCGGCTCCTCCACCTGATGGGCGGGGTCGGCTACGGCCTCGACTTCGGACGCGCGCGCCGTGCCGTCGAGTTCCTGCGCCGGACGCAGCGCGCCGACGGGAGCTGGTGGGGCCGCTGGGGCGTCAACTTCATCTATGGAACCTGGTGTGCGCTCACCGGGCTGGCGGCGATCGGTGAGGACATGCGTGCGCCCTACATCCGGCGCGCCGTCGAGTGGCTGGTGGCGCGCCAGAACGCGGACGGGGGCTGGGGTGAGACCGTCGCCTCCTACGACGACGAGACGCTCGCCGGGCGCGGCGACAGCACTCCATCGCAGACCGCGTGGGCGCTCCTCGGGCTCCTGGCCGCCGATGGGCCGGCCAGCCCTGCGGTCGAGCGCGGCATCGACTACCTCGTCCGCACGCAGGGAGCGGATGGCACCTGGAAGGAACGGCTCTTCACGGGGACCGGGTTCCCCCGCCACTTCTACCTCCGCTACCACCTCTACCGGCACTACTTCCCGTTGATGGCGCTGGGTCAGTACCGGGCGCGAGTGGCGGGAGGCCGGGGGGAGGAGCGATGAGCGTCGGCATCGAGCAGCTCGCGGTCTACGTGCCACCCTCCGTGCTGTCGCTCGACGAGCTGGCAGCGGCGCGCGGCGTGCCGCCGGAGAAGTTCCGGGAGGGGCTCGGCGTCCGCGAGATGGCCATCGCGCCGCCCTGCGAGGACGTAGTCACGCTCGCCGCCAGCGCGGGCGCTCGGGCGTTGCGGGCGTCGCGTGTCGATCCGGGCGACATCGGCATGCTGCTCGTCGCCACCGAGACCGGTGTCGATCACGCGAAGCCGGTCTCGATCTTCGTGCACGAGCTCCTTGGCATCGGCCGGCAGTGCCGCGTCTACGAGCTGAAGCACGCCTGCTACGCCGGCACCGCGGCCCTCATGAGCGCCGCCGACTGGGTGCGTGCCGGCGGGACGCGTCCGCGGCGGGCCCTGGTGATCGCGGCCGACATCGCGCGCTACGCGATCGGCTCACCCGGCGAGCCGACGCAGGGCGCGGGTGCCGTGGCGATGGTGATCGGGCGCGAGCCGTGGAGCCTCGTGCTGGGCGAGGAGAGCGGCACGTACGCCGGCAACGTGTACGACTTCTGGCGGCCGCTCGGACGCCGCGAGGCGCTGGTCGACGGCAAGTATTCCGTCGAGTGCTACCTGGAGGCGCTGGCGGGCGCGTTCCGTGCCTACCGGACGCTCGAGCGCCCGGCGCTCGGCACGGACGAGCCGCTTTCCGGACGCCTCGCGCGCTTCCTCTACCACACGCCGTTCCCGAAGATGGCGGCGAAGGCGCATCGGCGGCTGCTCGAGATCGATTGGAGCGGGACGACATTGGCGGGCGATCGGCTGGAGGAGGCGATAGTCGCTTCGTATCGCGACGCGGTGGCGCCGGGGCTCGAGGCGGTCGCCCGCGTGGGCAACACGTACACGGCGTCCCTCTACCTCTGCCTCGCGGCGCTGCTCGAGCGGGAAGGGCCGAGGCTCGCGGGTCAGCGCCTCGGGCTCTTCTCCTACGGGAGCGGCTGCTGCGCGGAGTTCTTCACGGGCCTGGTCCCGAGCGGCGTCGCAGTGCAGGCCGGGGTGGCCGAGCTGCTGCGCGAGCGGACCACGATAGACGTCGCGGCGTACGAGCGCCTCGTGCGCGAGGGCGACGGAGGGGGCGAGCCGCCCCCGGGCTTCACCGGCGAGTTCGTTTTCCGGGGCGTGCGCGACGAGCGGCGCGAGTATGCCCGCCTCGCGCCGGCCCTGGCCGCGTGATGTCGTGATGGACGCCGCGTCCACGCTGAGCGTTCCCCGGCCGACGGCCGATCCTGTGCGGTTGCGGGCCGCCTTCGCGCACTGCCGGCAGCTCGCGCGGACGCACTACGAGAACTTCACCGTCGGCTCCTGGCTGCTGCCCCGGCGGCTGCGGGACGAGATCGCGGCCGTGTACGCCTTCGCGCGCGGGGCGGACGACATCGCCGACGAGGGCGAGCCGGGGCCCGATCGACTCCGTCGCCTGGCGCTCTGGAAGGAGAAGCTCGCCGCCTGCGCCCGGGATCCGGATGCGCTCGACGATCCCGTCTTTCTCGCCCTCGGTCACACGATCGCGCGGCATGCCCTGCCGGTCGGCACGCTCGGCGACCTGCTCGAGGCCTTCCGCCGCGACGCGGCGGGGGAGACGCGGTCCTTCGCCACCTTCTCCGACGTGCTTGCCTACTGTCGCTACTCGGCGAACCCCGTGGGACGGATCGTCCTCGCCCTCTTCGGCTACCAGGACGCCGAGCGCCAGGAGCGCTCCGACGACATCTGCACGGCGCTCCAGCTGACGAACTTCTGGCAAGACGTGGCGCAGGACCACGCGCGCGGCCGGGTCTACGTGCCCGAGGAGGACCTTGGCCGCTTCCCCGGGAGCCGTGAGGCGATCGCCGCCGGTCGCGCCAACCCGGCCTTCCGCGGGCTCCTCGCCTTCGAGGTCGAGCGCACGCGTACGCTCTTCACACGCGGCCTCCCGCTCGCCGGGCTGGTCGAGGGACGCCTCGCCCGCGAGGTCCGGATGTTCGCGGGCGGCGGGCTCGCGCTCCTCGACCGCATCGCGGCCGTGGACCACGACGTTCTCGGCGCGCGGCCGACGCTGGGCCGCGCCGATCTCGTTCGCATCATGTGGCGGGGGCTCCTCGGATGACGCCGCGCGCGACCGCCGCCTACGCCCACTGCGAGGACCTCACGCGTCGCGCCGCCTCCAACTTTGCCTGGGCCTTCCGGCTGCTGCCGCACGACCGCCGGCGCGCGCTCGCGGCGGTCTACGCCTTCTGCCGCGCCGCCGACGACATCGTCGACGAGCCGGGTGCCGCACGCGACCCCGTCCACCTGCTCGAGCGGTGGCGCGACGAGCTGGACGCGGCATTCGCCGGGCGCCCGCGCCATCCGATCGGCGTCGCGCTCGCCGATGCCATCGAGCGCTTCGGCCTTCCCCGGCAGCACTTCGAGGCCGTCATCGCGGGCGTCGAGATGGATCTCCAGCGTGATCGCTACGAGACCTGGGAGGACCTGTCGGAATACTGCTACCGGGTGGCGGCCGCCGTCGGCCTCATCTGCATCGAGATCTTCGGGTACGAGAACCCGTCGGCCCGACAATACGCGGTCCATCTCGGGCTGGCCTTCCAGCTGACCAACATCCTGCGTGACGTGGGCGAGGACGGCCGCCGGGGGCGCATCTATGTCCCGCGCGCCGACCTCCGGTACTTCGACTGCCCCGAGGAGGACCTGCTCGCCGGGCGCATGACCGAGGCGCTCCGCCAGGTGATGGCGTTCGAGTGTGCCCGCGCCGGGGAGCACTACGGGCGCGCCCGCTTCCTGCTCGCCGAGGAGGACCGGCAGTCGCTCGCCGCCGCCGAGGCGATGCGGCTCATCTACGAGCAGCTCCTCCG
>DATILR010000068.1:0-2557 GCA_035476275.1 Binatus sp. (SeqCode) | reverse complement strand
AGACTTGCGTGCGACAGGCGGTCCAGGATGGGTCGCGCCTGCAGGCCCATGATCACGAACGCGAGCACGTTCAACACGAAGACGGCCGTCTCCCAGACCGAATACGTACTGACGCGATTGCGCGCGGTCGTGCGGCGCGAGGCGTCCTTCGCGAGCGTCATGCCGTAGGTCACCATGGTAATGATCGGCGACAGACCGACCCGCTCGGCGAGCAGCCAGACGCCGAACGTGCCGACGAACGTGAGCACCGTGGAGCTCGCCGCGTCGCGGACGCGTGCGGTGCCGAGAAGGTACAGCCGGGCGAGGAGCCATCCCGCGATAGGGCTTCCCACCGCCATCAGCGCGATGATTGGCCCGGCGTGGCCGAGCGTGACTGTACCGACCGCGGCCCCGACCGCGATGCGATAGACGAGGAGCGCCGTCGCGTCGTTCAGGAGGCTCTCACCCTGGAGCACGTGCAGGATCCGCCGCGGCAGGCGCAGCCGTCCGAGGACCGCCGCGGCCGCGGCGGCGTCCGGCGGGGCGACGATGGCCCCGAGCGCGATCGCAGCGGCGATCGGGAGACCTCCCAGCCGCCAGCCGACCCAGGCGACGGCCGCGGTAGTCAGACCGACGGCAACGACGACGAGGGACGCGAGCGGGATGACGTTCCGCCGGAGGTCGCGGGGCGAGGTGTCGAACGCTGCGTCGAGCAGGACCGGGGCGACGAAGAGCGCGAGCGCCAGGTCGGGCTCGATGTCGAGCTCGGGGCCCGCGGGGACGAAGGCCAGCGCCGCGCCGGCGATCGCGAGGAGCGAGGGATAGGGAACCCCGAGACGCCGTGCGACACCGGTCAGGATCACCGCTCCGAGGAGGAGCGCCAGGGTCAATTCGAAGAGCGCCATGTCCGGAGTCTAGAGCGGCGGCCGGACACGGGGAACGGGGCGCGCTACGCGCGGCTTGCTAAGGAGACGTTCAGCTCACAACTGCGCTACCTGGGCGGATCCGCGGCGGATGGCATGGTCGGGTCAGCCGCCGCGGCGACCCACGTCGTGTGCTCACCCTTGGCATCGGCGAGAAACCGACCGAAGCAGTCGCGCAGGGCCTCGTCCGTGGTCTTCCGCATCGACGACTTCATCGCGAACGCGCCACCCCAGATGACCCGCGCGGCGTAGCCTTCGCCCTTGCACTGATAAGTCTTCTCCGCGACCGTTTTATCGCCCCGCGTCACCGTGAAGCGCATATCAGCGTGCGCCTCGAAATCGTGGACGGTGAAGCTCGTGAGGTCCACGCGAATCGTGACGTCGTCGCTCGGCTGGAACGCGTTGGCGAGGTAGGCGTCTGCATACTGAACCACGGCCGCGCCGACCTCGAGGGTCCACTTGTTTGCGCCACCGGCCATCATGCTGTGCACGTCGTAGGTCATGCCCGCGGTTGCAGGGGGCACGACGACCTTGGCTGCGAACGCCAGCCGTTCCGTGGCGACCGGCGCGATCGGGTCGAGCCGGACCTGGTAGCAACCGATCAGGCCGGCAGCCAGGAGAGCGGGCATGAAGGCCGCGCACTTCATGCCGACCTTCTAACAACGTGGGTTACGCCGTGTCCAAGTGACCGGTCCGCGGCGTCCCCCCTCCCCAGGCTCGCATGGGCGCAACACGAACTATTGCCAATACCTTGGAATTGCTAGGAAATCAGCCATCTGGCGCCAAACGGCAAGACCGAAGAGACCGGAAATGCAGTATGGCCGAGGACAAAGGCGTCAAGCTCACCATCGGTGGCGGCGGCGTCGACATGAAGGTCAACCCAGTGAGGCGATTCCGGTAGCGAACGGCTCGGGCGACCAGCGCCCGAGTTCTCGCAACGCTCGCGCCCGGGCACGCGTCTCTCCCCGAGTGGTGGGTCGAGGTCCTCTGGGCATGAGCCACGAACTTGAAAGACAGATGACATCCAATGGCCGGGCTTCTGCCTCCAGCAAGGGGGTGCGGCGGGGGTGTGGACCTCAAATGCCGGGAGCCCGAAGTGAGACTGACACGCGAGTGGCGAAGGAGGTAAGCGCATCATGAAGGGGATAAGACTTGGCCTCGCGAGCCTCGCGATGGTCGGCGTCTTGGCCGGCTGCCAAGCCGAGTACGAGGCGAACGCACGGGTGAAGGCCGCTACCCAGAACGCCGAAAGCGCGGCTACGCGCGCCGAGGCAGCGGCAAGCCGCGTCGAGCAGGCGGCAGGCAAAGCCGAGGCGGCAGCGCAGCGGGCCGAGGCCGTCGTCCAGAAGCTCGAGGAGAGTCAAAAGGGGCGCCGTCACAGCCATCGGTAGGCGGAAAATGCGGCTGGCTTCGGGGGGGCGAGAGCCACCCCCGCGGAGCGGGCGAGGACGTCTGCTCGGCCGAGAGAATCGAGGTCGTCCTGTCGACGGTATCATCGGGGAACACAAGGGGAGGGATTTCATCTCATGATACAGCGAACCGTACTGGGTCTGGTCGTCGCAGCGACCCTGTGCCTGCCACTGCGGGCCACGATCACGAGGGCAGCGGATGAGAAGCCCGATGCCACGCTCGAGTTCAATGGGGGGTCAGCTGCG
>DATILR010000067.1:0-4904 GCA_035476275.1 Binatus sp. (SeqCode) | reverse complement strand
TAATGGACCTTCCCGGCCGCGCTCAGACTCTGATCGATCTCATCCTCGGCGCGGACGCGAGTGCCGGGTGCGAGTGCGATCGCCACGGCGACCAGCCCCAGGAAGTATCGTAGGCTCCGGTTCATGAGGGCCTCCCTCGGGTTCGGCGGCGCCACCCCATATCCTCGACGGTCGCGCTGGCGCAAGCCTCTGGCTCTTGTCGTGGCCTCCGGCCTGGAGCGTTGACCCACAACGGGGCCACGGCGTAAGAGCCAGGGAAGGTCGCCAGGAGGCGGACAAATGCTTCAGCGAGTCTACAAACCCGCGAGGTGTGGAGGGGCATGAGAGATGCGCGGCAAAGGGAAGTGCGCGCTCGGGGTACTCGCGGTGAGCTTCGCATTCCTCTGTCTCGCCGGTGACGCGTCCGCGCTGTCGTACGTCGCGCTCGGTGATTCCCTCGCCGTCGGGAGCGGAGATGGTGGCGGTGGCGGATACGTGGCGCGCTATCGCGACGACCTCGCGACCGATCTCGAAGCACCGGTCGTCCTGCAGAACCTCGGCGTCGGCGGCAGCACCAGCCAGGACCTGCTCGACAGCCTCACCACCGACTCCATGGTTCAGAGCGCGGTGGCCGACGCCGACGTGGTCACGTTCGACATCGGCGGCAACGACATCCTCATCGCGCTCTTCGCCTTCAAGGGCGGCACGTGCGGCGGCGCCGACGGGCAGGACTGTCTGCGCCAGGCGGCCGCGGGTTTCGACGCGAACTGGCCGGCGATCCTGACGCAGCTCCGCATGCTCAATCACGGGGCGATGATGCGGACCATGACCTACTACAACTCGCTCATCGTCGATCTCGATCCCGGCGACGGCACCGCCGCCACGGTGAAGCCGTATCTGACCGCGCTCAACGCGACCATCCACAGCACGGCACCGAATGCGGGGATCGCGGTCGCCGAAGGGATCACCGCGTTCAACGGCCGCAGCGGCAACGAGGATCCCATCGCGAAGGGCTACATCGATGCCGACCACATCCACCCGAGCCCGCTCGGGTACGACGTGCTCGGCGAAGCGTTCCACGGGCTCGGCTATTCTCCCATTCCCGGGGCGACGGTCCGGATCCCATCCACCGTGCAGCTCCGGGACGACGTCGTCTCCCCACTCGATCCGTCGCAACGCAAGTTCTCCTTCGTCGCCAAGTCGACGCCGGCGATCGGACCGTCCGGTCGCATCGTTCCTCCTCCGCCGGGCCTGCCGGAGGATCCCCGCACGACTGGCGCGATGCTCACGGTCTACAACGGGGCGGGACTGACGATGGATATCGCCCCATTCTCGCTTCCCGCGACGGGCTGGACCCTGATCGGGACGAACGGCTACCGCTTTCGCGGGTCCGGCACCGTGAGCCAGGCGCTGATCGTCGCCGACAAGATCATCGTGAAGGCAAAGGGCGCCGGGCTGGATTACTCGCTCGACGAGCCGTCGCAGGGGGTCGTCGCCGTGACGCTCACGCTCGGTGGCGGCGGCTGGTGCGCCGCGGCGCCCGCGAAATCCTCGGGCTCACCGCCATCGACGGCTGCGCACGACCACCCGGGGAAGTTCCTCGGCCAGAAGAACGCGCCACCCCCCGCGACCTGCCCGCCCGAGCCAGGGTCCCCGACTACCACCACTACGATCACGACCACGACGACCTCGTCGTCAGGGACGTCCACGATCCCGAGCTGCGCTGGGAGCGCCTGCAGCGGCTGTGGCGCGTGTGGTGATGGTGTGTGCTTCGCAGCAGGCAGTGGGACGTGCACGCACTCCGGTCCGGGCGCGGTGTGCGCTTCGAACGCTTCCTGCAGCGTCTCGGCCTGCTCGTCGGACACCGATTGCGGACCGGGAAAGGTGTGCGGGATCGCCGGGATGTTCACTGTCTGCTGCGCGGTGTGCCCCTGAGTGGGGGGCTACGGAGCGCGTCATGAACCAGATGACCCTGCCGAAGATCGAACCGCCGGCGGCATTGCACCGCGCCGCAAGCGACCTCCCCTTCGTCACGTTCCTCGACGGCCTCGATTTCCAGCTGCTCCAGGCGAGCGTCGAGAACGGACTGTGGGTGGTGCGCACGCGTTTCCAGCCCGGCGTCACGATCGCCACGCACCGCCATACCGGCGAGGTGTTCGCCGTGACCTTCGCCGGGTCCTGGCGTTACCTCGAGTATCCGGAGGTGAACACCGCCGGCTCCCATCTCTACGAACCCGCCGGCTCGGTGCACACGCTCCACGTGCCCGCCAGCAACACCGAGGTCACCGACGTCTGGTTCGCCATTCGCGGAGCCAATCTCAATCTCGACGAGCAGGGCAACGTCGCCAGCGTTTGGGATGCGACGTTCATGATCGAGACGTATCTCGATCTGTGCGCCAACGCGGGATACGGCCGGCCGGAGGTGATCGGTCTCTCGACTCGCTACGCCCCACCCGGGCGTTGAATCCCGCCGTTTTGGTGCGGTCCGAGGTTGCGCTACACTTCGCACCCGTGAGATTTCGAGCTGCCCTCTCCCTCGCCCTCGCCGTCGCGAGCGTCCTCGCCGCCGGATCCGTGACCGCAGAGCCGACGAGCCCGGGAGCGGGAGGACTCTTCGCCGCCCAGGTGGCCGTGCGACTCGAAGAGATTCCGACCCAGCTCACCCAGCTCGAGGAGCGCGCGACGCACGACAAGGAGCTCACCGAGCTCGCTGAAGAGATCGAGGCGACGTCCCGGCAGCTCGCCACCCGTCTCGGGGAGGTCACTGAGGCGAGCGGCGAGAGCGCGGTCGAGCGCCGCATCGCGGTACGTGACGTCGACCGGACGCTTCAGCAGATCGACGGCTGGTCAACGACGCTCGCCACGCGTATCCGGTTGGTCCAGCGTGACCTCGACGAGATCCGCGGCAAGCGCACGGAGCTCGTGCGGGCGCTGCATCGCCTGAAGGGCGAGGAGGCACCGCGCGACATCGCACGACGGGTGACCGCCACGCTGCGGCTCGTCCGCGCGACGCGCGAGCGGATCGCGACCCACCTCGAGCAACTTCTCGAACTGCAGCGCCGTGCGACGCGGGAGCATGCCGCCGCCGAGGAGCTGCGCGAACGGTGCGACATCGCGGAACGACTGGCGGGGACCGTCTCCCACCGCGACGGCCCGACCCTGTGGACCGCCTGGGCGCATGGAGGCCGTGTTCGCGACGCGCTCGCCACCGTGCGCGGGACGCTGGCGAAAGACCGGACGGCGATAGTCGAATTCGTCGCCGACCAGCCGACGTTTCTTCCGCTCGTCGCGTTCCTGTTCCTCTCGGTCTGGGCGACGGCGCTCGCGTTCAGGCGCTTCGCGCTCCGCCGCGAGCGCGAGCACCCCGAGCTCGCGTCCGCGACGCGGGCGCTCGAGCATCCAGCGAGCATCGGGATCCTCGTGCTTCCGCTCGTCTTCCTCGCCCCGGCGTATGGCAGTGCTCCCATCACGCTTCGCGTCGCGATGATATCGCTGGCAGTCGTGCCACTGCTCCGCGTCGTCGCGCCCCTCCTCCCGGCCGAGGAGGCGGGGGCCGCCCACGTGCTGGCGGCGCTACTCGTCGTGAATCTCGTCGCGGCCGTGTTTCGCAGGGTTGCCCCGGCCCACCGGAGCTTCTTCATCCTCCAGTGCGCGATCGCCATCGCTTTCCTCCTCCGGGGTCGCCGCCGCGACCGGTCGGCGGCCCTCCAGCTCGCGCGGGACGCCACGACGCTCACCCTCCTCGCCGCCCTCGCCGCGGAGGTGAGCGGGTTCGTGCAGCTCAGCCACTACCTGGGCGACGGCGTGCTGCGAAGCCTGCTCATCGGAGTCTTCTGCTTCACATTCCTCGCGCTGATGGACGCGTTCGTCGCGATCGGCGTGCATACCCGCGTGAGCGCAGCCGTTCGCGAGCACGCCGACGAGATCCGCCGCCGGGCCCACAGCCTGTCGACACTGATCGTCGTGCTGGTGTGGTTCCGCGGCGTGATCGAGGTCTTCGCCGTCCGCGAGCCGGTGGAGCACATGCTCGGCGAGATCTTCGGTAGCAAGCTCGCGGTCGGCGCGATGGCGATCTCGCTCGGGGACGTCGCCGCGTTCGGAGTCACCGTATGGCTCGCGTTCCAGCTCTCGCGAATCGTCCGCGCGGTCCTCGAGAGCGACGTCCTCCCGCGCATGGCGCTCAGTCGCGGCGTGCCGTACGCGGTCACGACCGTGTCGAGCTATGGGGTCCTGCTCGTGGGCTTCCTGTTCGCGCTCGCCGCCGCCGGCGTCGCACTCGACCGCATCGCCGTGCTCGCCGGAGCCGTCGGCGTCGGCGCCGGCTTCGGTCTCCAGAGCATCGTCAACAACTTCGTCTCCGGGCTGGTGCTCCTCTTCGAGCGCCCGATTCAGCTCGGCGACATGGTCCAGCTGGGCGACGTCATGGGAGAGGTGCGGCGCATCGGGCTTCGCTCGAGCGTCGTTCGCACGTTCGATGGCGCCGAGGTCATCCTGCCGAACAGCGCGCTCGTCGCCGAACAGGTGACCAACTGGACGTTCTCGGATGCGAAACGTCGCGTCGCGGTGCGCGTGGGGGTGGCATACGGCACGGACCCCGAAGTGGTGCTGTCACTTCTCATCAAGGTGGCGGCCCAGCAGCCCGGCGCCCTCACGGAGCCCGGGCCCGAGGCCTTGTTCCTCGGCTTCGGCGAGAGCGCGCTCGACTTCGAGCTTCGCGCCTGGGTGGCGCGCGCGGACGCGGTCGCGTCGTTCCGGTCAGCGCTCGGCATCGGCGTCGAGCGGGCGCTCAGGGAGGCAGCCATCACGATTCCGTTCCCGCAGCGCGATCTCAACGTGCGGACGACCGCTGCGCCCGCCGCGAGCGTCCCCGCGCTGTTCGCCCGCGATCGCCGCGGGTAGCGAAGGCAGCCGGCATCGTCGCTCTC
>DATILR010000066.1:0-3474 GCA_035476275.1 Binatus sp. (SeqCode) | reverse complement strand
GCGGCAAGTCGCGCCCGCGCCTGCTCCCGCCGGAGCGCCTGCCGGTCCGCCTCGACGACAATGGGATCGAGGACCACCTTCACCGCCGGCGTCGCGCGCAGGAAGGCGGCGACTTGATCGAGGTGCGGGCCCATCTCCGGCCCCAGATGGTCCGTGCCCGGCTCGAAGAGCGCGGGAGCGACGGCCACCGCCTTCACCTTCGAGTCGTTGCTGCTGACGAAGAGGGAGCCGATCTTGCTGAACGGCAGGGCAAGCAGGCGGACGGAGAGCTTCCGGATGGTGGCCCAGACGGCCTCACCATAGTCGAACTCGAGCTTGCTCAGGTCGCCCGCCACGGGCACGGACAGGCGGATCTCCCCGCTGGAGTTCCGCAGGAGCGAGACGAGCATGCCGAAGGGCAAGCCGACACGTTCCTCGACTTCGTCGCGCGCGTCGATGGGGGCCACCTCGAGACCGCGCACCACGAGATCGTGCTCCGTCTCGAGCTGGGTGCCCGTGAGCTTGTACCTCCCGGACACGTTGAGGATGCCGTTCGTCGCCGTCCAGGCCGTGTACTTCTCGAGGTACGGATTGGCCCGAGGCACGATGAAGTTCTGGAGGTCCAGCCGGACGTCCAACGTCCGGTGGTCTCCCTCGGCGCTCTCCCCCTGCAGCTTGAGGGTGCCGCCGCCGATGACTCCGGTGGCCGTGAAGCGCGTGCGGTGGTCCGGCACCGTGGTCAGCGGGGCGAAGGTGATGTTCACCTCCTCGAGCTCCTCCGCGTAGGCCGGCGTCGTCGTGTGGTCCACGAACCGCGCCGACGCGCGCTCGAGGCTGAGGGTGGTGATCTCCATCGTCGGCCGGGCCGACGGCGTCTGCGCCGACGCGGGCGGCGACCCGGCAGTCGGGCGGGCTCCCCAGTGCGGCGTGATCAGGCGGAACAAGAGGATTTGCCCGTCCTGGTCGCGCTCGATCAGGAGCCGCGGCCAACGGAGCTGCACGCGCGCCACGGTGATCCGCTTCGGCCAGTCGACGTCGATCCCGGTCGTGTCGAGACGCCCCACCGTGACCATCGCGCGATCGCCATCGCTCAGCCGGAAAGCCTGGAGGCGCGCCTGGCCGGCGATCTGAATGGCCGTGGGCTCCAGCCCGATCTTCACGTCCAGGTCGCCGCTCACCTTGCCCGCCACCCGCCCGTCGATCGGCAGGTACGACTGAGCCGGCTCGAGGGCCACCCCGTCGAGCACCGCGCGCCCCGCGAGACGCATGGGCTCGAGCTGCAATGTTCCCGAGACATCGAGGCGGCCGCCCGCGGGCATGGGCGACGTCAGCTCGATGGTGGCCGGGGTGCGCGACGGCCAGACGAAATCACGAATCCTGAGCTGGGCGCCCGCGACCTCCATACGCGCGGGCGGGGTCATGGCGGCGTCGACGATGGTGGCGGCCTGCTCTTCGAGCACGGCTTCACGGAGCGTGAACTCCAGGGCTGAATTGACGGGCGCCACCGGAGCCGGGGGCACCGAACGATCGGACGGGGCGGAGGGCGGCGACGGGGCGGACGGGGCCGGGCGCTCCAGGAGCGTCCGCAAGAGGAAGCGGCCCTCCGCGTCGCGCTGGATGAGCGCCCACGACCGGCGAATCCGCACCCGATCGAGCACGATGCGCTCCGGCCACATCGCGTCGATCCCGGTGATGCGCAGGCGATTCGTCGTCAGCACCGACCGCTGGCCGTCCGAGATGTCGAGGGCTCGCAGGCCGGCGTCGCCACTGATCTTGAGCCGCGGCGTGGGCGTCAGCGGGCCAGACACCGCCAGCTTCGCGTCCAGTCGCCCGCCGACCTGGGCGCGAAAGCCGAGGTAGGGTTGGAGCCAGCCGATCCCCGCGTCCTTGATCGCGAGCGTGACATCGGCGCTCAAGGGATCGGGGCTCACGCTGCCGTCGACGTTGAGCGTGCCGCCCCCGGGCAGCGCGGCGTCGAGCCGCAATTGCGCGGGCCCGGATGCCGGCCACGTCACCTGCCGGGCGGTGATATCCACGCGTGGGATCTCGAAGCGGACGGGCGACACTCCCCCGTCGTCGGCCACGGTGGCCTTGCCGCCCTCGACGATGACCTCCTCGAAGGCCATGGCCAGGTACGGGCGGGTCCCGCGCGCTGAGCCCGGCGGCCCCTCGGCAGAAGCGGGAGGGGATGGGGGAGCCGCGAACCGGGCGAGCAGCGGAAATCTCACCTGCCGGTCACGCTCGATGAGGGCGTACGGCTGGCGCAGCCGGAGCTGCTTGATGGTGATCCGCTCCGGCCACTCGAGATCGAGGCCGGTGGCGTTGATGGTGCGGAGCGCGAGCAGCGTTCGCCCCTTGTCGGTGAGCGCGAACCGCCCGCCGCCCACATCGCCGCGCACACGGGCGGTCAGCGCGCTCGCGTAGGCAAGGTCGACCGTCACCTTCGCTCTCACCCGTCCGCCGAGCCCCTCCGCCCCCGGAATGTACGGGGCGAGCGGCGACAGGTCCACCGCATGGAGCTCCAGACCCAGCTCCGCCGCCCAGGCAATCGCGGGAAGCGGAGCGGTGAGCCGAGCCGTCCCGCTCCCCTCGAGCACGCCGCGGTCGCGAAAGCGCAGGCTCACCTCGACGCGCGCGGGTGCGCTCGGCGGCCAGGTGAGTCCCTCCGTGGCGAGGCGGAGCTGCGTCAGATCGAAGCGGGCGGACGCTCCGCGCGAATCGGTGAAGACGCCGGCCCCGGACAGCTCCGCGCGGCCGACGCTCAGGTTCGCGCCTTGACGCCGCCCGTCCGCGATGGTCACGCGCAGCGAGGGCGACGTGACGGCCAGCGTGGCGAAGGCGTCGCGGCCCTGAGCCTCGAGACCGGTGATGATCGCGTCACCCGTCAGATGCGTTCCCTCGGCGACGGCGTGGTTCACCTGGAAGGTGGCGTTGACGACGCCGCGGGTGAGCTGGATGGGCACCCCCGCCGGGACGTAGAAGCGCAGCACGGCCGCATCGACATTTCGGAGGACCGCCGTCGCGTGAAGCTCCAGAGGCGCGAGCCGGGCGTTCGTGACGAACACCGACGCCGTGGCCCCCGCGACGGTCGCGCGCAGGCTGGCCACGCCCTGGACGGCCTCGCGTCGGCTGGAGAGATCCTTGGCGTCGATCACCAGATTCTGGATCGGCCATGTCCGCACCGGCCTCGCCGTCCGCTCCTCGAGGGTCAGCCGATCGCTGACGACGGCGACGTGGCCCACCGTCACTGCGTTGGCGTCGAGCACGATGTCGCCGGCGGTGATCCGCACCCCCGGCGCGGTCACGAAGTGCCCGGGGCGCTGGACAGCGATATCGCTGAGGGACGCGTCCAGAGCGAGACGCGTGCCGTCGCGGCCGTGCCCGACGAGGACCGTCGCGTTGAGGACTCCCCGCTCGGGGTGGACGGGCCACTCCGGCGGCACGAGGAGCCGGAACACGGCGAGATCGACGTTACGGATGATCGTGGTGGCCTCG
>DATILR010000065.1:0-8899 GCA_035476275.1 Binatus sp. (SeqCode) | reverse complement strand
AGGCCGCGCGAGACGAGCGTCGGGAGCAGACGTCCCGGCTCCTCCCACGGCCCGTAGATCGAGTAGAGCCGGAGGGTCGGCAGCCGGAGCTGGCGGCTCTGCGCGGTGTAGCGGCAGAAGAGCGTGGCCGAGCTCTTGGTGACGGCGTAATAGCTGTTCGGCTCGAGGGCCTCCGTCTCCGCGGGCGCATGGTCCTTGAAGCCGTACTCGGAGGACGAGCCGGTGTTGACGAAGCCCTCGAATCCCGTCGCGACGCAGGCCCCGACCAAGTTCATGGTGCCGAGGATGTTCGTCCGCACCATCTGCCCGAGGTCGCGCTGCCACGAGTAGGCACCGTGCGCGGCCAGGTGGAAGACCCAGTCCGGTCCGATCCGGCGAACGAGGTTGCCGAGGCGCTCCCCGTCGGCGAGGTCGACCTCGTGCAGGCGCAGATCGGTCTGCAGGGCTTCAATTCGCCACGTGGTGTGGCCGGGCTGCACGAGCAGGTGGACCTCGTGCCCGATCTGCAGGAGGCGACGGGCGAGATTGGCGCCCACGAAGCCCGTCCCGCCGGTGAGGAGCACGCGCTTCATCGGCACCTCACGTGATGAAGCGCTGGTAGTCGAAGGCGTCGAGGTAGTGCCCGGCCCGGGTGCGAACCTCGCTGCGCTCGGCCGGCGAGAGGAGATTGGCGGTGGCGCGGTTGGCCTCCGGGGTCGGCGCCCGGATGGTGCCCCACGGGTAGACCTCGTCGAGCCGCGTACCGTTCCAGCTGGGGGCGCGGAGCGACTCCGCGCGCGCGAGGCCGAGCGTCTGGCAGAGCGTCCCGAGCGTGCCGTGGGGATCGGCCATCACGTCCTCGGCGCGCACGATGTGCACGCGTCCCGGGAAGAGCTCCCGGTAGAGGAGCGCATGCTGCTGCGTGATGGTCCAGCCGAGCATGTAGCTCGCCAGCGACATCGGGACCGGGCGCTTCTTGGTGTCGGCGTATGCCGACCACGGGTTTCGCACCACGTGGAGGACGTGCGCCCCGGGCAGGTCGCCGAGGATCTTGTCGGCGTCGACCGTGATGATCGGGCTGTAGCCGACGTAGACCGCCTCGCGGCCGCTCCGACGGTGGTCCTTCCACGCCTCGAAGGTGGCCTGGAAGAAGGCCGCCATGTTGGCGCCGCGCGAGCGGCCGGTGCGGGCCACGTGGGCCTCGTAGTGGCTCCGACGATCGTCGTCGGAGAACTCGAAGGGGAAGTGCCGGAACTTGCTCACCTGGGGCGTACGCGCCCGGACCTTGCACTCCTCGTCGATGATCGCCCGGTAGTCCTCGGCCGGCGTGGCGGTGAGCGAGAAGACGGGCCAGCGGTACTTGACCGGGAACATCGAGCGCAGGTGGTCGCGGACCAGCATCGTGCCGACCTGCGACTCGAAGGGGTACACGAAGAGCTCGGGATGGCCGTCCAGGAAGCGGTGGGTCGTGTTGCCGCCGTTCTCGTACATCGCCCCGATCATCACCATCCGGAATTCAGCGCTCATGCCGCTCCTCCGCCGCGAGAGTGAGTGAGGAAACCATAGAACAACGCCCGGGCGCGCGCGGTGGCCCCCCGGCGGCTCGCGTGGAAGGGAAACCCCGTCGTCAGGCGCGCGGGGACGCCCTCCACCGCGAAGATCTGGTTGCCGTACGGCCAGACGATGCTGCCGAGCGTCCGTCCGGTTGCGAGATCGAGGGCGTGGACACCGCAGACGCTGCGCACCGGATCGAGACCGGGCGCGTACTGCGTGAAGCGCGGCAGAACCCGCGACGTGCCGACGAATGCCACGCCTTCACGCAAGGCGAGGCCGCGCGTCCAGCCGGGTAAGCGCGCCACCGGGACGAAACGTTCCCCATCGATGACGCCCACCTCGCCGTAGCCGCTGTTGTCGACCCAGACGCGCCCGCGCCGCAGGCGGGCCGAGTGGGGCCGCGTCAGCCCGCGCGCCACCGGTGCGCGCGTCCGGCCCGAGAAGATGACGCCCCGACCATCGACCGGAAAGTTGCGGTGGCCGGGGCGGCGCGCCGAGAGGACGTCGGTGGAGGCGGAGAAGTAGGAGCTCGCCAGGTCGCGACCGGCCGCGATCGAGTTGAGCTGCAGGTGGTTGCGCCCGAACACCGGCCCCCTCGCGGTCTCGATGCAGCGTGGCCACCAGACGCGCCGGCTGCCGCCACTCTCGTCCAGGCGCACGACGGCATTCTGCCCGACCGCGTTGGCGTGGAGCACCCCGCCGATCAGCGCGAGATCGTGGAGGTAGAGCCCACCGGGCAGGAAGCGCGCGCGCACCGGGACGAGGGGGCGGTCGACGAGCGCCCGCGGGCGACCGTTGGTGGCACCGGCGAGGGCCGTCGCGGGCCGGAAGTCGTAGAGCTGGTTCGGGTTGCGCGTGGTGGCGACGTGCACCACGCCGCGCGCCGGATCGGCCACCAGGCCGGAGGGATGGGGGAGTCGCATGTAGGTGACCGCCGGACCCTTCCGCCCGGCGCGGAGGCCGAGGAGCAGATGCTCGTACTCGCGGGTCACGAGCAGGGTCACGTCGAGGGCGGCGAGCGTCTCCCACCAGGCGCCTCGCACGACCGCCCGCAGGAGCCGCGGATCCGTGTCGCCGGCTTCGCGCCACTGCGCGGCGATCGTGGCCGGATGCCGCCAGGCGGCGTCGTGGCGGGCCCGGAGCGTGTCGAGCGTCCGCTCCCCGGGCTGCCTCACCGCCACGTCCGCCATAGCTGATACGCCCCCCAGTACATGCGCACGGCGGAGTGCATCGTCGTGGTGGAGCGCCCGCCATGCCGGCGCTGCGAGAAGATCGGCACCTCCAGCATCGGGTATCCCACCCGGCGACAGAGCACGACGAACTCGACGTCGATCAGGTCGTCGTCCCGGGAGAGCCCGAGCAGTGCGGTGCAGGAGCGGGGGAAGATCTTCGGCGTCCCGTTGATGTCCCAGCAGGAGAGGTCGAAGAGCGTCCGGCACTCCATGTTGTAGAGGAGCGAGCCGATGCGCCGCCGCAAGTGCTCGCGGATCTTCCGGTTCGCCTTGACGACCGTCCCGGGCGCAGCGAGCGCGTAGCGGAGGAGGAGGCCCAGCTCGGCCGCGCTCGTGCGCGCCGAGTTCGTGTAGCAGAGGAGGTCACCGCGCGCGGCTCCGAGTCCCACCCGGACCGCCCGTCCCCACCCCGGACCGGGGCTCGGCACCACGCGGATCGTGTCGTGCTCGTTGGCGAGCGCCCGGC
Organism: Binatus sp. (SeqCode); assembly: GCA_035476275.1. Classification (GTDB taxonomy): domain Bacteria; phylum Desulfobacterota; class Binatia; order DP-6; family DP-6; genus DP-23. Next base: position 5,668 of record DATILR010000065.1, on the reverse strand, counting down.
AGACGTCCTCGGAGGCGTCCCGGCACGCGTTGGGGACGAGGACGACTTCGTAGCCCCGGCCGAGGGGAAGGAGCGCATCGACGTAATCGCGAACCAGACGCCCGATGTGGTCGGCCTGGTTGTGGACGGGCAGGACGATCGAGATCCCGCCCTCGCTCATCCGGCGCTCAGCGCCCGGAGGGCCGTCTCCACCAGCGCCTCGCGCGACAGACCGTGGGTCCGGTGCATGTAGGCCTGGCTCCCCGAACGTCCGTCGGGGGGCTGCCGGACCCCGCAACGGAGCACCCGGCAGCCGAGGGCCCGTTCCGCCGCGATCTCGGCGACCAGCGAGCCGAGGCCGCCCACCACGTAGTGTGCCTCGACGGTGAGCGCGACCGGCACGCTGGCCAGCACGCCCGCGAGGTCGTCCACGGGAGCGGGCTGGATGCTCGCGATCACCAGCACCGTTGCCCGGATCCCGCGCGCGGCCAGATCGTCGGCCGCCCCGACCGCCTCGACCGCGACCGGGCCCGTCGCGATGAGTGCGCAGTCCGCTCCGTCGCGCAGGCGCTGGGCGCGCCCGAGCTCGAAGCGACCTTCGAGACCGGGAATGGTGAGCGTGTCGTCCTTCCCCAGGCGGATGTACATCGGGCCGGGGAAATCCCAGGCGGAGCGGAGCGCGCAGGCGAGCTGCTCGTGATCCGCGGGGGCGATCACCGTCATCCCCGGCTGCACCCGCATGACCGCGAGATCCTCGAGGCCGTGATGCGTCGTGCCCTGCGGGCCGTAGTCGAACCCGCCGCCGATGCCGACGATGCGCACGGGCAGCCGGTGCAGGACAGGTCCGTTGCGGATGAACTCGTACGGACGGAGTGAGGCGAAGGTGACGATCGAGTAGCAGAAGGGGATGAAGCCGGCGTCGGCGAGCCCCGTCGCCATGCCGACCATGTTCTGCTCGGCTACCCCGACGTTGAAGAAGCGATCGGGAAAGCGCTCCATGAAGGGCTCGAGGGCGTTGTAGCCGAGGTCGCCGGTCAGGAGCAGAAGACGAGGGTCTGCGGCGGCCAGCTCGACCAGGGTCCGGACGAAGGAGCGGCGCACGGCTAGCCCCCGATCTCCGCCATGGCCTGGCGGTACTCCTCGTCGGACATCGGCCAGTAGTGCCACTTGAGCTGGCGCTCCATGTAGGAGACCCCCTTGCCGAACACGGTGCGCGCCACCAGCACGTGCGGCGGTCCGCCCCGCGTGTCGAGGGAGCCGATCGTGCGGGTGAGCCCCGCGACGTCGTGCCCGTCGACCTCGTGCACGTCCCAGCCGAAAGCGCGCCAGCGCGCGGCGAGCGGGGTGAGCGACAGCACCTGATCCGTGTAGCCGAGCGCCTGCTGCCCGTTCAGGTCGACGATCGCGGTCAGGTTCGCCAGCCGGTGGTGCGCGGCGAACATGACGGCCTCCCAGAGCGCGCCTTCGTTGCACTCCGCGTCGCTCACCAGGACGAACACGCGGCGGGCCGAACGCTGCAGGCGCGCGGCAAGCGCGCTTCCCACTCCCATGGGAAGGCCCTGGCCGAGCGAGCCGGTGGAGAAGTCGATGCCGGGGAGCGCGTGCTCGGGATGGACGCCGAGGAGGCTCCCATCGCCGCAGTAGCTGTTGAGCGCATCCTCGCTGAGCCAGTCGCGGAGGAAGAGGGCGGCGTACAGGGCGAGCACGGCGTGCCCCTTGGAGAGGATGAAGCGATCGCGCTCCGGCTCCCTCACATCCCCGATGCGGAGCACATGGAAGTAGAGTGCCGCCACGATGTCGGCGATCGAGAGCGCCGAGCCGATGTGGCCGACTCCCGCCCGCTTGGACTGCTCGAGGATGATCTGCCGGATGCGAGCCGGCGTGAGCGCGCGCGCCTCCATCGGCTCCGTCATGCGCTCACCCCCGTCGCAGGACGACGGCGCTGGTCGGCGCGGTGCCCGGACCGCCCGCCACCAGGCAGAGCTCGGCGTCCGGAACCTGACAGGTCGAGTCGCCCCGCATCTGCCGCACGCCTTCGACGACTAGGTTGAGGCCGTGGATGTACGCCTCGGAGAGATTGCCGCCCGCGGTATTGAAGGGGAGGGCGCCATCCGGCCAGGCGAGCTTCCCATCCTCGACGAAGAGGCCGCCCTCGCCGCGTGCACAGAAGCCGAAGTCCTCGAGCATCATGAGCACCATCCCGGTGAAGTTCTCGTAGAGCTGAACCACGTCCATGTCGGCCGGCTCGACGCCCGCCATGGCCCACAGCCGACGGGCGACGGGCGCGCCGTTTGACGAAGGATAGGCCGGTGGCGGCGCCGTGTGCGTGTAGAGGCTCGCGCCCCACGTCCCTTCGCCCCCCTCGGCCGCCGCCAGGACGTGCACCCGGCGGTGGCGAAGGTCGCGGGCGTGCTGCGCCGACACGAGGACGAGCGCACACGCCCCGTCGGTCTCGAGGCAGCAGTCGTAGAGGCGGTACGGATCCGCGATCGGCCGCGCCGTCGCGTGATCCTCGAGCGTGAGGGGACGGCCGTGCATGACGGCGCGCGGATTGCGCAGCGCGTGCGTTCGCGCCGCCACGGCGACGTGGCCCATCTGGCGGTGCGTCGTGCCGAACTCGTGCATGTGGCGGCGGGCGATGAGCGCGCACATCTGCGCCGGAGTGAGAAGCCCGAAGGGGAGGATGAAGCCGAAGCCGGCGGGCGCCGCCGACGCAGGCTGCCCGCCGCGCGTCCGGCCGCCGACACGGCCGAAGCGACCGTACTGCCCCTGGCAGAGCGCCCGCACCACCGCGACGCAGCTCGCCGCGCCGGCGTGGATCGCCTGGGCCGCGTGCGCCACCGCGGCGCACACGCCGCCGCCGCCGCCGTCCCACACCATGCTCGAGAGGCGGAGCTCCGGACAGCCGAGGGCCGCCGCCAGACGGGGCGCGTCGTTGCGATCGTTCGAGTAGGAGGCGAAGCCATCGAGCTCGTGCGGCGAGAGACCCGCGTCGCGACAGGCGGCAACGATCGCCTCGCAGGCGAGCTGGAATTCGCTCCGGTCCGAGATGCCGCCCCACCGTCGGTACTCGGTCTCCCCGACCCCCACAACGCACACCCGGTCCCGCACGGGCGGGCAGCATCGCCCGCGCACCCGGGGACTGTCAACCGCAACGGCCGCGTGCGATGAACGTCCCGTGGAGAGCCCGTCCCGCGAGGAGCTGGAGGCGGTGGCGCAACGCGCCGGGGCGCTCGCGCTCGCCCGCTTCCGGGGGGTGGCGGCCGAGCGGAAGGCGGACCGGACGCTGGTCACGGAGGCGGATCGCGAGGTCGAGCGCTATCTGGTGGATTCGCTGGTGGCGCGCTTCCCGGAGGTGGGCGTCCTCGGCGAGGAGGGAACGGTCCGCGAGGGCAGGGGGGAGACGCGGATCGTCATCGATCCGATCGACGGGACGGCCGCCTTCGTTGCGGGGCTCCCGCTCTGGGCCGTCTGCATCGGCGTCCTCCGCGGCGCGGAGCCGGTGGCGGGTGTCGTGCACCTGCCCGCGCTCGGGGAGACGTACAGCGCGGCGGGCGATGTCGCGTGCTGGAATGGCCAGCGGCTCGCACCGCTCGGCGGCCCGGTGGGAGAGGGCGACCGCTTCATCCTCACCCACGCGAAGGCCCACCTGCGCCACCGCATCACGTATGCCGGCAAGGTCCGATCGCTCGGCTCGACCGCCTACCACGTGGTGCTGGTCGCCCGTGGTGCAGCGGAAGCCGCGCTCCTCGGACACGCGCATCTCTGGGACCTCGCCGGACCGGGCGCCGTGCTCGCGGCCGTCGGGGGGCGGTACGAATATCTCGGCGGCGATCCGGTCGATCTCGCCGTGCTGCTCGACGGCCGCCGCGCGCGGGACTACATCCTCACGGGCAGCGCCGCGGCGCTCGCGGAGCTGCGACCGCTCCTCGGTCCGCGCGCGTAGCATCGTCGGAACCGTTCCGGTATCCTCGCGCGCCATGGAGCTGCGGGGCCGCTGGGCCCTCGTGACCGGCGCCGCCAAGCGCGTCGGCCGCTCGATCGCGCTGGCCCTCGCAGAGCGCGGCGCCAACGTGGTCGTGCACTACCACACGTCGCCGGCGGAAGCCGAGGCGACCGTCGGTGCGCTCGCGGCGCTCGGCGTCCGGGCGGTTGCGCTCGGCGCCGACCTGTCGCGTACCGCGGACGTGGAACGCCTCGCCGGGGAGGCCGAGTCCCGCTCGAGCGGCCTTGCCGTCCTCGTCAACAGCGCGTCCAACTACCTGCGGGTGCCATTCGACGGTCTTACCGAAGCGGTCTGGGACGCGAGCATCGACACGAACCTGAAGGCACCCTTCCTCCTCGCCTGGCACATCGGCCGCGCCATGCGAGCCCGCGGCACGGGACGGATCATCAACATCGCCGACTGGGCGGGAGAACGGCCCTACCGGGACTATCTCCCGTACTGCGTCTCCAAGGCGGGCATCATCAGTCTCACCCGGGCCCTGGCGAAGGAGCTCGCTCCCGAGGTCACGGTGAACGCCGTCGCACCGGGCCCGGTCATGCCCCCGGAGGACATGGTCGAGAGCGAGCGCCAGGCGATCATGCGCGCTACCCCGCTGCGCCGCCTGGGCACGCCGGAGGACGTCGGGCGCTGCGTGCGGTTCCTCGCCGAGGAGGCCGACTTCACGACCGGCTCGACGTACCACGTCGACGGCGGGCGGCTGATTGCCTGAGCGGGTCTGCGTCCTCGCCAGCGGAGGCCTCGACAGCGCGGTGCTGCTCGGAACGCTCGCCCGCTCGCGGGAGGTCCATCCGGTCTACGTGCGCTGCGGTCTGCGGTGGGAGGGCGCCGAGGAAGCGCTGCTCGCCTCCTTCCTTCGCGCGCTGCGGAGGCGGGCAGGGCTCGCGATCGCGCCCCTCGTGCGCCTCGAGCTGCCGCTCATTGCCCTCTACGATCGCCGCCACTGGAGCGTCTCGGGTCGCGGCGTGCCCGCTGCACGGGCGGCGCTCTCGTCGAACTACCTGCCCGGCAGGAACCTGCTCCTCGGGAGCCTCGCCGCGGTCCACTGCGCCCGCATGCGCATCCCCGAGCTCGCCCTGGCCCTGCTCGCGGACAATCCCTTCCCCGACGCGACGCCCGCGTTCCTCGCCGGTCTCGGCCGCGTGGCGAGCCAGGCGTTCGGTCGACGCATCAAGATCCGCGCTCCGTTCCGTCGCCTGGCGAAGGAGGCCGTGATCCGCCGCGGTCGACATCTTCCGCTCGCGCTGACCCTTTCCTGCGCCTCGCCGCGCGGCCTCCGTCACTGCGGCCGGTGCACCAAGTGCGCCGAGCGCCAGCAAGGCTTCGCCCGCGCCCGCGTTCCGGACCCGACGGTATACGTCGCAACGTCTGCCGGGCGCGGCTTCGCCGCGCCCGGCAAGACCCGAGCGCGCAAAGCGCGCAAGGCGCGCGAGCAATCACGCGGCAGCGGCCAGCGCCAGCGAGCCGCGACGGGGTCCGGGGGCATCGGAGAAGCGCAGGCCGCGAAGCGGCCGAGCATCGCACGGGCCCCCGGAACCAAATGATCGTCCGTCGCATCCTGCGCGCGCTGACGACGCTGCTCGGCACCACCCTCATCATCTTCATCCTCGTCCGCGTGGTCCCCGCCGACCCCGCCGTCTCCATCGCGGGACCCAAGGCCGATCCCGAGACGCTGGCCGCGATCCG
>DATILR010000064.1:0-5138 GCA_035476275.1 Binatus sp. (SeqCode) | reverse complement strand
CTGGCGGCCCTCCCCGCGAACACTACCCCGGCTTGCTATGGACAACCGAAGAACTTCTGGATGCGATTGTTGTTGGGGTCGGCAACGTAGACGTTCCCGCTCGCGTCGGTCGCCACCCCCCCGGGGCCGCGGAACTGGCCGTCGCCGCTCCCGAACGCACCCCACTTGGTGAGGAAGGTGCCGCTCCCGTCGAACTTCTGGATGCGATTGTTGTTGGTGTCGGCGACGTAGACGTTCCCGCTCGCGTCGGTCGCCACCGCCTCGGGGTAGGAGAACTGCCCGTCGCCGCTGCCCATGGTACCCCATTTGGCGACGAAGGTGCCGCTCCCGTCGAACTTCTGGATCCGGTGGTTGCCGACATCGGCGACGTAGACGTTCCCGCTCACGTCGGTCGCCACCCCCCCGGGGCTGCGGAACTGGCCGTCGCCGCTCCCGAACGCACCCCACTTGGTCAGGGGTGCGCAGAACTTCGGCGGAGTGAGACACGCGTCAGGTGGTGGGGCCGCCCTCCGAATCACCCCCTCCGAGCGGTTCCGCACATCGCGACCACCAAAGGACGCGCAGTATCGCTTGGAGCCCGTCCCGACCGTGAGCACAACCCCGGCCCTGCCGACGAACGGTGGGGTGAGGGCGACGCCCGGTCCCTTGCAAACGGCTTTTACTGCGTGTGGCTCGACGATCACGACCGTGCAGGGGTCCGAAAGCGTCTGCGCGGCCGTGTACTTGAAGCCCGCGGACCCGGCCGGGTTCCCGAGCCCCTTCCAGCCCGACCCAGCAGGGAGGTTGTAGCTGTTGTCGTCAAGGGCGCGAGTATCGAAGATATGTAGCATCCCGCCTTCGGTCCTCGGGTCGTTGGCAGGCGTATCCGGCAGGTCGAAGGCACCACCCGCGGGCGGCCTTGCGAGGAACTTGGCGAGCGTGCCGGTTCTGACGAGGAAGGAGGTCCCTGGCATCAGCTCGTCGGGCTCATCGGCAGCGCGCGCTGACCAGGTCAAAAGCACGGTGAGGGTGAGGACGAGGGCCCTGACGCCGAGGTTCCATCTCATCGGGCAACTCCTGAGCTTGGCTATGGCGAGGGCCGCGGCCCTCAAGGAAAGTGGCACCCAGTTTCAAATGCTCCTCGGCTTGCGGCCGGGTCAAGAGAAAACGAAGAGGGCTAAGAATCGGCCCGACGCGGGGTGTCGGCAGTCAGGCGGGTGTTCCCGCCGCCCGCCGCTCACTGGCTGCGGCCTCCCACAGCAGGTTCCGGATCATTTTCCTTAAAGAAACATCTCCCGGCTGTGGGAGAAGTCGATCCGTGCTCGTCGGCGGCGGGGTTCGACGGATGGCAGGCAATGCCCGCGGCGCGCGAGCCTGAACGGCAGGCGGAGCCTACTGCGGGAACCACCGCTCGAGCGTGCCCGTCGCGATCATCTGGACTGACTCGGGGTCCAGGTCGGAGCTGGCTTTGTGGAAGCCGCTCACCAGGGCGGGGGTGCCGTCGTAGTGGGGCCAGTCGGAGGCCAGGGCGACGTGGTCGGCGGGGAGGAACTCCAGGGCGATCTTGAGGTCGATCTCCTCGCAGGCCTCGACGGTGATCATCATCTGGCGGAGGAAGATCTCCATGGGCGGGGTCTTCCACTCGGGGGCCTTCAGGCTGCCGAACTTCTCGCGATGCTCCTCGAAGCGCTCGAAGAAGCTCGGCAGCCAGCCGACGCCGGCCTCGAGGATCATCGTTGGCATCGTGGGGAAGCGGTCGAACACGCCGCCCGACATCATCTCGTAGAGGGTGTGGATCATGTCGAGCGGGAAGCCCAGGCACGACGCGGCCATGATGTCGGGGAGGCGATATCCCTTGGAGGCGCCGTCCTGGTCCCACATCGGAAGCGGATGGAGGCCGAGCTTCACGCCCGTGTCGACGATCGCCTGCCAGAGGGGATCGAATGCACGGTCCGAGTAGCGGCGGCCGTGCACCGGGTTGGTACGGATGAAGACCGCCGGGAATCCCATCTCGGCGGTGCGCTTCACCTCGGCCACCGCGGCGTCGACCTCGGTCAGCGGGAGGGTCGCCACCGGGATCAGACGGCCGCGGGAGCCCCCGCAGTAATCCTTGAAGACCCAGTCGTTGTAGACCTGGCAGACGGCGGGCGCGAGGTTGGGGAGCAACGTTCCCCCGGCCAGCATGAAGGTCGGATAGAGCACCGCGCGCGACACGCCGTGCGCGAGGTTGAACTCGAGGCGCGCGCTGCCATCCATCGCCCAGTGGGGAGCGTCGAGGATGGTGTGGCGCTCGGCGGCCGGGCCGCTGAAGACGCGCTCGAGGGGAATGCCCATGGCGGAGGCGAGGCCCATGTTCTCGAGCATGTCGCTGGCGCGGATGCCCCCGTGCATGACCTCGAGGCTCCCGACCTCGATGCCGTAGATGCGCGAATGAAAGGTGCCGTCCGGGTCGCGGAAGAAGTGCGGGGCGAGGGGACGGAGGTCCTCGGGAAGCCGCTCGACCCAGAGGTTGCCCGGTTCGATCAGGTGCCCGTCGGCATCGGCCAGCTGCTGGACGGCGGCATTCGCCTCGGTGGTCATGCGTTCTCCCCCCTAGCGGGGCGTTAGCGCACGCCGCCCTCCCTGTCAATCATCTGACCTAATCGGACGACCGACTACTTGCGTGGCGCGCCGACTGTACCTAGCCTCGCGACGTGGCGGACGGGTCGACGCGCATCGAGAAGCTCCACGCGGTGGGTCGCTACGCCCTCGGCGTCGACTGGGACGATCGCCACGAGAGCATCATCCCGTACCGCGCGATCCGGCGGGCGTGCCCGTGCATCAGCTGCAGTGGCGCGCCGGCCGACCGTGCGCTCCCGCCCGACGCCGAGCAGCTGATCGACGTGCAGGTGCTGGGCGGAGAGAGCGTGTTCGTCCGCTGGGCGGACAAGCACGAGACGATCCTCCTCGTGGAGGAGCTCCGCGATCTCTGCCGCTGCGCCCGCTGCGTGGGGGAGCCCGAGTACCCGATTTCGGGCCGCTAGCGCTCGTCCACGAGCGTGCCGGCGAACGCTTTGTTTCGCTCGGCGCGACGATGTATCCGGGCCCGATGGGTGTCCTCGACGACGATACACGCGTGGAAGGGGCGGCGGGACGATACCGGGCAGTCATCTCGCCGGAGTGGGAGGTGTGGGGACCGAACGGCGGGTACGTCGCCGCGATCGCGCTGCGGGCTGCGGCTGCCGAGGCGCGGATCGCCCGGCCGGTCGCGTTCGCGGGCCACTATCTCTCGGTGGCGCGCTTCGCGCCCGTCGACCTGGCGGTCCAGGTCGTGCACAGCGGACGGCGTTCGGAATCGATCCGGGTCGCCATGAGCCAGGAGGGGAAGCCCGTCATGGAGGCCATCGTGCGGACGGCTGCCGAGGCGGCCGGGCTGACGCACGACGAGGCGACCCTGTCGGAAGTGCACGGGCCCGATGGGCTCCGGAGCAACGACGAGCTCCACGCGGGGAGTCCCACCTATCCCTTCTGGATGAACCTCGAGGGCCGCCCGCTCGATCCCGATCTCTGGAAGGACGGTCGACCATCCCGCCCGCCCGCGGTGCGACAGTGGTATCGTTTCCGTCCGGTTCCGCGCTTCGCCGATCCCTTCCTGGAAGCGGCCCGGGCGCTCGTCCTGATCGACACCCTGATCTGGCCGGCCGCCTGCCAGCGGCACATCGACCCGTCCTTCGCCGCACCCAACCTCGACGTCGTCGCGTGGTTCCACCGGCTGGCGCACGGCTCGGAGTGGCTGCTCGCGGACGCCACCGCGCCGATCGCGGAGGGCGGGCTGGTGGGCGGGCTCGTCCGCATCTGGAGCCAGGACCGCCGCCTGGTGGCGAGCGGCGGGGCCCAGCTGCTCTGTCTGCCCGGCACGCCGCCGGCGCCACGCCTCACACGGCCACTCGTTTCCACGTCCCCGAGCGGAAGCGCCAGCCCTTGAGGGCGGAGCGCACGAGATAGTCGCCGACCAGCGCCAGCCAGAGCCACGCGACGCCCAGGCCGAGCGCGAAGGTGACCAGGCCGGCAAAGCCGAGCCGGCAGACGTAAAAGCCGAGGAAGACGGCCGCCAACGGGAATCGCGTGTCGCCCGCACCGCGGAGGGCGCCGCCGAGCGTGAAGTCCGTCGCCATGAGCGGCTGACACGCCGCCAGCACGCGAATGAAGGAAACCGCGTCGGTCACGACCGCCTCGTCGTCGACGAAGAGACGGGCGATGGGCCGCGCGGCAAGGAAGATCACGATGCCGCAGGCGGTCATGAGGCGGACCGCCAGGCGAACCGCCTCGCGTCCGCTCCGCTCGGCCTGCTGCGGCCTCCCAGCGCCGAGGCTCTGGCCGATCAGGGTCGCCGCCGCTGCCGCGAAGCCGAACCCCGGCAGGAAGGAGAGGGCAAGGATGCGGACGCCGATGAAGTAAGCGGCCACCGCCGCGGTCCCGTAATGCGCCGCGAAGACGATGTAGAGGAAGAAGCCGATCTGCATGAGGAGGTGCTCGATGGCCGCCGGATAGCCGATGCGGAGCACCCGCCGGATCACGTCGAACCGAGGCGGCAGGGGCCAGCCCCGGAGCGCCAGCACCAGCCGTCCCCGCGCGAGAAGCACCAGGCCGAGGATCGCTCCGCTCGCGAACGCGACGACGGTGGCGATCGCCGCACCCGACACGCCGAGCGCCGGCAGCCCGAGCCGGCCGAAGATGAGCACGTAGGCGAGCACCACGTTCACGACGCCGACCACGCAGCCGACCAGGAGCGGCGAGCGCATGTCGCCCGCGCCGCGCAGGCTCGCGACCACCACGAACAGCGCCGCCCCACCCGGCACCCCGAGCATGACGGTGCGCAGGAAGGCCGCGCCCACCGGCACCACCTCGGCCTGGACCCGGAAGGCGGCCACGAGCGCAGGGGCCCACACGCGGACGGGCACGACCGCCAGCAGCGACAGAGCCATCGCCGCCAGGATCGACTGGCCGAGCGTCTCCTCGGCGCCCCGCAGGTTCCGTGCGCCGACCTGGCGAGCGACGATCGCGAGCGTCCCCGTCCCCACGGCGAACATCAGCGAGTCGACCGCCCCGAGAATCTGCACTCCGACCCCGACGCCGGCCACCGCTTGTGGCCCCAGCCGGCCGACCATGAGCATGTCGCA
>DATILR010000063.1:0-1979 GCA_035476275.1 Binatus sp. (SeqCode) | reverse complement strand
GCCTTCGGCTCTCCCATCGCCGCGCCGATGCCGGCCCCGCCCTCGGCGAGAGAGGTCGTCATGCAGTAGAGGGTGCTGACCGTGTACATGAACTTGCCGATCGGGTTGATGTTCTCCTCCACCCGCGGCGAGCAGCGCATCTCGAGGACCAGGTAGGTCCCGCCCGGCGCGAGGGCGCGGCGGATGCTCGCCATCAGTCCCACCGGGTCGACGGCGTCGTGCACCACATCGAACGTCGAGATGAAGTCGAATTGCCGCTCCGGGAGACGGGCGGCGGCAGCGACCTCGAAGGCGACCCGACCGGCGAGACCTGCCGCCGCGGCGTTCGCGCGGGCGCGCGCGATCGATCCCTCGTGCACGTCGTAGCCGACGATCCGCGCCTCGGGGAAGCCGCGGGCGAGTGCGATGGCGGCCTGCCCGCTGCCGCAGCCGACGTCGGCGGCGCGGCCGCCCCGGGAGAGCACGGCGTCGACCTGCGGCATGGCGGGGATCCAGTCCTGCAGGAGATGATGCTTGTACCAGGGCGCGGTGCCCCGCTCGATCGCCTCGAACATCTCCGGCGGGTAGTCGCGCTGTGACACTCCCCCGCCGTCGCGGAAGGCGGAGAGCAGCTTCGGGGCCTGACTGACGCTCGGCACGATCAGCTCGAGAAAGCCACCCACGAAGAACGGTGACTCCGGATCGGCGAGCACGGTCGCGTGCTCGGGCGGGAGAACGTACTGTTCATTCTCTGGACGATAGAGGACGTAGCCGGCCGCCGTCATGGCGTTCAGCCACTCGCGGAGATAGCGGGCGCTCAGTCCGGTCCGCGTGGCGAGCGCCTCGATAGTGAGCGGCCCCGCGTCCGCGAGGGTCCCGAAGAGGCCGAGACGGTCACCGATGAAGCTGAGCGCTCCGAGGAGCGCGGTCCCGACGTCCGACACGACCTGTCCGAGGAACTGCTCCGCCTTCGCGCGGTCGAGTCCTGTCGCCATGCGATCCTCCGGAATCCGCGCTCTATAGCGGTTCCTCCGGAAGGGGGTCCAGACAGGCCGGGGACTTCAGCCCGAGCGCGCCTTGAAGAGGTGCGTCTCGTTGCGGATCGGCTGGCGGTACTCCGCGGCCCAGCAAGCGCCCCCCCGGCTCTGCAGCTGAAGGGTGACCGTCGGCGTGAGCGGCAGGGCGAGCCCGCCGAAGCTCGTGCCGCCCGCGTTCACGGCGATGTGGGCCCGGCCGCCGGACGCGTTCGCGAGCACGATGCGGAGGAGGCCGTCGGGGTTGTGGCTCCGCTCGTCGTAACGGAAGCTCGCTCGTCCATGCGCCTTCCAGCACGGCGTGCCGTGGGTGCAGGTACCTCCGGCCGGTGCGTACGCGCCGAAGGCGAACGTCGGTAGGCCCGGCGGTGCCGACGCGTCGTAGAGACAGACGGCATAGTCGGTTCCCCCGAGCGGGCTCGCGAACCGCGGGGCCGCTGCCGATGTGCTCCAGCGCCAGGCGAAGCTGTTGCGGCCCGACCGCTTGGGCTGGTGGAGGACCACGAGCGCCTGCCGCGAGCGGGCGGGCACCTCGCACGACGGTGCCGCGGTCGGGCTGCAGTCGAGCGGCGCCAGCCGGAAGACCGTGATCGCGTCGTCGGCCGACCCCGCGACGTAGAGGAACCGCGCGTCGAGGCTCACGACCGCCGCCGCCGCCCCCTTGAGGCCCTTCACCGGGCCTTCGCCGTCCGATTCCAGCTCGCTGAACACGAGGAGCCCGGTGGTCGGGTCGCGCCGGAGGACCGTGAGCGCGTTGTCGTCGGCGCTGGCGGCATAGAGATGGAGGCCGTCGGGGTCGAGCGCGAGCCCCCGCACCCCGTCGAGGCCCTGCGTGTGCCCCACGCCCTTCTGCACCACCTGGAGTGCCGTGAGCGTGCCGCTGGCCGGGTCGCGACGAAAGGCCACCAGGGTGCTGTTGCTCGAGCCGGAGGCGTAGACGTCGGCGCCGTCCGGGCTGACGGCCAC
>DATILR010000062.1:0-5396 GCA_035476275.1 Binatus sp. (SeqCode) | reverse complement strand
ACCTCGCGCGCATGGAGCTCGAGGCCTTCCTCCGCGAGCTGCTGCCCCGCCTGGAGCACGCCGAGCTGGCGGGGCAGCCCGAGTCGATGGCGACCACGTTCGTGGGCGGTCCAAAGCGCCTGCCGATCCGCTACCGCATCCGTCCGGCGCCCTGAATGCCTTGCGGCTCTGCGATCCGACGATCGTAGGGCGGCTCTTGTCACCCCACGGCGGGTCGCGTACCGACGGGCGGGGAGGGTGGCGCCGATGAAGCTCTATCGACTGGAGTACAGCTGCTACGCGCGGAAGGTGCAGATGGCGCTCGAAGTCCTCGGCCTGCGCTACAACTGCATCGACGTCCCCTTCGGGAACCGGACCGAGCTGGCGCAGCTGACCGGCGGCTACGTGCAGGTGCCGGTGCTGGTCGACGACGACGGGAACGTCACCGTCGACTCGCGCGCGATCTGCGAGAAGCTGGTCGCGGGGGATTCGGGCCGGCGGCTCGTACCACCCCCGCTCGAGGGACCCATCTGGGCGTACGCCGACTGGTGCGACGGCCCGCTCGAGGACGTGACGTTCCGCCTGGCCTCGCCGCCGACACGCCGCCGCTTCACCGACACCTGGGAGCGGGCGCTCTACGTCTTCGTGAAGGAGCGCAAGTTCGGACGCGGATGTGTCGACGAGTGGGAACGGAATCGCGCGACGCTGCTCGCGCGCGCCAGGACCATGCTCGAGCCGTCGCGCGCGACCCTGCGGCAGCGCCCGTTTCTCTTCGGCGACGCGCCGACCCTAGCCGACGTCGCCCTGTATGGACAGATGGTCATGCTCGCGGTCGACCCGACGCTGCCCCCGGGCCTCGGGCCCGAGCTACGGGAGTGGATGGATCGCATGGAGATGGCCCCGCGCCGGTGAGGTGCGAGGCCCTCTTGGCCTTGGATCCCGTCTCGTGTCAGGTTCGGCGGCCATGTGGCGACGCCTGCTCATCGTGCTCGGGATCGGGATCGTCATCGTCGGCGTCTGGTTCGTCTGGCTGCTCGACACGGTCGGGCAGTTCAAGACGCTGCGCCCGCATTTCGACGGCACCTGCACGGCCATCACCGGCGTCGTCGGCGCGGAGGACATCACCATCCATCCCCGCACGGGGGTCGCCTACCTCTCGGCGTGCGACCGGCTGGGCCTGATTCCCGCCAACGAGCGGAAGGGTGCGATCTACGGCTACGACCTCACCGCGCCCTCGGCGCGGCCGGTCGACCTGACGCCGGACGCCACCCTGGATTTCTGTCCCCACGGCATAAGCCTGCACGTCGCTGCCGATGGGACGAGCCTCCTCTTCGCCATCAATCACGCCGGCGGTCGCCAGGCGATCGAGGTGTACGAGGTCGCCGAGGACCGGCTGCTGCACCGGGCGACGCTGTCGGATCCGCTACTCGTCTCACCCAACGACCTGGTGGCGGTGACACCGACGCAGGTCTACGTGACCAACGACCACCGCTATCGCGGCGGCGCCATGGGCACGGTCGAGGACTACCTCCGGCGACCGTGGGCCAACGTCGTCCTGTGGGACGGCACCCGCTTTCGCGAGGTGGCGGACGGCATCCAGCTCGCGAATGGCATCAACGTCGGCAAGGACGGGAAGACGCTCTACGTTGCATCGACCACGGGGGAGGCCGTCCGCGTCTACGACCGCGATCCGGCGTCCGGCGCGCTGTCGTTCCGGAACCAGATTCCGCTCGGCACCGGCGTCGACAACATCGAGGTGGATGCCGACGGGTCGCTCTGGATCGGCTCCCACCCCCAGCTCTTCACCGTCATTCGCTACATGGCCGGCGCGTTGCCCCACGCCCCCTCCCAAGTGCTGCACGTCGTGCCGGAGCAGGGCGGCGGGTCTCACGTCGACGAGGTCTACCTCGACCTGGGCGAGCAGCTGTCGGCCTCGAGCGTGGCCGCGGTGAGGGGCAAGCGCCTCCTGATCGGTCCCGTCGCGGATGCGAAGTTTCTCGACTGCCAGATGCGCTGAGGCGTCAGCTTCCGGCGCCCGTTGCCACCCGCGGCGCGGCGGCGGCCGCGGCCCGCTGCAGCTCCTCGAACGAGCGCTCGAGCCCGAGCACGAACTCGTGCAGGTCGGGGAGCTGCTCCCAGTCGCCATTGACGCCCCAGAAGAGGCCGCCGTTGTAGCTGAAGAGACCGACCACCAGGGCGAGGTTCTCGAAGAGCGGCACCACCGGGTAGGCGGTCCGCATGAGCGCTCCCTGGAGATAGAGCGGGATCTGCGGGCCGGGTACGTTGGTCACGATGAGGTTGTAGGGCCGCGCCCGGGCCGCCAGGCGCACGGCCTGCACCAGGATGTTGGGCACCGTCCACTCGCTGATCGCCGTCAGCACCTCGCCGCCGAGGGCCTGACGTGACTCCTTGAGCCCGGCCGTCGTGGCGCGGACGGCGGTCAAGCGTGCCACCGGATCGGCGCGGTCGACGGGCAGGGGGGCCGTCATCTGCGTGACGCGATTGCCGAGCGACCCCCGCTCGTCCTGGCTGCGGACGCTGACCGGGACCAGGGCGCGGACCGTGAGGTTCGCTGCATCGAGCCCGCGGAGGGCGAAGAAGGAGCGGAGCGCGCCGCTCACGGTCGCCAGCACGACGTCGTTCAGGGTACCCCCGAGGACGTTCTTCACGGCCTTGAGGTCGGCGACCCGCATCGCCGTCCAGTCGAAGCGTCGGTGCGGTCCCACCTCGACGTTGAGGGGAGTCCGGGAGACGGGGCTCAAGGCGGGAGCGAACGTCTGCGCGAGGCCCCGGGCGGCCTCGGTGAGGGTGCGGAGCTGGCTGCGAGGCGAGGTCACCGCCGAGTACGCGGCGCGGAGCGCCTCGCCGGGCTGCGCGGCCCGGCGGAGCGCGGCGTCGAGGACGAGTCGCGCTCCGCTCGGGTGCGGCGCCGGCTCCCACGGCTCCGGGGTGCCCACCCCGGCGTCGGGGGTCGCGTCGAGGATCACCGACATCAGGTCCGCACCCGAGATGCCGTCCACCATGCAGTGGTGGGTCTTGCTGATCAGCGCGAAGCGGTCGCCCGCGAGCCCCTCGACGACCCAGATCTCCCACACCGGTCGCTTGCGATCGAGCGCCTGGGACATGATGCGCCCGACCAGCCGCTTGAGGACGCGCTCGTCGCCGGGCTGCGGGAGGGCGGTGTGCCGGACGTGATAGGCGAGGCGGAAGCGGTCGTCGTCGACCCAGATGGGAACCCGCTCGTAGGGGACCTGGGCGAGCCGCTGGCGAAAGCGCGGCACGAGGTGGAGGCGAGCGTGGATCGCGGCCCGGATGCGGTCGATGTCGATGCCGCCACCAGGCGCCCGCAGCGGTGCCGCGTCGAAGATGAGGACGGCTCCGACGTGCATGTGGCAGCTCTCGTCCTCGATGCCGAGGAAAGAAGCGTCCATCGCACTCAGGCGCTGGTAGGTGGGCACGGCGCACCTCCTGGAGGCGCTGCCTAGCTAGGGTGCCGTGCCTTCGGCTGTCAAGGGTGGGTCAGACCCGCGCCCGGTGCATCAGGTGAGGGATATCCCGAGCATGCCGGCGACGATCCACGTCGTGAAGCCCACGAAGAGCGGGATGGTGAGGTTGTCGTCGATGCGCAGGGGGAGGAGCTCGCACCCCGCCGCGGCGACGCCGATCGTGATGGCCGCCCCGGCGATTGCCGCACGCGAGCCCTCGCTGCCGTTGCCGAGCACCAGCAGCGCGATCGCCAGCGTCGCCGTGAAGAAGGCGAGTGACCCCTCGACGCTCCGGTTCTGGGCGATGCGCCGGCGGCCGTAGCGGATGCCGACCACGGCGGCCAGGGGGTCGGCGATGGCGAGCGTGTAGATCGCGATCAGCGCCGCCCGCTTCGGCACGGTCAGGATCGTCAGCAAGACGGCGATCGCGTAGGGGATCATCGCCGATTCGCGCACCTGCTCCTCGGCGCGGACGAAGAGGCGGTTCACCCAGGGTGCGCGCCGCGCGACGATCTCCGGGTAGGCGATCCGGATGCGGTCGACGACGTAGACGATGCACGCGATCGACCCGAAGATGTGGATCACCTGCTCGTGGGTGAAGAGGAGGGCGTAGGCGGTGGCGGTCGACACCCCGTTCAGGAGATGGAAGAGTCGCCGGCCGAGCTGCAGGTCCTGCCGGGTGGCCGACGGCGCGCGGTCGTCGTCGAACGTGAAATCCGGCTCGTTCGCGATCACTGCTCCAGTGATGAACGAGGCCGGGCGCGAACGCAAACAGCTGGGGTGCAGGGTACCGTTACACGGTGGCGGCGGCGAGCGTCATCGCTTCGAATTCGCGCGCGACGCTGGGACGTGACCGCACGCGCTCGGTCCAGGCGCGTACGTTCTTGTGCCCGTCGCCCGGCGGGACGCCCAGCGTCGAGGCGAAGCCCACGACCAGGAAGGTCGCGATGTCGGCGACGCTGAAGGGGCCGCAGAGGTACTCTCGGCCGGTGAGGGTCCTCTCGAGCACGTCGTAGCGGCGCCGCAGCGCCTCGCTGGCTGCCGCCACGCGTGCCATGTCGCGGCCCGCGTCGTCGGTCTTCGTGAAGAGCTCCTGGACGAGCGGCGTCACCTCGTTCACCATCGCGAAATCGGCCTCGTCCTCGAGCTGTCGGCAGGTGGCGCGTCCGCCCGGCGTGGCGGGCATGAGCGGTGGCTTCGGATACCGATCCTCGAGGTACTCGCAGATGACGGTGGAATCGAAGATGGTCACGTCGCCGTCGATCAACGCCGGAACCTGACCGCGCGGGCTCACCGCGAGGAACTCGGGTGGCTTCGGCCCCCAGAGCGTCTTCCGGCTCCACGGCACCGTCAAGGTCTCGTACTCGAGCTGCTTCTCGCCGAGCGCCATGCGGACCTTGGCGCTGAACGGACTCAACACGCCGGACCAGAGCTTCATCGCGGTCTCCTTCCCTGAGGCGTTCCGACGGATGCTCGGAGCAGAACGTGTGCCACACGCATCCTGCTGACGGAAGGGCGCTCTCGCTGTCGCCCTGGCGCAACGCGACGTGGCGGCCGAGCAACAGCGAAACGGCCGCCGGACTCCCCGCATCGAAGCCGAGGATGGAGCCGACTCCGGAACACCTCTGGGCCCTCGTGCTCGCCGGCGGGGATGGCACCCGGCTCCACCCCTCACGCGGTTGATCGCCGGCACGCCGATCCCGAAGCAGTACTGCCGCATCGTCGGGAAGCGCTCGCTCCTCGAGGCGACGCTCGAGCGCATCGCCCCGGTGGTGGCCCCGGAGCGGACGCTCGCCATCGTCAACTCGGGGCACCTGAGCCTCGCTCGCCCCCAGCTGGCCAGCCTCCCGCGGGCAAACGTCTTCGTGCAGCCCTTCAACCGGGACACGGGCCTCGGCATCCTGGTGAGCTTGCTGGAGCTGGCCCGCCGCG
>DATILR010000061.1:0-9427 GCA_035476275.1 Binatus sp. (SeqCode) | reverse complement strand
TGCAGGCATCGCCGTCGGTGCAGGCACTGCCGTTGGGCTTCTCGGGATTGGAGCAGGTGCCGCTGGCGGGATCGCAGACACCGGCGACGTGGCACTGATCGGCGGCGGCGCAGACGACGGGGTTGGTCCCGACGCAGGCGCCGGCCTGGCAGGTGTCGGTCTGGGTGCAGGCGTCGCCGTCGGTGCAGGCGCTGCCGTTGGGCTTCTCGGGATTGGAGCAGGTGCCGCTGACGGGATCGCACACACCGGCGACGTGGCACTGATCGGGGGCGGCGCAGACGACGGGATTCGTCCCGACGCAGGTGCCGGCCTGGCAGGTGTCGGTCCGGGTGCAAGCGTCGCCGTCGGTGCAGGCGCTGCCGTTGGGCTTCTCGGGATTGGAGCAGGTGCCGCTCACGGGATCGCAGACGCCGGCCACGTGGCACTGATCGGGGGCGGCGCAGACGACGGGATTCGTCCCGACGCAGGTGCCGGCCTGGCAGGTGTCGGTCTGTGTGCAGTCGTTGCCGTCGCTGCAGGCGCTGCCGTTGGGCTTCTCGGGATTGGAGCAGGTGCCGCTCACGGGATCGCAGACGCCGACCATGTGGCACTGATCGGGAGCGGTGCAGACGACGGGGTTCGTCCCGACGCAGGCGCCGGCCTGGCAGGTGTCGGTCTGGGTGCAGGCGCTGCCGTCGTTGCAGGCCGTGCCGTCGGCCTTCTGCGGGGTGGAGCAGGTGCCACTCGCCGGATCACAGACGCCGGCGACGTGGCACTGGTCGAGCGCGCTGCAGACGACGGGGTTCGCGCCCGTACAGGTGCCGGCCTGGCAGGTGTCGGTCTGCGTGCAGGCGTTCCCGTCGCTGCAGGCGGCACCGTCCGCCTTGGCGGGGTTGGAGCAGGTGCCGCTCGCCGGATCGCAGGTACCAGGGACATGGCACTGATCGAGGGCAGTGCAGACGACCGGGTTGGCGCCGGTGCAGGTGCCGCTCTGGCAAGTGTCGCTCTGGGTGCAGGCGTTGCCGTCGGTGCAGGTCGTCCCGTCTACCTTGCTCGGGTTGGAGCAGGTGCCGCTCGCCGGATCGCAGGTACCAGGGACATGGCACTGATCGAGGGCGGTGCAGACGACCGGGTTGGCGCCGGTGCAGGTGCCGCCCTGGCAAGTGTCGCTCTGGGTGCAGGCGTTGCCGTCGGTGCAGGTCGTGCCGTCGGCCTTCTGCGGGGTGGAGCAGGTGCCACTCGCGGGATCACAGACGCCGGCGACGTGGCACTGATCGAGTGCGGAGCAGACGACGGGGTTCGCACCAGTGCAGACACCCGCCTGACAGGTGTCGGTCTGCGTGCAGGCGTTGCCATCGTTGCAGGAGGTGCCGTTCGCCTTGGGCGCGTAGGCGCAGGTACCGGTGGCCGGATCACACACGCCTGCCTCGTGACACTGATCCGGGGGAGCACAGACGACGGGATTCGCGCCGGTGCAGGCGCCGCCCTGGCAGGTGTCGGTCTGGGTGCAGGCGTTGCTGTCGTTGCAGGAGGTGCCGTCCGGGGCGGCCGGGTTCGAGCAGAGGCCGCTCGCCGGGTCGCAGACCCCGATCGTGTGGCACTGGTCCTGGGCCGTGCAGACGATCGGGTTGGAGCCGATGCAGGTGCCGCCGAGGCAGGCGCCGCTCTGGGTGCAGAGGTTGCCATCCTCGCACGCCGTGAGATCGGCCAGCACCGTGTGCGTGCACCCGGTGGCCGGATCGCAGCCGTCGGCGGTGCAGCTGTTGCCGTCGTTGCAGTCGAGCGGCGGCCCGCCGACGCAGCTCCCACCCGTGCAGGTGTCGGCCGTGGTGCAGGCGCTGCCATCGTCGCAAGCGGCCGTGTTGTTCGTCTGCACGCAGCCGAGCACGGGATCGCAGGAGTCGTCGGTGCACGGATTGCCGTCATCGCAGGGCGGGTTCGGGACGTTCACGCAGCCGACGCCCGGCTGGCACGAGTCGGCGGTGCAGACGTTGTGATCGTCACAGACCCGCGGCGCACCGTCGACCCCGACGCAGGTCCCGACGGCGCCGACCGCCGCGACCTCCACGAGCGCGTCGGTCGCGGCGCCCGTGCCGTTATCGGTGACCCCCGTCTCGTCGCCCGGGTGCCCGTCCGGCACGAGGAGCTGCGGGTGGTCGAAGGGCGCCACCTCGAAGCGCACCCGGTCGTCCGTCAGCGCCAGGAGGAAGGCGACGACGGCCGCTCGCTCCTGCGCGGTGAGATTGAGCATCACGATCACCGCGTCGAGGTTCTGGATGTTCAGCTCGTGGAAGTCACCGCCGCGGTTGTAGAAGTCGAGGACCTGCTGGAGCGTCGCCATGCCACCATTGTGGAAGTATGGGGCGGTCAGCTCGACGTTGCGGAGGGTCGGCGTCTTGAAGGTCCCGTCGGCGGCGATCGTGTCCGTCGGACCGATGACGAGGTTCGCACCGGGCAGGCCCACGATCTCGGGCGTGGGGAGACCGAGCTGGATTCGTCGCGCGAACGCGAGCGGCACACCGACCGGTACCTCCTCCCCGAGGCCGAGGTCGTCGGCTGTTGGGCGAGCACCGGTGTTGTAGAAGCCTGCGTCGTAGAACGCGTCGGGCACGACGGTGATGACGCCGCGCTGGATGCCCCCGACGAGGACGGGGTAGTCGCCCGTCGGCGCCGTCCGGATGGCGACTTCGAAGAGCGCCGTGCAGTCCGGGGCGACGGTGAGGGAAGCGGTCGCAAAGGGAAGCGGGCCGAGCGTCAGCGCGCCGTTCGGGGTGAGCACGAGCGGGATGAGCGCGGTCCCGCACGTGCCTGGCACGCCGGGGAGTGTGCCGGAGAAGGCGACCGGCGCGTCGGGGGCGCTTCCCTGCCGGATCTCGATCACCTCGCCCCGAGGATCGAAGTCGAGCGGCAGCGTCCCGGGCTCGAGGGGGGCCGGGTTGGTGGCGAAGACGAGCCCTCTCAGCGCCCCTTGCAGGGCCATCGCCATCTGCTCGATGACGCCTTCGGCCATGGGCGGCGGCGCCAGGACGTCGGGGGGCTCGACCAAACCGAGTCGGCTCGTCGAGGCGACCGTGAACTCGGCTCCCGCGTGGCAGGCGATGCAGCCGCCGGCCCCGACCGTCGGGTTGAGCCCGACGTTCGTGAAGACGGCGAGGCCGAGCTTCTGCTGCGGCGTGAGCGCGTTCGTGTTGGCACCGCCCTCGCCGCCCCCGTCCATGAAACGGTCGAAGGGGCTGTCGTCGGAAACGAGGGTCGCCTGGTAGAGCTGGACGGCGAGCCCGAAGAAGAGTGAGAAGTTCGCCTCCATCACGGTGAACTGATCGGTCGTGAGCGGGGCGCCAGTCGGATCCGCGATCGCCAGCCCGCCCGCCGGGAACGAAACGATCTTGGTCGAGTCCCAGTACTTCGGCTGGAAGGCGTCGCGAATCAGCGTCGCGTAGGAGACCTGCAGTCCCGGAGCACCGGGCGTACTCGCACTGTTGGCGAGCGTGCCGAGCAGGCTGTCGTGCGGGTCGACGAGCTGGCGGCCGAGCGGCGTCAGGCCGAGGAGCTTCTTCCCGATCTTCGGCCACGTGCGGCCGGCACACGACATGAGGTCGGGGCTGAGCGGCGGACCGACCGCCACTGACGCGACACTGCCGTGATCGATGGCGATGGGCACCGGGACGACGCTACCGTCGAGCTGCACCTCGAGCACCCGGGCGCCGGCGTCGCGCGCCCCGAACGTGCTGACGCCATTGAAGACGGCGTTTCCGCGGCCGTTCCAAAGGTTGCGGAAGTTGAAGATCGCGTTGATGACCGTCGGCGCGTTGCGCGACGCGACCCGTCGGACGTTCGTGCCCCCGACGTTCCAGATCGGGTCCGGCACACTGCTGCACATCTCCTGGGCGCGGCCGGGCACGATGTCCACGAACTTCGTCCGGAGCATCCCCTGGGAGGACACGACGTCGTCGCTGTCGAAGAGCACGGACGAGAAGCGGCTCGCCGGGTCGGCGAGCCGGTGGAGCGGAAAATCGCTCGGCACGAGCGTATGGTTCGGGCCCGCCACCTCGAACGTCGTCGCAGCGTGCGTGGTCCCGGGGTTCAGCTGGTTCTTCGTGCGGTTGTCCGCACCGGCGTGGAAGTGGCAGGTCGCGCAGGCCTGGATGCCGTCGCTGCCCACCTGCATGTCCCAGAAGAAGGCCTTCCCGAGGGCGATGGCCGCCGTCTTGTTGCGGACGAAGAGGGCGAGGTTAGTGGGCTCGGGAACCGGCACCGTCTTGAGCGAGGGGGGCGCCGGGGGCAGGACCTGGGCCCCGATGTGCCCGCCGAGGAGCGCCGCTCCAAGCACGACGGTAAGTAACGCAGCACGGGTTCGCTTCACCTTCCCCTCGCCGCGGGCGTCCTAACGCGATGCTGCTGCGACCGTCAAGGAAAAAATCATGGCTGCTAGCGTGGCAGCATTCATGCGCTTCAGCACGGCAGAGCGCACAGCGGGAGCGAAGGACAACTAGCGATCTCATCGAAGACCCTCGAGTTCGATGGGCTCGAACTCCAGCCCGGGCAGTCGTTCTCTCAAGGAGACGCCGGGAGGGACTCGGCCCGTGCCCGGCGCCGAGTCGCTGCAGTCCGAATCCTGCCGAGGCGGGAGCGGGCCGGGCCCGCCCCGCCTCGTCAGGCCGGCCGGTGGTGGTCCTGCAGCGGGCGAACCGTGAAGGGCCCGCGGCGCATCAGCTCGATCCCCTCCGCCGCCGCCGCCGCGGCGGCGAGCGTGGTGAAGTACGGCACCCGGCATTCGAGCGCCGTGCGGCGGAGGGGGAACGAGTCGCGGAACGACTCGGCGCCGACCGGCGTGTTGATGACGAGCGCAACCTCGCCGGCCCGGAGGGCGTCGACGACGTGCGGCTCGCCCTCCTGCACCTTGTTGACGCACTCGACGGCCAGGCCCCGCGCGCGGAGCCGCTCCGCCGTGCCGCGGGTGGCGAGAAGCGAGAACCCCTGGGCCGCAAGCCGGCGCGCCACCGGCACCGCTGCCTCCTTCTCCGCGTTCGGCACCGAGATGAAAGCCTTGCCCGCGCGCGGAAGGAGCGTCCCGGCGGCGATCTGCGCCTTGGCGAAGGCGGCGCCGAAGCTCCCGTCGATCCCCATGACTTCCCCCGTGGACTTCATCTCGGGGCCGAGCACGGTGTCGACGCCGGGGAACTTGATGAACGGGAAGACCGCCTCCTTGACGCTCACGTGGCGCGGCACCACCTCGGCGGTGAAGCCCTGGTCGGCGAGCGAGCGGCCCACCATGCAGCGCGCGGCGATCTTCGCGAGCGGGACGCCGATCGCCTTGCTGACGAAGGGGACCGTACGGCTCGCGCGCGGATTCACCTCGAGGACAAAAACACAGTTCGCCTTGACGGCGAACTGGACGTTCATGAGGCCGATCACGCCGAGCTCGCGAGCCAGGGCAACCGTCTGCCGCCGGATCTCGGCCAGGACGTCGGCGTCGAGCGAGTACGGCGGCAGCGAGCACGCGCTGTCGCCGGAGTGCACGCCCGCCCGCTCGATGTGCTCCATGATCCCACCGATCACGACCCGCTGGCCATCGCTGACCGCGTCGACGTCCACCTCGGTGGCCTCTTCCAGGAAGTGGTCGACGAGGACCGGGTGCCCCGGCGCCACGCGCACCGCCTCCCGCATGTAGCGCGCCAGGCTCGTCGCATCGTAGACGATCTCCATGGCGCGACCTCCCAGCACATAGGAGGGACGGACGAGGATGGGATAGCCGATCCGCTCCGCGACCCGCGCCGCCTCCTCCGCCGAGCGCGCGACGCCGTTCGGCGGCCGGCGGAGGTCGAGGGCGGTCAGCACCTGCTCGAAGCGCTCGCGGTCCTCCGCGCGATCGATCGAGTCGGGCGAGGTGCCGACGATCGGCACGCCGGCGCGCGCCAGCGGCACGGCCAGGCGGAGCGGTGTCTGTCCCCCGAACTGCACGATCACGCCCTCGGGCCGCTCCCGGCGGAGCAGCGCCAGCGTGTCCTCGAGGGTCAGCGGCTCGAAGAAGAGCTTGTCCGAGGTGTCGTAGTCGGTGCTGACGGTCTCGGGGTTGCAGTTGACCATGATGGTCTCGAGCCCGTCTTCGCGCAGCGCGAGCGCCGCGTGCACGCAGCAGTAGTCGAACTCGATCCCCTGCCCGATGCGGTTCGGACCGCCCCCGAGGATGACGACCTTCCGCCGTCCCCGGCTCGGCCGCACCTCGTCGTCGCCCTCCTCGTAGGTCGAGTAGAGGTAGGGCGTGTAAGCCTCGAACTCCGCGCCGCACGTGTCCACCGTCTTGTAGACGGGCTCGATGCCCCCGAAGCGACGGTCGCGGACGTCGTCCTCCGTCGTGCCGAGGAGCTCCGCGAGCCGCGCGTCGGCGAAGCCCGCCTGCTTGAGCGCCCGGAGACGCTCCGCGGTGAGCGACTCGAGGCCGGCGCCGGCGAGGGCCTGCTCCTCCCCGATGATCTCGTCGACGTGACGCAGGAACCAGGGATCGATGGTGGTCAGGCGCGCAACCTCGGCAACGCCCAGCCCGCGACGGAGGGCCTCACCGACGTACCAGAGCCGCTCCGCGTTCGGCACGCGCAGCCGCTCGCGCAGCTCGGTGTCGCTGGCGTCCGGACGTGGCTCGAAGCCGAAGCTGCCGATCTCGAGCGAGCGGAGCGCCTTCTGGAGCGACTCCTTGAAGGTCCGCCCGATGGCCATCACCTCGCCCACCGACTTCATCTGCGGGCCGAGGGTGTCGCTCGCCTGCGGGAACTTCTCGAAGGTGAAGCGCGGGACCTTGGTCACCACGTAGTCGATCGTCGGCTCGAAGCAGGCGGGGGTCTCGCGCGTGATGTCGTTCCGGATCTCGTCGAGCGTGTAGCCCACGGCGAGCTTGGCGGCGATCTTGGCGATCGGGAACCCGGTGGCCTTCGAGGCGAGCGCCGAGCTGCGCGAGACGCGCGGGTTCATCTCGATGACGACCAGGCGCCCGGTCTCGGGATGGACGGCGAACTGGATGTTGGAGCCGCCAGTGTCGACCCCGATCGCCCGGATGCAGGCGACCGCGGCGTCGCGCATGATCTGGTACTCCTTGTCGGTGAGCGTCTGGGCGGGGGCGACGGTGATCGAGTCGCCGGTGTGCACGCCCATGGGGTCGAAGTTCTCGATCGAGCAGACGATGACGACGTTGTCCTTGGCGTCGCGCATCACCTCGAGCTCGAACTCCTTCCAGCCCGCGATCGACTCCTCGACGAGGATCTCGCGCACGGGAGACGCCTCGAGCCCCCAGGCGACGTGGGCGCGGAACTCCGCGTCGGTGGTCGCGAAGCTCCCCCCCGTCCCCCCCAGGGTGCGCGAGGGACGGATGATGAGCGGGAGGCCGAGGTCGGCGCGGACCGCGGCGGCCTCCTCCGGCGTGCGGGCGTAGCCGCTCCGCGGCAGGTCGAGGCCGATCCGCTGCATCGTCTCCTTGAAGAGGTCCCGATCTTCAGCCCGGCGGATGGCATCAACGCTCGCACCGATCAGCTCGACCCCGTGGCGCGTGAGGATCCCGGCGGCCGCCAGGTCGAGCGCCAGGTTGAGGCCCGTCTGCCCGCCGATCGTCGGCAGGAGCGCGTCGGGCCGCTCGGCCTCGATGATCCGCTCGAGCATCTCGACGGTCATGGGCTCGATGTACGTCCGGTCGGCGAACTCCGGGTCGGTCATGATGGTCGCGGGATTCGAGTTGACCAGGATGACGCGGTAGCCTTCCTCCCGGAGTGCCTTGCAGGCCTGGGCGCCCGAGTAGTCGAATTCGCACGCCTGGCCGATCACGATCGGACCGGAGCCGATCAGCAGGATCGAGTGGATGTCGCTGCGGCGAGGCATCGTCAGGATCGCTCGATTTCAGCGTCCGTGGCGCGGGGATGGGGGTGCCGCCTCCTCGGCGGGTCCTTAAGCCCCCGCGCGCGCGATAGATCCTCGGCCGGACGTTCGAGGGCGGGGGCTCCCACCTCGTCGGCGGCACCCCCATCCCCGCGACGCTGACGCGCCAACGCGTTCCGGATCACCGCTGCGTGCGCTCCATCAGCTCGGTGAAGCGCGTGAACAGGTATCGGGCGTCGTGCGGGCCCGGGCTCGCTTCCGGATGGTACTGGACGGAGAACGTCGGCTGGCCCTTCACGGTGAGGCCCTCGACCGTGCGGTCGTTCAGGTTGAGGTGCGTGACATCCGCGCGATCGCGCAGCGATTCCATGTCGACGGCGAAGCCGTGGTTCTGAGCGGTGATTTCGACTTTGCCTGTCGTCAGATCCTTGACGGGTTGGTTGCCGCCGTGGTGGCCGAACTTGAGCTTGTAGGTGCGGCCGCCCAGGGCGAGGCCCATGATCTGGTGGCCGAGGCAGATGCCGAAGACGGGCAGCTTGCCGAGCAGCTCGGCGACCGCCTCGCGAGCGCCCGGGACGGCGTCGGGGTCGCCGGGGCCGTTGGAGAGAAAGACGCCGTCCGGTTGCATGGCCAGAACCTCGCGGGCGGGCGTCGCGGCGGGGACGACGCGCACCTCGCAGCCGACACCGACGAGGCTCCGTAGAATGTTCCGCTTGATGCCGAAGTCGTAGGCGACGACGCGGTACGGCCGCCGCTCGCGCATCGCCGCGGTCTCCTCCGCCGACACGTACCCGCGGCCGAGACGCCACGGACCTTCCGTCCAGTCGTACGGCTCCGGACACGTGACGTCGCGCACGAGATCGCGGCCGACCAGACCGGGCGACTCCTTGGCCCGCCGGACGAGGCGCTTCGCATCGAGGTCGACGCTCGAGAGAACCGCCTCCTGCGAGCCGCGGTCGCGGAGGTGCCGGACGAGCGCGCGGGTGTCGATGCCCTCGATGCCGGGGATCCCGTGGCGCGCGAGGTAGGCACCCAGGCTCTCCTCGGCGCGCCAGCTCGACGGAACCTCCCGGTACTCGCGCACCACGAAGCCCCGCACGTAGGGACGGCGCGACTCGACGTCCTCGCGATTCACGCCCACGTTACCGATCTCGGGATAGGTCATGGCGACCAGCTGTCCCTCGTAAGAGGGGTCGGTCAGGATCTCCTGGTAGCCCGTCATGCTGGTGTTGAAGACGAGCTCGCCCGCCACCTCGCCGAGCGCACCGAAGGCGCGGCCCCGAAAGACCGTGCCGTCGGCGAGCGCGAGGAGGGCGGGCTCCGCCGGCATCAGGCGCTCCGCAACGCTGCTGCCTGCGGACGCTCGTCGTGGAGCAGGCGGCCGTCGATCAGCACCGCCTGGACGCGGCCCACCATCTCCCATCCCTCGAAGGGCGTGTTGCGACCCTTGGAGCGGAAGTGGCGCGCCTCGACCTGCCAGCGGCGCTCGGGATCGACGAGCGTCAGGTCGGCCGCGGCCCCCGGCGCGAGCGTGCCGGCCGGAAGGCCCAGGATGTGCGCCGGGCCGCAGGTCATCCGCGCGATGAGG
>DATILR010000060.1:0-7512 GCA_035476275.1 Binatus sp. (SeqCode) | reverse complement strand
AGGTAGAGGTTGATGGCCAGGGACTCAAAGAGCGTCAAATCGCCGTCCTGGAGCGCGGGGATGTGTCCGTTCGGGTTGATTTTCATGTACTCGGGCTTCCGCGACTCTTCGATGAAGCTCACTGGCACGTTCTCGTAGGGTATCTGCAGCTCCTCCAGCATCCAGATGGAGCGTGCCGTCCGTGAGCGCGGTATGCCGTACAACTTGATCATGGGGGCCTCCTCGTTCGGCTGGGTGAATGGGGGTGCTAGGTCGGTCCGTAGCTCAGGCGCCGGCCTGAGACAACAATGCGGCGTCGGTTTGACAGGCGCGGCGGGCGGGCTCTAAGGGGCGGGCATGACCCGCGGAGCGACCGGCCGCTAGCGTGCTGTCCTGGTCGTTCGTCGCGGCGGCACTCCTCCTCGCGCTCGTGCCGCCGCGCCTTCCGCCGCGCACGCGCGGGCTCGTCTTCTCGGCGCTCTCCCTCGCGGCCGCCAGGGCGCTCTGGCGGCTACCCGTGCTTCCGATCCTCGCTACGAGCGTCGCCGTGTACGCCGCCGGGCGCGCGCTGCCGCGCCTCCCCGGCCACACGCGCGCCTGGGCGCTCGGCGCCACCATCGTGCTGCTAGTCACGGTCTTCGTGCGCTTCAAGCTCGAGGCGGCGCCCGCGCCGACGCTCGCCAGCACGAATGCCGTCGTCGGCCTCTCGTACTTCACGCTCAAGTTCATCCAGCACCTCGTGGACGCGGCCGCCGGGCGCGCCCGCGGGGTCGGCCCCCATGCGTTCGTCTGCACGATCTTCTTCCTCCCCACCTACCCGGCCGGGCCGATCGAGCGGACGATTGATTTCGCGCGCGAGCTCGAGCGCAGCGATCGGGGCTGGGGGGAGCGAGCCCTCGGCGTGGAGCGGATCGTCATCGGCATGGGCAAGAAGTTCCTGCTCGCCGACCCGCTGCTGCGCTGGGCCCTCCCTCTCCTGCACGGCCCGGAGGCCGCGCCGTCAGGGATACTGCTCGCCGCGATCGACGCCTTCGCGTTCGGGCTCTACCTCGACTTCGCCGCGTATTCCGACCTCGCGATCGGCGCCGCGCGTCTCGCCGGCGTCGAGGTGCGCGAGAACTTCGACTGGCCTTACCTCCGGCAGAACCCGGGCGAGCTCTGGCGGCACTGGCACATGAGCTTCACGGGATGGCTGCGCGACTTCGTCTTCCTGCCGACGGCGCGCCGGCTGCTGAGAGCAACGCGGCGGCCCCTCCCGAGCCAACTCGGCGCGCAGATCGTCACCATGCTCGTCTGCGGGCTCTGGCACGGCCTCTCGTGGAACTTCGTCCTCTGGGGCGCGTACCAAGCGCTCGGCCTCGGCACGCATGCGACCTGGCGCGCCTGGCGCGGGCCCGCGCCGACGAACGCCCCGCTTCGAGCCGCGCTCTCGACGGTCGCCACGTTCCACTTCTTCGCCGTCGGCCTCGTGCTCTTTGCGTGCGACGTGCCGCTTACCGTCGCGGTGCTCGCGCGCGCGCTCGGGCTCACGTAGCAGCCCACGGGTGGCGAGGGCCGAGGCGAGCGCCGGCATCAGCTCCCCGCTGTAGTAGGTGAGGTGGTTCAGATCGAGGAAGCCGCCGGGGGTCACGGCGCGACGCAGATCGAGGAGTGGGACGCCCGCGGTCTCGGCCTCGACGGAGAGCCGTGCCGCGACCTCCGCCGAGTGCGCCGCCACCTCGGCGCCCACCTCCGGGTCGCGCTCGAGGAGCGGATTCTCGGGCAGCAGTATCCAGACGGGCCGCGCCCCCGCCGCCCGCACATGTGCCGCCGCCCGACGAAGCGCCTCCAGCTGGAGCGCGTCGGGGGCAAGCCCGCGCCAGCGCCCGCGCAGGCCCGGCAGGTAGTCGGGGCCGCGCAGCTCCGCGACGTAGCGCAGGAAATCCTCGGCTCGCTGGCTGCGCTCGAAGCGGGCGCGCAGCGCGAGGAGCTCCGCCGCGCGCTCTCGCCCGTAGGAAAGCGCGAAGACCTCTTCCGGCGTGTGCCTCGACTCGAGGAAGGCCCCCGGTGTCCGCATCTCGTCGGGCGGGAGCAGGAGATCGCGGAACAGCGCGCGGTAGCGATAGAGTCGCCAGCCGGTCCGTACCCAGCGGTCGAAGCGCGCCTCCATGTCGGCCGGGGGCACGAGACCATCTCGAATTCCAATGTCCAGGAGCTGCGTCACAGGCATCTCGCGTGCGCGTTCGAGCGGCGTCCCGACGTCGGGCGCGGCGATGCCGAACATCGCGAGCCAGGGATGGAGGGCGCCGATGTGACGCGTGATGACCTCAGCATCGGTCGGCGCGGTGGCGAACACGCAGAGGGAGACGGCACGTGTATCGGGCGGCGCGCCGGCGTCCGCGAGCGCGCGCTCGAGCGCTCCCAGCGGCCGGATGGCGGCCTCCATCTGCGAGTTCCCGAGCAGCAACACGCGCGGGGGACCGGCAGGCAGGCCGCGGAGTCGGCTCACCAGCTCGCTCAGCTGGTAGTTGATGCTGGCGAACAGGCTGGTCGGGCGCGTGGTGGGAAGGAAGAGCTCGAAGACGTCGACGCACGCGATCGTCGCGTCGAGCGCTGCGAGCAGCACGATTGCGCCGGCGAGCGCCGCGAGCCGCGAGCGCACGCCCATCAGAAGCCCTGGTAGATGAAGGACGGCGCGCCGCGGGCGAATACCACCGCGGCGGCCACGATCGATGCCCAAACGAGCGCGCGGAGCGCAACGTGGAGCGCCGTCATGAGTCGAGCAGACGCTTCTCGACGCTCGACACCGCGATCAGCCGTCCGTCGCCGCGGCGCCGGACGCGGTGGTGGAGGAGCAACCGGCCCGGCGCCGGCAGGGCGAGCGCCTCAACGTCGACCAGGAGCACGTCGTGGCGCTCGGCGTTGCCGTAGTAGCCGATGCGCCTTCTCAGGGTGCGGCGGCCATCGAGCGCCGCGGGCGCGTACGCGCCCGCGCCCTCGAGCGCCCGCCGCTCCGCGAAGTCCATGAAGGCGACGTAGTTCGCGAAGTAGACGAGACCGACGCCGTTCACGTCGCGGTCGGCGTTGATCTCATAGGCGACCTCGCGCGCGCCCTGCCAGAGCGGGTGCGCGCCTTCCGGTGCGGCGAAGAAGGAGCCGCGCTCACGTGCTTCCTTGATGAGGCGGTAGGAGTCGGCCTCCACGGCCGAGGCGGGGATTCCCTCGATCAGGGCATTGGCCGGCGTCGTGACGCGGAGGTCGTGGGTGCCGGCGCCCTCGCGCACGAACACGTTCGAGAGCCGGACCCAGGGCGCGGGCGGCAGCGCCGCGGGTAGCTCGGCCGGCAGCGCGCCGGCGCCGTAGAGCGCGTGCTCACCGTCGAGCATGCTCCTCCCGAAGCGCCGGAGCGTGCTCACCACCTCGATCTCGTCGCCGGGCCCGAACACGCCGAGACCCGTTTCCGGAAAGCCGTCGAGGTCGACGAAGTAGAAGCTCGCGTAGACCGCATGGCCGTCGGCATCGCGCTGCGCGGAAGCGGGCAGGCCGGTCGCCGCACCGACGTCGAGCCAGCGGAGATCGCCCACGTGCGCTAGGAGCGCGACCTCCGAGAGCCCGCCCGCCTGCGTATGCGGCATGCCGAGGAGCAGCCGCGAGCGTGAGCGATACATGGTCTGCGTGCTACGCCACGCTCTCCGGAGGGTCAAGCAACGCTCGACAGCCGGAGCCCGCTTGGCTAGCCTCCGTCCGCATGCGCGAGGAGCGCGTCCGCATCCTCACCGATTTCGTGCAAGCGAACCTGCTCGCAGATCGCAGCAGGCGCGTCACGCCCTACACTCGGCTGCTGCGCGACGGCATGGTCGACTCGATGGGCCTCGTCCTCCTCGCCGCCTTCGTCGAGGAGCGCTTCAACGTCCGCCTCGAAGACGCCGACCTCCGCAACGGTGGCGCCGAGACGATCGCCGACATCGCCGCCCTGATCGACGCCCGCGGCTGAAGGCATCCGGGACGCCACAACGAGCGGGCGCCGGGCGCAGCAGGGCCCCCAGCGGCGACCCGCCGCGGCGGCGTGGTAGGCACGCGGTACGCCATTGGCACGCGAAATTCTCGATCTCCCGGTTGCCCGCCGTCGCATGGGGACTTGGGGGGCCAAGCCCTAGTGGCAGGACACCCCGCCCGCCGTGGATTTGCAATGCAGGACGTGCCGGAAACACACCTCCCCGCTATCGATGCCGAGCAGCAGCTGCCGCCCGGCGGGCGTGCCGATATCGAGCTTGCTCGCGGCCAGCGCCAGGCGATAGCTGCGGCGGCTGCGACGGGTGAAGGCGAGCGAGTCGATCGAGCTGCTCCCGTTGCCAGCGAACGTGAGCGTGGCGCCGCTCCGAGCAAATCCGGTCACCTCTTCCTGCAGGAGCGAATTCGGCGTGGCCGAATACCCCAGGGCGACGCCCGCCCCATCGGTGCCAGGGTCGAAGGTGGTACGCGCGGGGAGCCGGAGCGTGCCCGTGACGCTCAGCGAACCGGCCCCGGTCAGGGTGGCATGCACCTCACCCAGCATCCCCCGACAGGTGAGGAAGTTCCGCGCCTCGGCCATGACGAAGTTCTCGTCGTAGTCGGTGCCATCGCCGCGTGTCCCGTGAGGATTGCCGCCGAGAGGGATGTTCCACTTGCGCTGATCGGCGGTCGGCTTGAAGGCGCGTCGATAGTAGAGGCGCGCCTGGACGCGAATGTCGCGCTTGCGCCAGTTGCGGGGGAGCGTGAAGACGTACTGCGAGGTGTCGGTGGCGCCGGCCGCGATGCGGTTGTCGAAGGCGTTGACCGCCTCGGTGAAGAGTACGTTCTCGACCAGGAACTGATCGACGAGCACGCGTGCGTAGCCTCGACCGGATAACCCCGCAAAGGCGCCACCCGCGGGGTCGCCGACGCCGCCCCAGTCGGGAACGCGAGGGCCGCCGGCCGAGCCGGTTAGCTGAGAGAGCCGTGCGCCGGTCCGGTCGGTCGCGTCGATCACGAGGATCAAGTTACGCAGCGTCACCCCGGTGGGAAGGTCATGTCCCGCGCCGACGTTCGAGACCGCGGCAGTCACGGTCAGCGTCTGTCCGTCGACCACCGAAGCGAGGCGCAGCTTGGCCGCGCGTCGCAACATGTCCGCGGTCGTGCCCTCGAAGGTGTGCGAGCGCACCTGGCTCGGGTCACGGACATTGCTCGTCTGGCTGCAGAATTGCGTCGCTCCGGTGGGCGGCATGTGACAGTCCTGGCACTGGACCCCCCGCGCGGCGAAGTCGCTCCCCGCCCACTCGCTGTAGGTACTTTGCGACGCCGGCCCCGTGTAGGTGCCGAGGAAGTCGCCGTTCGCGTCGCGCGGATCGGTCGAGTCCTCGTGGCAGGCGGCGCACATGCGGCTCGAGCCCATCACGGGTGTCCAGGCAGCGGCCATCCTGCTCCCGCCCGGGAACGTGACGTCGTCGAGCGGGCCGAACTCGAGCTGCGGCACCGAGGTCGAGCGGAGCACGGTGGTCTTGCCCTCGACCAGGTTCGGATGCGTCAGGACGTTCGTCGATACGTCCACCTCGACGACCTTGTGACAGAAGTCGCAGCTCACGCCGTGGAAACTCGCGGCCGACGACGCGTTGAAGTTGGTGTTCTGCAGATCGGTGCCGACGTACTCCGGCTGGTGGCAATTGGCGCATTCGCCGTTGCGCGTCGGGTGAGCGGCGTCGGTGTTGTGGCGCGACAGGAAGCCGAAGAAGGGCGGGTTCTGCGGGTCCGGCGGCGGTCCGGACGGCATCGGCAGATCGGTGCCGTTGTAGAGGTTGTCCACCCAGCGGTTCCGATTGGTGTGCGCCATGGTGGACGTGTCCCACTGCTGGAAGACGTCCAGATGGCACTCACGGCAGGCCTCGGGGTCGCGGAAGACGTGCGCGGGATCGTCGTCGGCAGGCAGGGGATCGAGGCCAATCGTGAGGCCGCTGTCACCCGCTGCGTGCGTGGCGCAATTGGGCGGCGTGCCGAGCGCGCAGCCGGTATAGTAGCCTTGCTGCGCGGCGGCGACGACGACCGGCCCGCCCGGCACCGGCAGCGTGAAGCCGCCGTCGGCGGCCGTCAGCACCGGGTCGCCGACGCAGCCCTGGACGCGAACGCGGGCGCCGGCGAGCGGCCCGCCGCCCTGGGCGATGACTGTACCCGAAACCGAGCCCACGGTCGTGGTGCAGGGATCGGCGGCCCCGACCAGGCCCGTGCCATCTCCCCACACGAGGGCCGTGGCGATCGCCAGGACCGCGCCTGCGGGTCGTGCGGGTCTCCTGCTCACGGTCCCTTGGTGACCGTGCCCTTGCGGTTGGTCCTGAATCGACGCGTCGCCGCGAGGGTGCTCTGCCCGACCTCGAGACCGAGCGTCAGGTCCGGGTTGCGGCCACGCAGGGCGGAGAGGTCGAGGTGCGTGGCGACGAGCCGGAAGACGACCGGGCCGCCCCCACGCCTCACGAGGATCTTGCGCAGGCCCGCGAGCTGGGTGCCGCGGCGGTCCGTGAAGCGGAAGCTCGTCCGCGCGCGGTTCACCTTCCATGCCTCCGGGGGCACGGTGCGCTCGAAGACCGCCATCGTCTCGCCCGCGGGAAGTCCGAGAGAGAAGACGAGCCCGCTCGCGGTCGGGTCGAAGGGCGTGTCGCGGCTCACGTTGGCGCTGCCCGCGGCAATCAGGCGATCCGTCCCCGGTCGTCGCCCGAAGCGGAGCCCGAGATGCAGATCGTTCAGCACGACGCCGTTCACCGCCCGCACCTCGCCGATCGGTCCGTGCGGCGCTTTCTCGAAGGCGACGAGGTCGTTGAGCTGGCGCGCGCTCAGGATGAGCGTTACGCCGTGCTGACAGGTCCCACCCGGACAGAGGTTGCGGCCCGCGCCGGGTCGGGCGCAGTCGTCGAGCGTCGGGTCACACGGCCGCACCACGTCGAGCAGCGTGGCGGCGGTGCCATCGTGGAGGTAGGGCGCGGTGTTCCACACGTCGTTCAGCGCCGGCGTAATGTAGGCGTTCAGCACGTCGCGGTTGCCGGGCACCTGGCTCTGCTCGTTCTGGAAGAGGGTGAAGCCGAGCAACCCCGCTTCGTCGCTGGCGATGAAGAAGGGATTCGTGACATCGAAGACGTTGGCCGTGCCGACGTCGAAGCGCACGAAGGGGCTATTCAGATCGGCGCGCGGCGTTTGCGTCGGATCGTAGCCCCCGTTCGGGGCCTTGTTCGTGAACTGCTGATTGTCGGCGGAGGGGCCGTTGTGACAGAAGCTGCAGTGAACGACCGGATCGTTGAAGAGCAGCCGCCCCCGGCGCGCCGCGTCCGACGGGGAGGTGCCGTCTGCACCGAGGTTCGGGTTTCGCACGAACCTGGTCAGGCTGTAGACGTAGTCGGCGAGATGATCGAGCCGCGGGCTGAGGTGGCGATTCGGCTGGGGCGAGAGATCGACGCGGATGTGGGCCGGGTCGGCCACCACGCTTTCCTGCACGAGCGCGCCGACGCACTTGTCCTCGTTGCCGTCGCAGTCGCCGGCGCCGAGCAGCTGGCGCAG
>DATILR010000059.1:0-3442 GCA_035476275.1 Binatus sp. (SeqCode) | reverse complement strand
GCCTGGAACGGCATGAGCTACCAGGAGTCGATCGCGGGGAGCGGCGTCGGCGTCTTCGCGCTGTCGCTGGTGCTCGTCTTCCTGATCCTGGCCGCGCTCTACCAGAGCTGGTCGTTGCCCTTCAGCGTGCTCCTCAGCACGCCGGTCGCGGTCGCGGGCGCGTTCGTCGGGCTCTGGGTGCGCCGCCTCGACAACGACGTCTACGCACAGATCGGCCTCCTCATGCTGATCGGCCTCTCCGCGAAGAACGCGATCCTGATCGTCGAGTTCGCGAAGGCGGAGCTCGAGAAGGGCGCGTCGCTCGTCGACGCGGCGCTGGAGGGCGCGCGCCGGCGGCTCCGCCCGATCCTCATGACGTCGTTCGCGTTCATCTTCGGTCTCATGCCGCTCTGGAACGCGCTGGGCGCGGGTGCCGTGGCACGTCGATTGATCGGGACCGTGACCATCACCGGCATGCTGTTCTCGACCGGTGTCGCCATCTTCCTCGTCCCTGTCCTGTTCGTGGTCGTCGAGCGGGTGTCCCAGCGCTGGTCGCGTCGGCCCACGGAGGCCGGGACGCCGGCACGCCCAGCGCCCGCTTCGGTCGCCGTGCGGGAACGCGCGAGCTGATGCTCAGTGCAGCGCGCGGCGCCGTGGCGGCGCTTGTCCTCGTTGCGGGATGCGCACCGACCGCGGAGCCCCGCGGTCTCCTCGGCCGGCTCTGGCGCCTCGAGGTCGGACCGAACTACCGGCGACCGGCGGTCGACACCCCGGACGGCTTCCGCGGGCGCATCGGTCCCGAGGACGCCGCCTCGTTCGCGGACCTCCCGTGGTGGGACGTGTTCGGCGACCAGGAGCTGCAGAGACTCTTGAGCCGGGCCCTCGCGGGCAACTACGATCTCCAGGCCGCCGTCGCGCGCATCGAGCAGGCGCGCGCGCAGGTCGGCGTCGCCGCCTCGGACCTCTATCCGCAGGTCGGGTACCAGGGGTCGGCGGAGCGGCAGAAGATCTTCCTCACCCCGCGCTTCCCGAGCACGACCTTCAATGTGTTCCAGGGCGCCCTCAACGTGGCGTGGGAGATCGACGTCTGGGGCCGCATCCGTCGCGCCACGGAGGCGGCGCGGGCGCAGTTCCTCGCCACCGAAGAGGCGCAACGGGGAGTCCTGGTCACGCTCGTCAGCGACGTGGCGAGCGGCTACTTCCAGCTCCTCGAGTTCGACCGCGAGCTCGCGATCGCGCACGAGAGCGCGGAGACGTATCAGCGAACGTTCGATCTCTTCATGCGCCGGTACGTCGGCGGGACGGACACCAAGATCTCGACCTCACGGGCCGAGGCGAACCTCCGCTCGAGCGAGGCGACGATCGCCCAGCTCGAGCGTCTCATCACGCAGCAGGAGGACGCGATCAGCGTGCTCCTCGGCACCAACCCGGGTCCGATCGAGCGTGGCACGCCGCTCGTCGTGCAAACGACGCCCGAGACTCCGCCCGGACTCACCACCGCCCTCCTGAAGCGACGCCCGGACATCCGCCAGGCGGAGCAGAACATGATCGACGCCAACGCCGAGGTCGGGGTGGCGGTCGCGAACTTCTTTCCCACCGTCGGGCTCTCCGCCATGTACGGCAATGCGGGCTCGAAGATCGAGAATGTCTTCAGGAACGGCGCGAGCGTCTGGAACATCGCGGCGAACGTCAGCGGGCCCCTCTTCCAGGGCGGCCGGTTGATCGAGTCCTACCGCGCCCAGCAGGCGTTCTGGGACCAGACGATCGCGCAGTACCGCGGGACGATCGTCGAGGCGTTCCGGGAGGTCGCGGACGCGCTCGTCGCGGAGGTGCGGCTGGCCGAGCAGCGGGCGGCACAGGAGGCGCAGGTGGCGGCGCTCCGGGAGGCGGTACGGCTGTCGCTCGACCGGTACCAGACAGGTCTCTCGAACTACATCGAGGTGCTGGACGCCTTGCAGCTGCTCTACCCCGCGGAAACCGCCCTCGCACAGACGCAGCGCGATCAGCTGCTCGCGGTCGTGAACCTCTACAAGGCGCTCGGCGGCGGCTGGGAGACATCGTAGTCCACCAGGCCCGCACGTGAGGAGAGGGACTGCGTGCGTCTCGCCCTGCTCGCCGTCGCGCGCCTGGCAACATGCGTGACCGTCCAGAGCCTGGGCATGCTGGTGCTCATACGCTGGCTCTCGCGCGTCCGTCGGGTCCTCGAGTCCCGGAGCACGTACCTTCGCGTCGCGCTCCTCCTCCGCCTCTTCGTCGGCATCGTCCTGCTACATCTGGTCCAGGTCGGCCTCTGGGCCGTCGTCTTCTGTCGCGCGCAGGAGCTGCCGAACGTGGACACGGCGCTCTACTTCTCCCTCGCCGCCTACACCACGATCGGATTCGGCGACGTCGTCGTCGGGCCTGGGTGGCGGGTGCTCGCAGGGATCGAAGGCCTCACCGGCATCCTGCTGGTCGGCTGGTCGACGGCGTTCGTGTTCGCGGTCGTGCATCGGATGTACGAGCACTGGTGGCAGGTCCACAGCGCATCGTGAATCGCGGACCGGCGATCTTGTTGAAACGGAACGCCCGCTGCGAAACCCGCTTCTCAGCGTGCCCGCCTATTCGACGGTGACCGTACCCTTGATGCCGAGCTTCTCGACGGTTTCACGCCGTCGGTGTCGATCGTCTTCGTGACGAAAACGTGCGATGCTCGCCGCGCACTGTGGCCCGGTGCCGAACACGTCGGCACGATTGCCGAGTTCGGCATCCTATTCTCGAGTCTCCTTCCCGGTTAGCTCGAGCCTCCGCCGGGGCGATCCGGCGACGGTCGCCGCGGCACGTGCCTTGCTCCGCCAAAGCGCCATCCCCCTGCTCGAGAGGAGAGACACATGGCCGCAGTGGACGATATCCGCACGCTCACCGAGAAGTTCGTCGCCGCCTTCAACGAGGGTGACCCGGGCCCGTTCGTCGCCGCGCTCGACGACGACCTCGAGGTGTTCGATCATGCCGCGTACCGCTTCGACGACAAGCCGAGCTTCCTCGCGTACCTGCAGGCGTCTATGGGAATGGGCGAAGGGGCGTCGCTCGTCTATCATCAAGGGTCGTACCGTGCCTTCGGCGACGATGCCGGCGTCTTCAACGGGTACGACGCGTTCACCGTGCGCCCGAAGGGCGGCGGCACGCCGACGACCGCGTACGGGCGCAGCACCTACGTCTACGCGAGGCGCGGCCGCGACTGGAAGATCGTGAGCGCGCACTTCTCGCCGCTGCCGAAGTGAGGTCCACACACCGCGCACGAGCCATCCACGCGAGACGCGTGCAGCTGATCGGTGGCGGGTGGGGCGTACGGTGCCGAGCATCATTGGTGCGAGTCTTCTTTCACCGGCGTGAGGATGGGAGCCCCCTTGGCCTTCAGCAGCACCACGACGAACCTGGCCGGCTCCGTGTTGCTGGCGTTGCGCCCCACGACGTGAACATCGGTAGG
>DATILR010000058.1:0-4577 GCA_035476275.1 Binatus sp. (SeqCode) | reverse complement strand
GCGCGGATCACCTGCTGCCCGTTGCCGCGTGGCTCGGCCCCGAGCACCTTCCCGCGCCGGCTGTTGAGGTCCCCGATCACGTCACCCATGTAGTCGTCGGGCACGATCACGGTGATGGTGGTGATCGGCTCGAGGAGGACGGGCCGGCAGTGGTCGTAGGCGGCCTTGAAGGCGAGCCGCCCGGCGATTTTGAACGACATCTCCGAGGAGTCGACATCGTGGTAGGAGCCGAAGTAGAGCCGCGCCTTCACGTCGACGATCGGGTAACCGGCGACGATGCCCTCGGTCAGGACCTCCCGTACCCCCTTCTCGACTGCGGGGATGAAGTTCCGCGGGATCACGCCGCCGCTGATGTCGTCCTCGAACTCGAAGCCCATGCCGCGCGGGAGCGGCGAGAGCTCGAGCCAGCAGTCGCCGTACTGCCCGTGTCCGCCGGTCTGCTTCTTGTGCTTCCCCTGCGCCTTGGCGGTGCCCTTGATCGTCTCCTTGTAGGGCACCTTGGGTGCCTTCAGCTCGACCTCGACACCGAACTTCCGCTTGAGCCGCTCGACGGCCACCTCGACGTGCAGCTGGCCCGTGCCCGAGACGACGAACTCCTTGGTCTGTTCATCACGGTGGACGCGGAGGGCGGTGTCCTCCTCCATGAGGCGGTGGAGCGCCTGCATGACCTTCTCGTCGTCGGCCTTGCTCTTCGGAGCGAGCGCGAAGGAGATGGCGGCGGGGGCGTCGGGGAGCGGGGGGAAGACGATGGGAGCCTTCTCGTCGGCGAGCGTGTCGCCCGACGCGGTGTCCTTCAGCTTGGCGACGGCGACGATGTCACCCGCAACGGCGGCGGTGACCTGCGCCTGCTTCTTCCCCTCGAGCTTGAGGGGATGGCCGATCCGCTCCCGTCCGTCGCGCACTGTGTTCACGCAGTTCAGGTCCGCGTGCAGCCGTCCGGAGACGACGCGGAGGACGGAGAGCTTGCCCGCGAACGGATCCACGATGGTCTTGAAGACGTAGGCCGAGAAGGGCGCATGCGGGTCCGCCGTCCGCTCCACCTCGTCGCCGGTCTTCGGGTTGTCGCCGCGCCAGGGCGCCAGCTCGGCCGGGGAGGCGAGCAGCTCGACGATCGCGTCGAGGAGCGGGTGCAGGCCGATCGCCCGCGCCGCGGCGCCGCACAGCACGGGGAGGAACTTCCGCCCGAGCGTGCCGTCGCGCAGCCCCGTGACCAGCTCCTCGGTCGCGAGCTCGGTCCCCTCGAGGTACTTCTCGAGGAGCGCGTCGTTCGCCTCGGCGATCGTCTCGACCAGCTGCTCGCGCGCCTTGGCGACGGTCTCGGCCAGCTCCGCGGGTACCGCGCCCTCTTGGACGTTCCCGGAGTCGCCCTGGTAGAGGAAGGCCCGGCCGGAGAGCACGTCGACCACCCCGCGAAAGCCGTTCTCGCTTCCGATCGGCACCTGGAGGACGGCGGGCTTGGCCCCGACCGCACGGAGGTCCTCGAGCGCGTGGTCGATCGACGCACGCTCGCGGTCCATCCGGGTCACGAACGCGATGCGCGGGAGGGCGAGCTCGTCGGTCCAGGCCCAGATCTTCTCCGTTTCGACCTTGACCTCGCCGCCGGTCGAGCCGAGGACCAGGACCGCCCCGGTGGCCGCCCGGAGGCAGTTGCGCGTGTCGTGCAGGAAGGCCGAGTAGCCGGGCGTGTCGATCAGGTTGAGGTCGTGCTTCTTCCACGACGCATGATGGAGTGCCGACGTGATCGAGCTCTTGCGGCGGACCTCCTCCGGCTCGACCGCGAATGCCGAGGAGCCATCGTCCAGCCGGCCGAGACGCGTGACGGCGCCGGCAGCGAACAGAAGCGCATCGGCCACCGTCGTCTTGCCGGCCCCTCCCTGCCCGACGATGGCCACGTTGCGGAGCTTTTCGACCTCCTCGGCTGGCATCACGGTCCTCCCACGGCCCGGATCATTGGTTGCGTTCGTAGATGATGCGGAGCCCGTCCAGCGTCAGGAACTCGTCCACCGCCTCGACCGTGGACGACTCGGGCGCGATCAGCGCCGCCAGCCCGCCGGTGGCGAGCACGCGCGCCGCGGGGTCGTTCTCCTGGCGGATGCGCGCGACCAGGCCGTCGACCAGCGCCGTGTAGCCGAAGATGATGCCCGACTGGATGGCCTGCACGGTGGTGCGCCCGACCACTCGGGGGGGCTTCACGAGCTCGACGCGCGGCAGCTTGGCGGTGCGGGTAAAGAGCGCGTCGAGCGAGATGCCGATCCCGGGCACGATCACCCCGCCGAGGTACTCACCCCGTCCCGTGACGTAGTCGAAGGTGGTGGCCGTGCCGAAGTCGACCACGATCGACGGGCCGTGGGTGCGTTCGTAGGCCGCGACCGCGTTGCCGATCCGATCGGCCCCGACCTCCTTCGGGTTCTCGTGGAGGATCGGAACGCCCGTCCGGATCCCCGGCCCCACCACCAGCGGAGCGTGCCCGAAGAAGCGCTCGCAGACCTGCTCGACGCGCGCGTTCATGGGGGGGACGACGCTCGCAAGAATGACCCCCGAGATGTTCGGGTGGGATGTGCCCCATTCCGCGAAGAGCCCGCGCAGCAACACGCCGTACTCGTCCACGGTCCGCGCCTGATCCGTGCGGAGCCGCCAGTGGACAGCCAGACGGTCCCCGTCATAGACCCCGAGGAGCGTGTGCGTGTTGTTGACGTTGATGGCGAGCAGCATCAGCGCCCGTACCCGTGCCGCACGGTCACCTCCCCCGCGACGATCCGGACGACCTGCCCCGCGCGGCGCCGGACCCGGAGCGCGCCGTCCGTGTCGACTCCGAGCACGCGGCCCGCTACCTCCCCCTCGGGCCCGGCGACGCGCACGTCGGCCCCGGTGAGGCTCGAGTGCGATTCCCACTCGGCGCGCACGCTCGCAAAGCCCCCGCGCACGAAGCGACCATAACGTGCCTCCAGCGCGGCGAGCAACCGGCCGGTGAAGGCCGCACGATCGACCCGGCGGCCGGTCGCCAGGAGGAGGGAGGTGGCCTTTCGGCGGAGCTCGGGCGGGAAGGCGTCGCGCGGCGCGTTGAGGTTGACGCCGATGCCGAGGAGGACATGGGCTACCTGCTCGAGCTCGGACTCCATCTCGGTGATGACCCCGACCACCTTGCGGCCGTCGAGGAGCACGTCGTTCGGCCACTTGATCGCCGGCCAGCGCTCGATCTCCTCGGCGATCGCCTCGGCGGCCGCGAGGCCGGCGACGAGCGCGAGCTGTGGCACGGCCGCGGGCGCGAGCGGCGGCCGGAGCAGGATCGAGCAGTAGAGGTTGAGCCC
Organism: Binatus sp. (SeqCode); assembly: GCA_035476275.1. Classification (GTDB taxonomy): domain Bacteria; phylum Desulfobacterota; class Binatia; order DP-6; family DP-6; genus DP-23. Next base: position 1,269 of record DATILR010000058.1, on the reverse strand, counting down.
GGCCGGGGAGTGCCACGTCCGGCCGAGCCGTCCCCGCCCCGCCGTCTGCCGCTCCGCGATCACGATCGTGCCCTCGGGCGCCCCGGCCCGCGCCAGGTCGCGTCCAACCCGCTGCGTCGAGTCGGTCTCCTCGAGCCATTCGACGCGGCGCCAGCTGCCGCGCAGGTGGGGAGCGAGCTCGGCCGGCCCGAGCCGATCGGGCACGACACGGAGCGCGTAGCCCCCGGGCCGGCGACCGTCGATCCCGTACCCGAGCTCGCGGAGCGCCGCGATCCGCTTCCACACGGCGGCGCGCGAGCAGCCGAGGCGACGCGCCATCTCCTCGCCCGAGAGCGGACCCGACGCCTTGCGCAGCCAGCTGACGATCCGCTCGTCCGCGGTCACGCCAGCGGCTCGATCTTCAGGTGCAGGTCCGCGGCGCGTGCCGAGTGCGTGATCGCCCCGAGCGCGACGAAGGCGACCCCGGTCGAGGCCACCTCCGGCAGGTCCTCGGGATGGACGCCGCCCGAGACCTCGAGAGGAATGCGACCGCGGACCAGCTGCACCGCGGCCACGATGTCGGCGAGCGACATGTTGTCGAGCAGGATCAGGTCGGGTGCGGCGCCGACCGCCGTGTCGACCTCGGCGAGCGTCCGGCACTCGACCTCGAGCGACAGCGTCGGCCACGCCGCGCGCGCCGCCCGCACCGCCGCCTGCACGTCGCCGCCGCAGAGCGCAAGGTGGTTGTCCTTGATGAGGATCGCGTCGTCGAGCGTCATGCGGTGGTTCGTGCCACCGCCCATCCGGACGGCGTACTTGGCGAGGAGCCGGAAGCCGGGGAGCGTCTTCCGTGTGTCGCGCACGACCAGTGGCGTGCCGCGCACGCGATCGACGCAGGCTCGGGTCAGGGTCGCGATCCCGCAGAGGTGCTGGAGGAGGTTGAGCGAGACCCGCTCGCCGGCGAGGAGGGCCCGGGCGTGGCCGTCGAGCGTCGCGAGTCGCTCACCCGCCACGGCGGTGGCCCCCTCGGCGGCGTGGAGCATCACCCGGACGGCTCCCAGGTCGGCCGACACCCGCCGGCGGAAGATCCGATGCAGCAGCGGGAGCCCGCAGACGACCAGCCGCTCCTTGGCGGCGAGCCGCCCGCGTGCGGGCGTGCCGGTCGGGACGAGCGCTTCCGAGGTGCGATCGCCCGCGCCCACATCCTCCGCCAGTGCGAGTTCGATGAGCGCGGCGATGCGCGGGTGGTCCCAGAAGGGATCCGTCGTGGGGTCCACGTTCACGCCTCCA
>DATILR010000057.1:0-7640 GCA_035476275.1 Binatus sp. (SeqCode) | reverse complement strand
TCGAGGAGGTTGGCGAAGACCTGGCGGAGCTTCTCGGCATCGGCGCGGACGGTGGGGCCGGCGATGTAGTTCCGGGCGACCTTGACGCTCGCGGCGTCGAGCTTCGCCCGCATCTGGGCCAGCGCCGAGTCGACGACGGTGGCGAGGTTCGCGAGTGCGAAGCGGTAGTCTTCTTCCTTGGCGTACTTGAGGAGGTGCGAGATGCGACGCTCGACTCGATCGAGCTCGCCGAGCGCCACCTTGGCGTACTCCACGTTCTCGATCGAGGTGGGATCCTCTCCCATCTGCTGCACCAGACTCTTGGCGGCCGCGACCGGATTCCGGATCTCGTGCGCGATGGTGGAGGACAGCTCGTCGATGCTCGCCTGCTTCTCCGTCTGCATGGTCGCCCGCTCGCGCCGCAGCTCCCGCTCCACCGCCGGGTCGAAGAAGTGCTCCCGCAGGAGCCGGGAGCCGAAGACCGCCATGTAGTGCGAGAAGAGCCCGATCCCCCAGCCGAGCGCCGGCCAGATGAACCAGGGATAGCGTGTGGTGAAGAGGTTGATGACTCCGAGGAACGCGATGACTCCGAGATAGCTGAGCAGGTGGCCGTAGAAGCCAGCCTCCGCGGCGGCGCGGCGACGGGCCCGGGTCAGGGGATCCGGGATCTCGTGCTCTCCGTTCCGGTGGCGGTGCCGGTGCCGAGGGGGACCACAAGCCGCCCACGCCGGTCCCTCGTCGCCCAGCTCATGAAGCCGAGAATACGACCGTAGGTGGCGCTTGAAGTGAGCGAAGAGGATCACGGCGATGAGAATTCCGAAGAAGGTCATGCGTAGGAATCCGGCTCCTGCCGGCGAACGCAACCGCCGTGCCAAATTCTATGCCGAAGGATGCGCGGCTCGGAAGCGGGGTCGGCGGGTTGCGGGCGCATGACCGTGACTGCGGAACGTGGCCCCTGGGCGCAGTCGAATGGCTGCAGCGGGAGGGCCTAGCCGAGCTCGGCGATGGTGACCCCCGCACCGCCCGCGCCCGGCTCCGCCTCCCGGTAGGCGGTGCAGTAGGGCAGCGTGCCGAGGAACTCGTGCACGGCGCGACGCAGCGCGCCACTGCCGAGGCCGTGCACCACGCGCACCTCGGCGAGGCCGGCGCGGAGGGCGCGGTCGAGGTACTCGCCGAGCAGGTCGAGCGCCTCGCGGGCGCGGCGGCCGATCAGGTTGATCTCGCCCGGAACGTTGGCCGGCCGCTCGATCGCGACCGCGACGCGCTCGCGCGGTACCACCCCCTCGACCACGCGCAGCTGATCGGCGGCGACCTCGAACTTGAGGCCGCCGCGCTGGATGCGTGCGCGCTCGCCCGCGATCTCCACGAGCTCGCCCCGGATGCCGCGTCCCACCACCTCGACCAGGTCGCCCGGTACGGGTGAGCGGGAGACGCCGCCCTCCGTCCCGAGCGCGGCGGAGCGAGCGGTGATCTCCGCCTGCGCGTCGCGCACGAAGTGCCGCAGGGCGGCCGGCTCCGGGCGCCTGGTGAGTTCGTCGAGCAGGGCGCGGCCGCGGCCTTCGAGCTCGTGCAGGAAGCGACGCGATGCCTCGAGGTCCTGTACCCAGCGCTGGCGCTGGCGCACGCGCAGCTCGTCGGCGAGCGCCTCCGCCTCGGCGCGCGCCGTCGCGAGCCGGGTGCGCTCTCCCTCGACTTCAGCACGCCGGCGTTCATATTCTTGACGCGACTCCTCCAGGCGCGCCACGGCGCGCGCCAGATCGCGGCTTTCTCCCGCCAGGAGCCGCTCCGCCGTCTCGAGCGCGCGCGCGGGCAACCCGTGGCGCCGCGCGATCGGCAGCGCGAGGCTCTGCCCGACGGTGTGATACGCGAGCCGGAAGCGTGGTGCGCCGGTGACGGGGTCGACATCGAAGGCCGCGACGTCGAGCTGCGGGCTGGCGAGGGCGAAGGTCTTCACCTGCGCGAAGTGCGAGCTGAAGACGATGCGCGGCCCGCGCTCGAGGAGATCGTCCAGCACGCCGACGGCGAGCGCAGCCCCCTCGACCGGATCCGTTCCCGCCCCCGGCTCGTCGAGGAGGACGAGCGCCCCCGGTCCCGCCGCCCGGGCGATGGCGGCGAGGTTCTCTGCATGTGCCGAGAAGGTCGAGAGATCGCGGTCGATCGACTGCTCGTCGCCGATGTCGGCGAGGACCGCCTCGAGAAGCGGGATCCGGCTGCCTTCCGCCGTGGGGATGAAGAGGCCAGCGTGGGCCAGGAGCGCGCACAGGCCGAGCGTCTTCAATGCCACGGTCTTCCCCCCCGCGTTGGGCCCGGTGATCGCGAGCCCACGGCGATCCGCCGGCACGCGCAGCTCCAGGGGAACGACGGCGCGGCAGGCGAGGAGGAGGAGCGGATGGGAAGCGTCGCGGAGCGCCAGCTCGGCACCGCCGAGGATGGGACGACTGCACCCGTGCTGCTCGGCGAACGCGGTCGCCGCGCCCAGGGCATCCGCCCATGCGAGCGCCGCCTCCAGCGCCGCCAGTTCGGCTGTGTGGGAACGAACCAGCGCCGTCAGCTCGACGCGCACGCGACGCTCCTCGGCCTCCTCGTCGCGGGCGGCGAGGAGCAGGCGATTGTTGAGGTCGACTGCGAAGAGCGGCTCGAGAAAGACCGTCTCCCCGGAGCCCGAGCGGTCGGCGATGATCCCGGGTACGGCGTTCACCGAAGAGGTGCGGATGGGGACGACGAAGCGGCCGTTCCGGATGGTCACGTACTGCTCGGCCACCGCGCTCGCGAGATCCGGGTCGCGCACGAGCTGCTCGAGCCGCGCCTCGAGGAGATGTCGCAGCTCGCGCGTGACGGCCCGCGCGGCGGCGAGCTCCGGACTCGCATCGTCGCGTACGAGGCCCATCTCGTCGAGGGTTCGCTCGAGCGGCTCCCGGACGGCGGCCAGGTCGCCGAGCGACGCCGCGACCGCGGCCAGGTGGGGGAAGCGGGCGGCCTCCCGCCGGAGGTGAGCGCGGACCCGCCCCACCGTCGAGAGGAGATCGCGGACCTCGGCGAGACGCCGCGGCTCCAGAACGGCGCCGTCCGGCGCGGCGGCTCCCAGGATGGGGGCGAGCAGCGGCACGTCCGCCGTCGGCACCCTCCCAGCTTCGCGGGAGAGCACCACCAGCTCGGCGATCTCGTCCAGCCGGCGCTCGATCACCGCGCCGTCCGCCGTCGGTGTGAGCGCGCACACGGCCTGCTGCCCCGCTTGAGAGCGCGCGAGCGCGGCGATCGCCTGGAGGACGCGGGGGAACTCGAGTGTCTCGAGGTCGCGGGGCCGCAAGGAAGCGATCCTACTCGTTCCAGCCTGCCCTGAGAACCGACCGCGTGAGGTCACCTGCATGGCATGGGCGGGACGAGACTGCTAGGAATGCAGCCGATGGCGGGCCGTCTCGCCTTCCCCGCGGGATTTCTCTGGGGCGCGGCCACCTCCGCGCACCAGGTCGAGGGCAATTGCCGCAACAACCAGTGGTGGGCGTGGGAGCAGGAGGGAGGCCATATCCGCGACGGCTCCGTCTCCGGGCTCGCCTGCGACCACTACGGGCGCTTCGACGAGGACTTCCGTCTCGCGGCCTCGCTCGGTCACACGGCGCAGCGCATCTCCGTCGAGTGGAGCCGGATCGAACCCGAGGAGGGGCGCTTCGACGAGGGAGAGCTCGATCACTACCGGGCGGTGTGCGACTCGATCCGCCACCACGGCATGGTGCCGACCGTGACGCTGCACCATTTCACCAACCCCCTGTGGGTAGAGCGCCAGGGCGGGTGGGAGAATCCGCGAATCGTCGACTGGCTCGGTCGCTTCGCCGAGCGCGCCGGGCGCGCGCTCGGGAGCCGGGTGGCGGTCTGGTGGACGATCAACGAGCCGATGATCGCCCCGCTGGTCGGCTACGTCCTCGGGGCGCACCCGCCGGGGGTGCGTGATCTGCCGCGGGCGCTGGTGGTCGCCCGCCACACTCTCCGGGCCCACGGTGCGATGTACCGTGCCCTCCGCGGCGTGGTCGCGACCGGCGTTCCGGTCGGCGTGGTCCACAACATGCCGTACTTCGCCCCGCTCGATCCGGACGAGCCCGCGGATCGGGCCGAGGCAGAGGCGCGGGATCGCTTCATGAACCAGTGGTACCTGGAGGGCATCAGCACCGGCCGAACCATGCCACCCTGCGGCAACGGAGAGGAGGTGCCGGGTCTTGCGGGCAGCTTCGACGTGCTGGGCCTGAACTACTACAACCGCATGCTGGTCCGACCCGGCAGCCTGACCCAGCCCACCGGGTCGCCGCTTGCGCTGCGACGTCCGGGGGAGCGGCCCGAGTTCGACGACGAGATGGGCTGGGAGGTCCATCCGCCCGGCCTCGGGGCGCAGCTGCGCCGGCTCGCACGATTCGGGAAGCCTCTCATGGTCACCGAGAACGGCCACGCGACGTTGGATGAAGCTGCGCGGACGCGCTACCTCCACGTCCATCTCGGCGAGCTGCACGGAGCCATCGCCGATGGTGTCGACGTGCGAGGCTACTTTTTCTGGTCCCTGATGGACAACTTCGAGTGGGCCGAGGGCTACACGCGGCACTTCGGGCTGGTCGCGATCGAGCCCGGGACGCTGGCGCGACGGCCGCGGCCGGCCGTGTTCTTCTTCCGGGACGTGATCGCGCAGAACGCGCTTCCCGCCCTCGCCTGAATCTCCTCGTTCTCTCCCCAGTTCGCGGGATGCGAGAGGGGATGCCACTGTGGTGCTCGCGTGCTACGCGAACCCGCATCATATGTGGGTGATCGACCGGCTTCTCGCGCGGTTGCGGCGCGCCGTGCGCGGCGGACCCCGTGGCGGCGCATCCGCCGGGCGAATCGAGGCGCTCATCGACGCGGCGCTCGCGCTGGCCAACGACTCCGCCGACGGGGAGCTCGAAACGGTCGTGCAGCAGGTGGCACGACGTGCGGCGGCAATCACCGGCGCGGCGGCCGCCCTCGCCCTGGTCGACGCCGAAGGGCGGCTCGAGCGCTTTGCCGCCGACGGGGCCGACCGGTGCACATGGGAGACCATCGTTAGCCCGGAGGTCCTCGGGCCGCTCGTTGCCCGCGTGCGCGCCCTCGGACGCCCGCTCGGCCTCGACGACCTGGAGGGCGCCACGACGCTCGCGGCGCTCGCGCCGTTCGGGCTGGTCGCGATTCCGGTGGGCCCTGGCGTGTCAGGCGTGCTGCTGCTGATCGAGCCGGCGGCGGAGGGCGTTCTGGATGACGACGCGTTCGCCGCGGTCGGGATGCTCGCCACGCTGGCCGCGACGGCGCTCGACAACGTGCGCCAGTTCGCGACGCTGCGGGAGACCTGCGATGCACTGCGCCACGTGGCGGTCGACGTGATCGAGCGACGCGACGAGCAGCTGCGCCACACCGCGGGAGAGATTCACGAGGGCATCGGGCAACGCCTGGCAGCCGCGAACGCGCAGCTGCAGGCGCTCGAGCCGATGCTCGACGGTGGGCCGCCGGCAGCGCGCGAACGCCTGCGCGACGCGCGCGCGCTCGTGGTCGGGGTCCTGGGCGAGCTGCGCGACCTCGCCCACGCGCTCCGACCCTCCCTGCTCGAGGACTTCGGCTACGTCCCGGCGCTTCGTTGGTACCTCCGGCAGCTCCGCGAACGCTCGGGGATCAGTCTCTCGCTGGAGATCGAGGGCCCCGACTGTCGCTTACCATTCGAGATGGAGAGCGCCCTCTTCCGTGCCACGGAGGAGGTGCTGGGTTCGATCGTTCGCCAGCAGGACGCCCGTCCGCTCCGGGTCCGCTACCGGAGGGATCCCGACACCGTCCAGGTCGAGATCGCGGGCCCCACGTCCGAACCCGGCAACCTGGTGGCGGTACGGGAACGGCTCCGCCGGTTCGGTGGAGCGGTGCGTGTCACCTCGGCGCCGGACGCGTCGACGATCATCGCGGTCGAGGTCCCGGCGCCCGTCAATTGACACTCCGCGCGCGGCCGTCCTAGACAGGGACGCCTTGCCTGCCAAGTACGCCACCGTCGAGGGCTGCACCGCGCACTACCTGCACAGCGGCCCCACGACGCTGCCCGATGTTCCGCCGGCCCTCGACCGAGGGCGACTCTTCGTGCTGGTGCACGCGGCGGGAAGCAATGCGGGAATGTGGCGGCGGCAGATGGCCGCGGCGACCGAGGAGCACAGCTTCGTGGCGCTCGACTTCCCCGGTCACGGGCGCTCGAGCGGGGTGGAAGGCCTGCCGACGATCGAGGCGTACGCGGACTGGCTCGTCCACTTCGCCGATGCGCTGCGCCTCCGTCCGTTCGTGCTGGTCGGGCGCAGCATGGGAGGGGCCGTGGCGATGACGGTCGCGGCCCGCCACCCGGAGCGCCTGGTCGGTCTGGTGCTCGCGTGCACGGGGGCGCGCTTTCCCCTGGATCCCGCCCGCCTCTCCACCCTGCGCGACGTCGTACGGGGCCGCCTCCCGCAGCAGTTCACGACCGAGACGTTCTGTTCCGGCACCTCCTTGGCGCTCATGCGTGAGGCGTGGATGGAGCAGGTGAAGACCGATCCGCGCGTTCGCTACACCGATCTGCTCGCCTGCCAGGCATTCGACGGCCGCGCCCTCCTGCCGCGCATCCGCACGCCAACGCTGATCGTCGCGGGTGCGGACGACCAGGTGACCCCGCCCGCGCTCTCCGAGGAGCTGGGGCGCGGGATCGCGGGCGCGCGCCTCGAGGTGCTCTCCGCGGCGGGGCACCAGGCGCCGCTCGAGCAGGCCGAGCGCTTCAACCAGCTGGTAGTGAGCTTCGCGGAGACGCTCGGGTGAGCATCTGGAGCAAGACGGCGGTGGTCGGGGCCTGGGAGCATCCCACGCGCTTCGCCCCCCACATGACGCCCTTCCAGATTCATGCCGAGAGCGCGCGAGGGGCACTCGCCGACGCGGGGCTCACCATCCGCGACGTCGATGGCTTCTTCACCAGCGGCGTCGGACCGATCGGCATCATGTCCCTCGCCCAGCACCTGAATCTCCGCCCCTGCTACCTCGATTCGCAGTCGATCGGCGGCTCGTCCTTCGTGTCACACTGCCTGCACGCCGCCGCCGCGATCGCGGGCGGCCTCTGCACGGTGGCGCTCGTCACCTACGGCTCGACGGCGGCCTCCGAGCGTTTCGCCATCGGCACCGGTGGCAGCTTCGCCACCGAGCCGCCGGATCACTTCGAGGCACCCTTCGGGCCGACGATCGTCGGCTCGTACGCCCTCGTGGCGCAGCGTCACATGCACGAGTACGGGACGACCAGCGAGCAGCTGGCCCAGATCGCGGTGACGATGCGGCACCACGCGACCCTGAACCCGCACGCGAAGTACCGCGACCCGATCACGGTCGAGGACGTGCTCGCCTCGCGCATGATCTCCTCGCCGCTCCACCTGCTCGACTGCTGCATGATCTCGGACGGCGCCGGCGCCCTGGTGCTGACCTCCCTCGAGCACGCGCGCGATCTGCGCCAGCGGCCGGTCGTCATCCTGGGTGGCGCCGAGGCGCTCCGCCACGCCGAGGTCGGCACGCGCGACCTGATCGACGTTGCCGCGGCGCAGTCGGGGCCGCTCGCGCTCGAGCGCGCCGGCATCCGGCACGACGACGTCGACGTCTGCCTCGTCTACGACTCGTACACGATCACCGTGCTC
>DATILR010000056.1:0-2096 GCA_035476275.1 Binatus sp. (SeqCode) | reverse complement strand
CGCATAGGCCAAGCTACCGAGAACCTCGGCCCCTATCACGTTCCCCGCCACCCGCACGGTGAACAGATCGCCGAGCCCCTGGTCGAACACCATCTCCGGGGAGACGCGGGAATCGCTGCACCCGAGAACGCTCGCGAAGGGATGCTGGGCCTCCGCGAATTCCACGAGACGGTCGCGCTGCGGTGGCCGCTGCACCGGCACGCCGGCCACGAATCGTTCGTTACCGTCGATGAGGTGCTGGAGCGCTTCGGCTGACGTCATGGGTGCCACCGCCGTCATCGCCACTGGGTGATCGAGATCGGTTCGTGACCGCGACGCGGTGACCATGCCGATAGGTCAGAGGCACACGAGCCGTCAAGGAGGAGAACTCTGAGCGGCCGGGTGCGTCTCGAGGTCCCGTGCTGGCAAGAGAATACGACGTCCTCTCAGCGCGAGTGGAGACGGGGGACGCGGAGGCCATCGAGCAAACGGTGGGGGCGCTTCAGGTCGCGGATCCAGTTCAGGTACACCTCGAATTCGCCGACCAGCGCTTCGACGTCGAGACCGCGCGTCGCGGGACGGTAGTCCTCGAGCGTCACCAGCGCCTGGGAGAGCAGGTGGACGGCGCCACGCATCGCCCCGCGCCGGGTGCGCAGGTGGAGACCCGAGGCGAGCTGCACGAGCCCCTCGAGAAAGCCGCGATCCTCGGCGGCCGCCTCCCGCCACGCCACCTCCCACACCTGCTGGGCGCTGAAGTAGCGGCCGCGGTTGAAGAGCCGGACGCCCCGGCGGACGGCGACCGCGACCGGGGCTCCCGCCGCCTCCTCGCTCACCGCCGGTCGACGCGCGGCACCGCTTCCTCCATGAGCCGCGCGAAGTGCTCGGCGGGGCGGGCGGCGGCGAGGTCGAGATCGAAGTCGTCCGCCGGCGGTGCGCTCGCGAGCTTGGCGAGGAGCTCCTCGACCTCGCGCTTCGACAGCCCGAGGTCGATCAGCTCCTTGGTCGTGAGTCGCGCGGCCCCCGGCGTCTCGAGATCCCCCCCGGCGACGCGCACCAGCCGGCGGAGCGCCGCCAGCTCCGCACGCGAGAGATGCGCGCCGCAGAGCTCGTAGTCCACCCACGCTTCGAAGCTGAGCGGCGCGACGCGCTTCAGCATCCCGGCGATGACGTTCGCGTAGGCGCGGATCTCGTACTGCGCGTGCGGATCGGCGCGCACCGAGAGGAAGTGGAAGAGATTGTGCAGGTCGATCTTCCAGTACCACTGCGTGTAGGTGGAGAGCGGGAGGTCGATGCGCGCCAGCTCGCGCGCCACGTCGTGCTCGACCAGCCAGGAGTACTGCTCGGCCGCCGCCCGCCGGACGCCCTCCCAGCGCGCGATCGCGTCCGGGTGGAGCTCGCGCAGATCGGCGCCCCGCCCCTGGCGATTCGACGTGCTCTGCGCCTGGAAGTGCTCCGCGGCCGGCCGGTAGAAGAGGAGCGGGAGCAGGCTGTAGCGCCCGCTGTACTCGTTCAGGCTCGCCGACCGGTGCCGGACCCACTGCCGGGCGATGAAGATCGGCATGGCGCAGTGGAACTTGAGCTCCACCATTTCGCTCGGTGTCGTATGCCGATGGCGGCGGAGGTAGCGGATGAGCCCGCGCGTCTCGCTCGTGCGGCGCGTCCCGTAGCCGTACGACACGCGGGCTGCACGCTCGACGTCCTCGTCGGAGCCCATGTAGTCGACGAGGGACACGAAGCCGTGGTCGAGAACGGGGAAGTAGAGGCCGAGGATCTCCTCGGCCTGCGGGCTGGTGGGACGTTTGGTCTCCAGGGGGGTCTCCACGGGTCCTCGACGGCGGGGGATTCTACGGGGGTCCGCCGCACCCCGCAAAGGGCGAATCGCCCCTGAACCAACGGCCGTGCTCCTCGTCTAAGACGGCGGAGGTGCTCGCATGAAGGCCCTGTTGCTGCTGGCGGCCATCACCGCCGCCCTGGGCGCACCCGCCACGGCCCGCGCCGATCATCCACTCTCCCTCCATCCCGTGTCGGTGGAGCTCGGCGTGCGTGTGATCGCGACCACCGAGCAGCTCCGGGCGGCGCTCGGCGTGACCGCGCCCTCCGGCGCGCTCGTCATGGAG
>DATILR010000055.1:0-5402 GCA_035476275.1 Binatus sp. (SeqCode) | reverse complement strand
GATCCGCCGCGTGACGTCCTGGATGTGCCCGTTCACCCCGAACGCCTCCTGGATGACGAGCACCGCGGGCGCGCGTGCCGCGCTCTTCGGCCGGGCGAGGAAGCACGTCATCCCGCCGGAAGCGGGGACCTCGATCTTCTCTGTCAGTACGTCCACGGGGAGGCTCCTTTCGGGGATTCGGGCGCCTCTTGATAGAAGCGGACAACCCCCGTTTTCAATATGTGTCGGGTCAGACGCCGTTCGGCAATCCGGCCGCGCCGACGCGACCTTGGTCATTCACGAGGCCCAAGCATTCCGCGGCCTTGGCAACTCCGGAGCGGCGTTGACTCCCTCCATGCCCCGGCATAGCCTAAAACGGCTTTTGCCGATCCCATGGTCCGCCGAGAGAAATCCAACTACATCATTCAGTCGGTCGCCCACTGCCTGGACGTCCTCGAGCAGTTCAGCGGGGAGGCCGAGGAGCTCGGCGTCACCGAGCTCTCCAAGCGGCTGAAGCTTCACAAGAACAACGTCTTCCGTCTGCTCGCCACGCTCGAGTCGCGCGGCTACATCGAGCAGAACCGCGCGACGGAGAACTACCGGCTGGGCATCCGCTGTCTCCAGCTGGGACAGAGCTACGTCCAGCACATGGGCCTCCTGCGCCAGGCGCGCCCCATCATGGGGGAGCTCGTGCGACAGGTGCGGGAGACCGCATACGTCGCGGTGCTCCGCCGCGCCGGGGTCGTGCCGGTCGAGATCATCGAGGCCGATCGGCCCGTGCGCATCGTGTCCCAGCTGGGGCAGGCGCTGCCGCTGCACGCCACGGCGGCGGGCAAGGCCTATCTCGCCTTCGAGTCGGAGGACGAGCTCCGCGCGTTGTTGCCCGACGGCCTGCCGCGCTTCACCGACCGCACCCTCGTCGATCGCCAGGCGGTGCTCCAGCAGCTTCGCTCGATCGCGACCAGCGGCTATGCGGTCGACATGGGCGAGCACGTGGAGGACATCCGGGCGGTCGCGGTGCCGGTGCGCGACTACACCCGGAACGTCGTCGGCACCCTCGCCGTGGCCGCGCCGGCCTCGCGGCTCACCAACGAGCGCATCGAGAAGGAGGTCGCCCCGCTCGTCCTGAAGGCGGGCCGCGAGCTCTCCAGCCGCCTCGGCTTCGACCTCGGACGACGAGAAGCACAGGGCTGATCGCCCTCGCGGTCCGCGTTGATTGACTTCTCGATGCCGCACTGTGTAAGGACCGTCCCGGCCGCGCTGCCGCGGCCGCCAAGGAGACCCCGACCGTGAAGATTCTCGTGGCCGTCAAACGGGTGCCCGATCCGGAAACCGTGGTGAAGATCGCGCCGGACGGCGTCGGCATCACGACCGACAACGTCAAGTGGGTGATCAACCCCTTCGACGAGATCGCGATCGAAGAGGGGCTCCGCCTGAAGGAGAAGGTGAGCGGGACTGAGGTGGTGCTGGTCTCGATCGGACAGAAGACGGCGCAGGAGCAGCTCCGCACGGGGCTCGCGATGGGTGCCGATCGCGCCATCCTGGTGCTGAGCGACCAGGCTCTCGAGCCGCTCGCCGTCGCCCGCGTGCTGCAGAAGCTCGTCGAGCAGGAGAAGCCGGAGCTGGTGCTCCTCGGCAAGCAGGCGATCGACGACGACTCCAACTGCGCCGGCCAGATGCTGGCGGAGCTGCTCGGCTGGCCACAGGCGACCTTCGCCTCCAAGGTGGAGGTCGGCGGCGACCAGCGCTCGGCCAAGGTGACGCGCGAGGTGGACGGCGGGCTCGAGACGCTGAACATCCCGCTGCCTGGCATCGTCACGGCGGACCTCCGGCTGAACGAGCCGCGCTACGCCTCGCTCCCGGGCATCATGAAGGCGCGCAAGAAGGAGATGAAGGAGATCCCCGTGGCGGACCTCGGGGTCGACGTCGCGCCGAAGGCACGCATCGTCAAGCTCGAGACGCCTCCCAAGCGAACCGGCGGCCGCAAGGTGGGCTCCGTCGAGGAGCTCGTCAAGGTCCTGCACAACGAAGCGAAGGTGATCTGAGCATGGGCAACGTGCTCGTCGTCGCGGAGCATTTGCACGGGAAGTTCCCGAAGACCACCCTCGTCGGGGTCGAGGCCGGCAAGCAGATGGCCGGGCACGCGGGCGGGAAATGTCTCGGCGCCGTCCTCGGACAGGGGATCGGCGCGCTCGCCAGCGAGCTGGCCGACTACGGCGTCGATGTCATCGCCGTCGACGGGGCGCCCTTCGCTCACTACCTGGCCGACGCCTACACCGCGGCGATCGCGGAGCTGGCCAAGCAGAAGGACGTCGAGGTCGTCATCGCGGCGGCGACCGCCGTCGGCAAGGACCTGCTCCCGCGGGTGGCGGCGCGGCTGGGTGCGGGCATGGCCTCCGAGGTGACGGCCATCGTCGACAAGGCGACCTTCAAGCGCCCGATGTACGCCGGCAACGCGATCGCAACGGTGGCGCTCGCCGGCTCGCCGCGCGTCGTCTCGGTGCGTACCACGGCCTTCGATGCGGCGAAGAAGGGCGGCGCGAAGGGCAGCGTCACGCAGCTCACCGTGAGCCCCGATCCGGCGAGCACCAAGATGCAGTTCGTCGAGTTCGCCGAGACCAAGTCCGACCGTCCGGTGCTGACCGAGGCACGCATCGTCTGCTCGGGCGGGCGGGGCCTCAAGAACGGCGAGAACTTCACCATCTACCTGGAGCCGCTCTGCGAAGCGCTCGGCGCGGCGATGGGCGCGAGCCGCGCCGCGGTGGACGCCGGGTTCGTGCCGAACGACCTCCAGGTGGGGCAGACCGGCAAGGTGGTCGCCCCGGAGCTCTACATCGCAGTCGGGATCTCGGGCGCCATCCAGCATCTCGCCGGCATGAAGGACTCGAAGGTGATCGTCGCCATCAACAAGGACGAGGAGGCGCCGATCTTCCAGATCTCCGACTACGGCCTGGTGGCGGATCTCTTCAAGGCCGTGCCCGAGCTGACCGAGGAAGTGAAGAAGCTGAAGGCGTGAGCCGGCGGCCGCTGCCGCGCCACTTCTACGACCACCCGAGCCTGCGCGTTGCCCGGGCCCTGCTCGGGAAGATACTGGTGCACGAGACGCCCTCGGGTCGCACCGCGGGCCGCATCGTCGAGGTGGAGGCCTACCGCGGGCCGCGCGACCGGGCTGCCCACAGCTTCGGCGGCCACCGTTCGGCGCGGAACGAGGTGATGTACGGGCCGCCCGGCCACGCCTACGTGTACTTCATCTACGGGATGCACCACTGCGTGAACGTCGTGACCCGGCCCGAAGGCGTGCCCGAGGCGGTGCTTCTGCGGGCGCTCGAGCCGGTCGCGGGCGAGGCCGTGATGCGTCGGCGTCGCCGCCTCCCGGAGGCACCGACGTGGCGGCTCTGCCGCGGACCCGGCGCCCTCTGCCAGGCGCTCGCCATCACGCGCGCGGAGAACGGCGCGGACCTGGTGCGGGGGCGGCTCCGCATCCTCGACGCGCCCGCCGTGCCCTCGCGCCACGTGGTCCGCACGCCGCGCATCGGAGTCGACTATGCCGGAGCCGACGCCGCGCGGCCGTGGCGCTTCATCGTGTGCGCGAGCCGCGCGGTCTCGGGACCGCGGCGCCCGTAGCGGAACTCAGCCGCCGAACCACGACGCGTGGAAGTGGCGGACGACCACCGCCACGACGATCCCGAGCGGGGCGACGACGGGGAACAGCTCGCGGACCCCCTGCAGCGTCGCGCGACCGGTGAAGGGAAGGAACGGCGTCCCCTCGTAGAACGGACGGTAGCGGGCCGGGTCCGTCGCGAGCTTCCGCCGGTCCTGATGCGCGGCGCCGATCAGCGAGAAGAGGGCGAACCCCCCGAAGAAGGCGACGTCGGCCGCGTGACCATTCGGCAGGAGGTGAAGAAATCCGAAGAGCGCGAGTGCCATGAACAGCGGGTGGCGCGTGATGCGGTAGACCCCCCGCGGTCGCGGGTCACCGGGGATGATCCCCGCCGGACTCGGGCGCACGAAGGCCGCCACCGCGAGCACGAAGCCGAACCCCATGCCCACGTAGACCGTCCAGCGCAGCGCGGGCCCCATGGGCAACATCCAGAGCGTCGCGCCGGCGTGCTTGTGCCGGAAGTAGATCCAGACGAGGGGGACGAAGAAGGCGAAGGCGACCAGCGAATAGAGCCCGCGGAAGGCGTCCTCGCCGATGCGGGCGACGAGGCGCTGCCGGACCGGCAGGCTCGAGAGGATGAGGTGCGAACCGGCGAACCCGAGCCACAGAAGACCGATCGTGAGAGCTGGCGACATGGGGCCTCCCTCGTCTTCCGAGTCGGCCCGAGCCTGCCTGCAGAAGTTGACTGTGTCAACATACCCTGGCACGAGGCTCTCGTGGCCTATCATCACGGCAACCTCCGACCGGCGCTGGTCGAGGCGGCGACCGCCCTGCTCGAAGAGCGGGGGCCACTCGGGGTGACGCTCCGCGGCGCCGCGCGCCGGGCCGGGGTGTCCCAGACCGCACCGTACCGCCACTTCCCGGACAAGGGCGCCCTCCTGGCGGCGGTCGCCGAGGGGGGATTCCGGCGCCTCGGCGCGTCGATGAGGCGAGCCGCACGCGCGCATCCGGCCGATCCACTCCGCGCGCTCGAGGCAATGGCGATCGCCCTGGTGCGGTTCGCCGCCCAGCATGGTGCGCACTACCAACTGATGTGCGGACCTGCCGTGCGGGGCCGGGACCATCCCGGGCTCCGGCGGGCGGCCGTGGCGGCCTGGGAGCTCCTCACCACCACCGTAACCGACTGCCAGCGTGCCCGGCAGATCCGGCCTGGCGATCCCGCGGCGCTTGCGTTCGTCCTCTGGTCCCTCGTCCACGGCCTCTCGACGCTGCTCGTCGACGAGCAGCTCCCGGCCGCCGTGCGCCAGGCCTGGGGACCGACCGAGCTGGCGCGGCACGCGACGGAGGTGCTGCTCGAGGGGGTCGCCGCACGAGCGGCACCCGGAACGGCGCCGGCGCCCCTTAGGCTCCGGCGGCGGCGCAGGCGACCGGCTCGCCGGCGGTGAACGTGACGCGCGCCGCCCGGCGGATCACCTGTTCCGGCGCCAGCACGGGTACCGCGGGCCACGGCTTCCCCTTCGTGAGCGCACTGTACACCGCCCGGTACCAGTCGCCGCTCACCTTCTCCTCGCTGTAGAGCTCGGCCCAGAAGCGGTGGGTCTCGGGGTCACGCTCCTTGGCGGCCTCGAAGCCGCGCCGGAGCGCCGACTGGCAGGGCTCCATCCGCCCGGCGTCGCGGGCAGAGCACGCCTTCAGCGCGTCCAGCTGGGAGACGAAGCCGCGCACGTCACGGAGCTCCGTGAGCTGAGCGGCGAGCACGTCGTCCACGCAGGCAGGACCGGGTTCGCCACCCAGCGCCCGGATGCGCTCCGCCAGGAGCCGC
>DATILR010000054.1:0-2620 GCA_035476275.1 Binatus sp. (SeqCode) | reverse complement strand
TTCATGTACGACGGCCAGGCGATCTACTTCACCACCGGCCCGGAGAGTCACAAGGCGCGGCGGATCGCGCGCGGGAGTCCCCTCCTCGTCTGGGTCGGAGCGCGCGAGGGACCGCACTTCGTGGGACATGCGGAGCTCATCGACGACCCCGCCGTCGCGACGCGCATGGCGCCCGAGTACGACCGCAAGTACTGGATCGCCTGGCTCGGCTTCTTCCGCCCCAACCCCGAGCGCGTGCGGGCCGGCAAGACCGTCATCGTGCGCGTGATCCCGGGGACCTGACGCGGGGTCGCGACGCGCCCGTGTGCGGGACCGGTGGCGCCGGGACGGCTCCGCGTCCTCGGTCCCGCGCACGGGGGTCTCGGGATCTCGGGGGGTCTCCGGAACTGCTACTCGCGGCGCTCGCCGACCACTTCTCTTCGCTTGGGGTCGTATCGAATGGCGAGCTCGCCGCGGGCGATGGCGAGGAGCGTGTCGCCCACCAGCGCGCGCCGCCATCCGCTCAGGATGGCCAGGTCGCTCGGCTCCTGGTGGTCGGGAGCGTGACCGACCAGGGCTTCGATGTCGCGGGTGGTCGCGATCACCTCGGACGCGATGTCCTCGCG
The DNA here is from genome assembly GCA_035476275.1 of Binatus sp. (SeqCode). Classification (GTDB taxonomy): domain Bacteria; phylum Desulfobacterota; class Binatia; order DP-6; family DP-6; genus DP-23. Next base: position 2,015 of record DATILR010000054.1, on the reverse strand, counting down.
CTCCGCGACAGCCTGCACGGCGGCCCGGAGCAGCGCGGTGAGCCCGGGTGGAGGCGGACGACGCCGGAGGCGCGGCGGAGGCTCGGGCCAGCGCTCCTGCGGGCAGGCGACGCCCTCGCGGAGCGCGGCCAGGATGCCGCGCGCGTGCCGCTCGACGGTTCCCCCGGTGAGGCCGCGCGTCTGCCGGAGGGCCTCGATGTTCTCCACGGGTCGCATGGCGAGCGAGGTGAGCACCACGTCGTTGGCGATGAAGTTCGGCCGCACGTTGGCGCGCCGAGCGCTCCGATCGCGCCAGGCGGCGAGCGCCCGCAGGACCGCCGCCTCCCGGCCCGCCAGCCGTTGCCAACCCTTGACCGTCGTGTAGCGCTCCTCGGGCGCCATGTCGGCGAAGCGGCCCGCGTCCTCGAGGCTGCGGAGCTCCTCCTCGACCCACGCCGCGCGCTCGCGCCGCACCAGCTCCGCACGGAGCTTGTCGTGCAGCGGGAGCAGGTGCACCACGTCGTCGCCGGCGTACGCCACCTGCTCGGGCCGGAGCGGGCGCCGCGTCCAGTCCGTGTAGGTCTGATCCTTCCGGATGCGGACCTTGAGCACGCGCTCGAGGAGAACGCCGAGGCCGATCTGGAAGCCGTGGCCGAGGAAGGCCGCCTCGACCTGCGTGTCGACCACGCCGCGCACGGGCTCGCCCATGAGGGTGGCGAAGATCTCGAGGTCCTGTCCGCCGCCGTGCAGGACCACCGGTACGGCCGGATCCCGTAGCACGGGGAAGAGCGGCGAGAGGTCCGGCACCGCGATCGCGTCGATGATGGTGACCGCGTCTCCCGTCGCCACCTGCACCACCCCCAGGATGGGCCGGTAGGTCCGCTCCCAGACGAACTCCGTATCGATCGCGAGCCGCCCGGCGGCGGTGACGCGCTTCACCAGCTGGACGAGCTCGTCGTGTGTGGTGAGCAGATGCCCCGAGGCCACGGTGCGGCCTGGTATCGCGCTCCGGGGTACCCCGTCCAGTGCTCGACGGCGAGGTCCCGCCTTGGTATCGGGACGCCCATGGAACAGACCGAGCTCGACGCGTTCCGGGGCGAGCTCCGCAGCTGGCTCGAGCGCAACGTTCCCGACGACCTGCGGCCCGAGAACGCCGCGCGCCTTCCCGACGAGGAACGGCTGCGACGGCTGCGCGGGTGGCAGCACCAGCTGGCCGAGGCGCGCTGGGTCGGCATCACCTGGCCGCGCGCGTACGGCGGGCGCGACGCCGGCATCCCGGAGCAGATCGCCTACGTCGAGGAGATGAGCCGCGCCAAGGCGCCCGACATCGTCGGCAACCTCGGCATCGGCATCGCGGGGCCGACGATCCTCGCCTACGGTACCGAGGAGCAGAAGCGGCGCTTCGCCCCGCGCATCCTCAGTGGCGAGGACCTCTGGTGCTTCGGCTTCTCCGAGCCCGGGGCCGGCTCCGACCTCGCCTCGCTGCGCATGCAGGCGACGCTCGAGGGGGACTCCTTCACCGTCACCGGCCAGAAGGTGTGGACGACGCTCGGCCACCAGGCCGACTGGTGCATGCTCCTCTGCCGCACCGACCCGGAGACGCGGCGGGCGAAGGGCATCTCCTGCCTGCTGGTCGACATGCGAAGCGCGGGCATCTCGGTGCGGCCCCTCCGGCAGATGACCGGCGACGCCGAGTTCAACGAGATCTTCTTCGACGCGGTGAAGGTGCCGCGCGAGAACCTCCTGGGCGAGCTGAACGAGGGCTGGCCGCTCGTGGTCGCGGCCCTGCAGAACGAGCGCGGCATCCTCTACGTGGTGAGCATGCAGATCGTGCTCGCCGAGGCGCGCGACCGGCTGCTCGCCGTCGCCCGGGAACGTGACGCCGCGCGGGACCCGCGGCTCCGTCAGGCGCTCGCCAACCTCTACCTCGGCACCGAGATCTTCCGCGTGACCTGCCAGCGGACGCTCGACCGGCTCCTGCGGATGGGAATGCCGGGGCCCGAGGCTTCGATCATCAAGCTCCACTGGACCGAGCT
>DATILR010000053.1:0-2756 GCA_035476275.1 Binatus sp. (SeqCode) | reverse complement strand
CGCTTCCGCCTGGCGCAGGTCGTGCGCCGTCCGGCGCGCGACGACGGTCCGCCGATGGTCCAGGAAGACGCGCAGGGCGTCCTTGAGGGTCAGCAGGCGGGGACGGCCCTCGACGATCGCCAGCATGTTCACCCCGAAGGACTCCTGCATCGGGGTGTGCTTGTAGAGCTGGTTCAGGAGGATCTCGGGCACGGCGTCGCGCTTGAGCTCGATCACCACGCGCATGCCGTCGCGGTCCGACTCGTCGCGCAGGTCCGAGATCCCGTCGAGCTTGCGTTCGTTCACCAGCTCCGCGATGCGCTCGACGAGTCGGGACTTGTTCACCTGGTACGGGATCTCGGTGACGATGATCGCCGAACGGCCGCTCTTCTCGTCGGTTTCGATCTCCGCTCTGGCGCGCACGGTGAGGATACCCCGGCCCTCGCGGTAGGCGTCGCGAATGGCCGTCTGCCCGCAGATGAAGCCAGCGGTCGGAAAGTCGGGACCCGGGATGAAGCGCATGAGGTCGTCGAGTGTGAGCTCCGGGTTCTCGATCAGGGCCACGAGCGCGTCACAGACCTCGCCGAGGTTGTGGGGCGGGACGTTCGTCGCCATGCCGACGGCGATGCCGGAGGAGCCGTTCACCAGGAGATTGGGGACACGACTCGGGAGGACGAGCGGCTCTTCGGTGGAGTCGTCGAAATTGGGAGTGAAGTCGACCGTCTCCCGATCTATGTCGGCCAGGAGTTCCTCGGCGAGCTCCGTCAGCCGGCACTCCGTGTACCGGTAGGCCGCCGGCGGATCCCCGTCGACCGAGCCGAAGTTGCCCTGCCCATCGATCAGGGGGTAGCGGACGTTCCACTCCTGCGCGAGCCGCACGAGAGCGTCGTAGACCGCCGAATCGCCGTGTGGGTGATAGCGCTTCAGCACCTCCCCCACGACCCCGGCGCACTTCGAGTAGCGTCGGTTGTGAAGCAACCCCTCGCGGAACATCGCGTAGAGGATGCGACGATGCACGGGCTTCAGGCCGTCGCGAGCCTCGGGAAGCGCGCGGCCGATGATGACCGACATCGCGTAGTCCATGTAGGACTCGCGCATCTGGTCTTCGATGTTGACGGGCACTCGCTGCGGCGGCTTCGCTTCCACTCAGGACTCCTTCGACCAGACGGGCGTCAGATGTCGAGGTTGCGCACGTTCAGTGCGTTGGCCTCGATGAACTTCCGGCGGGGCTCGACCTCGTCCCCCATGAGGGTCGAGAAGATGTCGTCGGCCTCGTAGGCGTCCTCGATCTTCACCTGGAGGAGCGTGCGGCTGTCGGGCGACATGGTCGTCTCCCACAGCTGCGACGGGTTCATCTCACCGAGACCCTTGTAGCGCTGGATCTCGAGTCCCTTCCGCGCCTGCGCCATGATGCGGGCGACGGCCTCCGGCAAGCTCGGAACTGGCTCGGCCGCATCGCCTTCTCCCAGCAGGAAGGGCGGCTCTCCGGCCGTCGCGAGGTCGCGCGCCACGCGGCGCAGCTCCTCGAACTCCGCCGTGACGCACAGCTCGCGGTCGACGACGCTGCGCTGGGCGGTGCCGTTCGCACGGCTCGACACCACCAGACGCACGCAGGCGTGCTCGCGATCCTCCTCGAACGAGAAGCTCAGCGGAAGCGTCTCGGGGGCAGCCGCCCGCAGGTAGACCTCGGCACTCGCCGTGATCTCGCGCAGCTGCTCCTCGGAGGCCAGCGCCGCCGCGCCCATGTTGGGATGCCGGGCGAGCGCGGTCAGGACGTGGCGGTTTCTCCCCTTGCGCTCGAGGATGTCGAGGATCTTCTCGAGGGCGATCACCTTCTTCACGAACTGCTTGAGCGGCGTGCCGGCGAGCGCCGGCGCGCTCTTCCCGCGGAGCGTCAGATCCCCGGCGCCGAGCTCGATCAGGTAGTCTTCGAGCGCGGGCTCGTCCTTCAGATATTGCTGCACGCGGGCGCGCTTCACGCGATAGAGCGGCGGCTGGGCAATGAACAGGTGACCCGAGTCGATGATCTCCTGGTAGTGCCGGTAGAAGAACGTGAGAAGCAGTGTGCGGATGTGTGCCCCGTCGACGTCCGCGTCGCACATGAGAATGATCGTGTGGTAACGGAGCTTCGAGAGGTCCTTGTCGTCCTTTCCCACGCCCGCGCCCAGGGCGGTGATGAGCAGCTTGATCTCCTGCGAGGAGAGCATCTTGTCGAAGCGGGCCTTCTCGACGTTCAGGATCTTTCCCCGCAGCGGCAGGATCGCCTGGTTCTTGCGATCACGGCCCTGCTTGGCCGACCCGCCGGCCGAGTCGCCCTCCACGATGAAAAGCTCGGAGAGCGCAGGGTCGCGTTCCTGGCAGTCGGCGAGCTTCCCAGGCAGCCCGCTGCCGTCGAGCGCACCCTTCCGACGGGCGAGCTCCTTTGCCTTGCGAGTCGCCTCGCGCACGCGCGCGGCTTCGATGCCCTTCAGGATGACGCGGCGGCCCTCGGTCGGATGCTCCTCGAGATACACCGCGAGGCGATCGTTCAGCAGCGCCTCGACCGTGCCCTTTACCTCGCTGTTGCCGAGCTTCGTCTTCGTTTGCCCCTCGAACTGGGGCTCGGGCACCTTCACGCTCACGATCGCCGTGAGGCCTTCGCGCACATCCTCGCCCTGTAGCGCCTCGTTGTCCTTCTTGAGGAGCCCGTTGGCGACCGCGTAGGCGTTCAGCGTCCTCGTGAGAGCTGACTTGAAGCCGACCAGATGCGTCCCGCCCTCGATCGTGTTGATGTTGTT
>DATILR010000052.1:0-12811 GCA_035476275.1 Binatus sp. (SeqCode) | reverse complement strand
GACCCGCAGGCCGAACGCTCCCCGCGCGGAAGCCTCCGCGGGGAGCGGCCGAGGACCGGAGCGGCGGCGGCAGTCCCCGCCGGCACCCGGCCACCGCACACTCAATCCGCGTCCTCGGGCACGCCGTCGGTCTCCGCGGGGGCGCCCTCGGCGGGGGCGTTCCCATCCTCCGGCGCCTCCGGATTGGCGGCTACCTCCGGCGGGTGCGCCGTCTCCTTCGGCTCGGAGCCCTTCACGAAGACCTCGAGCTCCGACTCGCCGCCCGGGATAGCGCGCAAACCCGTGGCCCGATCGACTTGCGCGAAGCCGATGCCGTCGGGAAGCGGGAAGTCGACGACCGGCCGGCCGGCGAGCGCCTGCTTCATGAAGGCCGTCCAGATCGGAGCCGCGGCGTGCCCTCCCGTCTCCTTGGCACCCAGCGAGCGCTCGGAGTCGAAGCCCACCCACACGCCGGCGAGGAGGTCCGGCGTGAAGCCGATGAACCAGGCGTCGTGCGTGTCGTTCGTGGTGCCCGTCTTGCCCGCGACCGGCCTCCCGAGCTCGAGCGCGGCACGCCCCGTACCGTGCTGTACGACCGTCTCCATCATGCTGGTCACGACGTACGCGGTCGCGGGCTTCATGGCGGGCTCGAAATGCGGGCGGGTGTTGCCAAACTCGAGCGGATTGCCGTCGGCGTCAGTCACGCGTGTGATGAAGATCGGCTCGAAGCGCTTGCCCAGGGTGGCGAACACGCCGTAGGCGCGCACCAGCTCGATCGGGCTCACCTCTGCGCTGCCGAGCGCGATCGAGAGGTTCCGCGGCAGGGGCCCGCGCAGGCCGAAGCGCGGCAGGTAGTCGAGGACTTCCTTGATCCCCATCTGGTCGACGAGGCGGACGGTGACCGTGTTGAGCGAACGAGCGAGCGCGTAGCGCAGCGGCGTGGGGCCGTAGTAGCGGTTCTCGTAGTTGCGCGGCATCCAGGGCGGCTGGTTGCCGTTGTCGAGGGCGATGGGCGCGTCGAGCACGATCGACGCGGGCGTGTAGCCGTGGTCGATCGCCGCCGCGTAGATGAGCGGCTTGAAGCCCGACCCCGGCTGCCGGCGTGCCTGGACGGCGCGGTTGAACTGACTCCGCCGGAAGTCGTAGCCGCCGACCATCGCCCGGACCTCGCCGGTGTAGGGATCGATGGCGATGAGCGCGCCCTCCACCTGTGGCTCCTGGTCGAGTGCGAAGCGGGCCGACTGGTCGGGACCCTGTCCCGTGACGCGGACGGCCACCACGTCGCCCGGCTTGAACGCACTGGGCGGGACGCGCGTGGTGCCCCACGCCAGCGCGTCGGCCGGAAGCGTGCCGTACTCCCACGCCGTGCGCACCGCCAGTCCCTGGGGGCGAACGTCGAGGACGACGGCCCGGGCGCGGCCGTCCTCGGGGGGTTTGTTCCCTTGCTCCCCCGTGAAGAAGCTTGCCATCTTCTCCCGCTGGCGGGGGTCGAGATGGCGGATGGGGCCACGGAAGCCCTGACGGTGATCGAGCTCGCGGAGTCCGGCGCGCACCGCCTCCTCGGCCGCGCGCTCCATGCCGAGATCGACGGCGGTCGTGATCTGCAGCCCGAGCTGGTACGGCGCCGTCTCGCCGTAGCGTTCCTCGAGCAGGCGACGGACGTGCTCGACGTACCACGGCGCCGCGAGATAGGTGCCGGGCCGTCGCCGGGCGAAGGTGATCGGCTCCGCGCGCGCTGCCTTGTACTGCTCTTCGGTGATGAAGTTCTCGGTGAGCATCCGCTCGAGGACGTAGTGCTGGCGGGCGATCGCCTGCGAGGGCCGCCGCTGCGGATCGTAGCGGCTGGGGGCCTGTGGCAGGCCGGCGAGCACCGCCGCCTGGGCGATCGTCAGGTCGGCCACGTCGGCGTCGAAGAACTCGCGTGCCGCCGCCGCCACGCCGTAGGCGCCCCCACCGAAGTAGATCTGGTTCAAGTAGAGGTAGAGGATGTCGTCCTTGCTGAGCTTCGACTCGAGCCGGAGCGCCAGGACGAGCTCCTTCAGCTTCCGCTCGAAGCTCCGCTCGGGCGTGAGCAGGAGGGCCTTCACGACCTGCTGCGTGATCGTGCTGCCGCCCTGCACCACCTGGTGATGCATGACGTCCATCACCAGCGCGCGGGCGATGCCCACCGGGTCGACGCCGCGGTGCCGATAGAAGTCGGCGTCCTCGGCGGCCAGGAAGGCGAGCCGGACATGCGAGGGGATGTGCGCCAACGGGACGAGATAGCGCCGCTCGACGAAGAACTCCCCGATGAGCGACCCGTCTTCGGCGTAGATGCGGGTGGCCACCGGCGGCTTGTAGCGCAGTAGTTGGTCGACTGGCGGCAGCTCGGCGGTGACCTCGCGATAAAGAACGAGCCCGGTGAGGGCGGCGGCGAGGACGCTCGCGACCGCCGTCCAGAAGACGATGCGGGCGAGTCCGCCGGTGGTTCGGCGTTTCCGCGCCATGGTGCGCTGCAGCACGTTACCCGCTCGTCGGAGGCCGGTCAAAAGCCGAGGGCATCGCGCGTGTCAGATGGTTGACTCGCAAGTGGCTTTCTCCCTACAGCAAGGGCACGATGTCCTTGCCGGCCGGGCGGATCGAGAGCGACGAGGCGCCCGCGCGGCGCTGCAGTCGCTGCGGCGCGGCGGTCGAGGAAACCCGCCACACCCGGACCGGCTACGTCGTCGGGTACTACGTCCTCCACACCGGCCCGATCGCCGAGGCGAGCATCCGCCGGGGTGATGACGAGGCGCCCCTGAGCTATCTCCGGCTCCTCGACGTGGTGGAGATCGTGAGCTGCCCGCGCTGCTTCGCCGAGCCCGAGGTGCAGCGGTCGTGGGCCGCGTTCGGCGGGTCGGCGGGCGGCCTCTGACGTGGGCGATCCGGTACCCCGCGTGAAGGAGCCTCACCTCGCCGGGCGGTGGTACCCGGCCAACCCGGATGAGCTGGCCGAGCTCACCCGTCGCCTGCTCGACGACGCCGGCCCACCGCGCACGGGTGTACGGGCGATCGTCGTGCCGCACGCGGCCTACCAGTACTCGGGACGCACTGCGGCAGCCGGCTTCGGCGCGGCTGGGGGCGCATGGCGTCGCGCCATCATCCTCGCTCCCAGTCACTTCGCGAACTTCCGGGGGGCCAGCGTCCTGCCGATGACCGCCTATCGCACGCCCCTGGGTCTCGTCCCCATCGACGAGGAGGCGGTCGCGATCCTGGGCCGGGCGTCGCAGGTGCGGGCAAACCCCGCGATTTTCATGCGCGAGCATGCGCTCGAGGTCGAGCTCCCGCTCTGGCAAGCGCTGGCGCCCGGGTGTCCGATCGTGCCCGTGCTGGTCGGGACCCTCGAGGCCGACGATGCCGCCTCGCTGGGGGCAGCCCTCGGTCCGTTGCTGGCTCCCGATACGCTCCTCGTCGTGAGCTCCGACCTGGTCCATTACGGGCGGCGCTTCGGCTACCTTCCCGTTCCGGCCACCGACGCGCAGACGGTCGCGGCTGCCATCCGCCGACTCGATCAGGGCGTCCTCGATCGCGTGGTCGCGTGCGACGCCGACGGCTTCGTCCGCTACGTGGAGGAGACCGGGGCGACGGTCTGCGGCCGGAGTCCGATCGAGATCCTATTGCACGCGCTGCCACCGGGCGTGCGGGGCGAGCAGGTCGCCTACACGACCTCCCTCGAGCTCACCGGAGACTACGAGCATTCCGTGAGCTACGCCGCGGTCGTATTCAGCGCGACGACCGCCTGACGAGCGTGGAAGTCCGTGCTCGCCGGCGCAGCGCGGCGTGCATTGTGGCGGAAGAGGACACCCGCTAAGATCGCCCGCGACGGGGATGGATGCGGAAACCCGCAAGCCCGCCGGCACCACGGGGCGTCGTGCGTCGAAAGCGGGGCGCCGTAGCCACGGCTTCACCGTCCTGGAGGACATCGGCGCGCTCACGGCGCGCTCGGAGGATCTCCAGGAGACGCTCCAGCGCGTCGTGGAGGTCGTGGCCGAGCGCGCGAGCACCGACGTCTGCTCGCTCTATATCCTCGACCCGCGCGCCCAGCGGCTGACCCTGTGGGCGACGACCGGCCTCGAGCGGAGCTCTGTCGGCAAGGTCACGATGAGCGTCGAGGAAGGTCTCACCGGCATGGCGATCGAGAAGCTGGAGCCGGTGATGGCGGTCGACGCGGCCACGCACCCCCGGTACAAGTTCTTCCCCGAGACGGGTGAGGAGCGGTACCACTCCTTTCTGGGTGTGCCGATCGTCGAGCGCGGCACCCCGATCGGCGTGCTGGTGGTGCAGACCCTGCGTCGGCGGCGCTTCTCGACGCACGAGATCCGGCTCCTGCGCGCGATCGCCGCCCAGGTGGGCGGCATCATCATGCAGGCGCGTCTCCTCGAGGACCTGAAGACCAAGGAGAAGGAGCGGCGCGAGTATCGGCGCCGGATGGTTGCCGCGATCAAGCGGCTGCAGGCCTACGAGAAGACGAGCGCGCGGCCCACCGGTGCGCCCCGGGGGCGGGCGCGGGCCCGGATGAACGGGCTCGCGGCGGCGCCGGGATTCGGACGCGGCACGGCGCACCTGATGCAGCCGGCCGTCAGCTTCTCCCTGGTCGAAGACACCCGGGCCGAGGATCCCGCCGAGGAGCGGCGGCGCTTCCGGAAGGCGCTCGCCGAGTCGGACGTCGAGCTCGGGCGGCTGGGGCAGCGACTGTCCGCCCGGCTCCCCGAGTTCGATCCCGGCGTCATCGAGACGCATCGCCTGATGCTCGAGGACCAGGGCTTCATCAGCAAGGTCGAGTCGGCCATCGACCACGGACTGGGCGCCGAGGCGGCGCTCAAGCGCGTCGTCGACGAGTACCTGGCGGAGTTCGCGCGCATGTCCGACGGCTACCTGCGCGACCGCGCCGTCGACCTGAAGGACGTGGGCCTCCGCATTCTGCGCAACCTGGTCGGGATCGAGGAGCCGGAGCGGCCGCTCGCCAAGGACAGCGTGCTAGTCGCGGACGAGCTGACCCTCTCCGACCTCGTGCTCATCGAGCACCAGCACCTGCAGGGGATCGTGCTCGCCACCGGCGGTGTCACCTCGCACGCGTCCATCCTGGCCAAGTCGTTCGAGATCCCGACGGTGGTGGGGGTGGAGCACCTGACCGAGACCGTGCACGAGCACGACGAGGTGCTGGTCGACGGCAACTCGGGCGTGATCTACGTGAACCCGGGACCGGACGTCGCGAAGGAATACGAGCGCCTCGAGCGCGACTACCGGGCCTTCAACCGCGAGCTCGAGTCGCTGCGGAGCCTGCCGGCGGAGACGATCGACGGCCGGCGCGTCGCCCTCTACGCCAACATCGGGCTGATCGCCGATCTCCACTTCGCGCATCGCCACGGGGCGGAGGGCATTGGGCTCTACCGCACGGAGTTCCCCTTCCTCACCTATCGCGAGTTCCCCGACGAGGAGGAGCAGTTCCAGCTCTACGCGCGCGTCGTGCGCGGCATGGAGGGGCGGCCGGTCACCATCCGGACGCTCGACGTCGGCGCCGACAAGTACCCGGGCTACATGCGCCTGCCGCGCGAGGACAACCCCTTCCTCGGCTGGCGATCAATTAGGATCTCCCTAGAGATGCCGGACTTCTTCAAGGTCCAGCTGCGGGCGATCCTGCGTGCGGCCACCCTCGGCCGGGTGCGGGTGCTCTTCCCGATGATCTCCAGCGTGGAGGACATCCGGCGCGTCAAGGAGCTCCTCGAGGAGACCAAGGTGGAGCTCCGCCACGAGGGCAGCAACTTCGACCCGGGCGTGCAGATCGGGATCATGGTCGAGGTGCCGTCCGCCGTGGCGCTCGCGCACCATCTGATCCGCGAGGTCGACTTCTTCTCGATCGGCACCAACGACCTGATCCAGTACCTGCTCGCCGTCGATCGCGACAACGCCAAGGTCGCTCCGCTCTACGAGCCGCTCCACCCCGCGGTCCTGAATGCGGTCCACGAGACGGTGCAAGCGGCCAAGGGGGCGGGGAAGTGGGTCGGCATGTGCGGGGAGATGGCCGCCGACCCGATGTCCACCCTGGTGCTTCTCGGTCTCGGGCTGGACGACCTCTCGATGGGGCCGTTCTTCATCCCGGTCGTCAAGCGGATCATCCGCTCGGTCCCCTACGCCGCGGCCCGTGCGCTCGCGCGCGACGTCCTCGGGATGGCGACGGTGAAGGAAGTGAAGGGGTTCCTCTTCGACGGCATCAAGAGCCTCGGGATCATCGAGCTGATGGAGATGTACCACTAGACAAGGAGGTCGCATGATCCTCGCCGTGCTCGTCCTGCTGGCCATCCTGCTCCCCTCGATCCTCCTCCTCGCCCGACGCGCTCGGCGGGGAGCGACCGACGTCGTCCCCATCGCCCAGGTTCTCGCGCCCGCGTGTGCCGCGGCGGCGGTCCCGACGCGCATCTGTCGGACGGTTCGCGTCTACTTCATCAAGCCCTCGAAGTACGACGACCGCGGCCGCGTGCAGCACTTCTGGAAGGGCGTGCTGCCCAACAACACGCTCACCGTCCTCGCGGCTCTGAACGACTCCTACAACCGGCTCCGTGCGGACGAGGCAGTCTACGTCGAGACCGTCATCTGGGACGAGCAGGTGGACGGCCCGATCCTGGCCGCCACCATCCGCGCCATCCAGGAGAAGGCGCTTGAGGACGGCGTGGAGGTCCTGATCGGGCTCGCCGGCGTGCAGACGAACCAGTATCCGCGTGGCCGGGACCTCGCGTGCCAGTTCCGGCGGGCCGGCTTTCCGGTCCTCTTCGGCGGCTTCCACGTGAGCGGCTATCCCGAATCGCGCCGCTTCCTGGAGGAGTGCGGCATCACGACGGTGGTGGGGGAGGCGGAGACGCTGTGGGGCGATCTGCTCGACGACTACCTCCGCGGCGAGCTCCGCCAGACCTACAGCGTCACGGACGGTATCCGCGCCAAGACCGGCGGTGCCGACATCACCGTGCCGCTCATCACCGAGGCGCAGCTCCCCACCATCAGCGACCCGTACCTGCGGCGCTTCGCCTCGGCGAGCATGACGACCCTCGACACCTCGCGCGGCTGTCCCTTCACGTGCTCGTACTGCAGCGTGAAGAACGTCATGGGGCGCACGATGCGCTCGCGCGATCCGGAGGCCGTGGTGCGGTGGATCCGGGACGCGGGCGATCGGCACGGCATCACGTCGCTGTTCATCGTCGACGACGATTTCTTCCGCAGCCCGGCCTGGGAGCCGATCCTCGAGGGCATGGCGGCCTACCGCCGCGACGGCCACGAGCTCTCCTTCATGATGCAGGTCGACGCGGAAGCCGCGGCGTTCGGGGAGCTGGCGCCCGGCGAAAAGCCCTCCAGCCAGCGCCGGAAGTGCGAGCGGTTCCTCCGCCTCGCGGCGGACGCGGGGTGCTACGCCGCCTTCGTCGGCTTCGAGACTTTCAACCCACAGAACCTCCTGGCGGTCACCAAGGTGCAGAATCTCGACAAGGCCGACCGGCAGCGAAAGGACGGTGTCGCGGCCGCGGCGGCGCTCGAGGCGGTGAAGGAGAAGTACCGTCGCGTGTGCCAGAACTGGCACCGCCACGGCGTCGCGGTGCACTGCGGGTACATGATCGGCTTCCCGTTCGACGGGCCGGAGTGCGGGCGGCAGTCGGCCGAGTGGCTCCTCGACGTGGGCGTCGATCTGGCGTCGTTCTTCATCGTGACCCCGCTGCCGGGCACCGAGGATCACGACAAGGCGGTGCGCGAGGGGACGATCGCCGACTGGGACTTCAACAACTACGACTCGCAGCACATGGTGTCGCATCACCCGCGCATGACCACCGAGCAGGTCGTCGCGGCCTACCGCGACGCGGTACGGACGTTCTACTCACCGCGCCGCACGCTCCACGCGCTCCTCAGCTATCCCCGACGGCGGGACCTGGCGCCCTGGGCGCGCGACGCCATGCTCCGCCAGCGGCTCTACTACTTCTACAGCCACCGGGCCGGCCGGCACCCCATGCTGGGCGGCCTCTGGCAGCGCGGGGTCGCGTCGGGGGCGCGGCGCGCCGTGGTGACCGACGAGGAGGCGCGGGCCCACTATCTCGACGCGGGCATCGTCTCGGCCGAGGGCGTCCGCGTCGAGCTGTCGGCATAAGCGGCGCGGTTCAGGGTCGCCATGGCGAAACTCCCGGGACGCGTAGCGGTGGTGACCGGCGGTGGCTCGGGCATCGGGCGGGCGATCGCACGGAGCTTCGCGGCGGAGGGGGCGCGGGTGGCGGTCGCGGACATCAATGCGGGCGGCACCGAACAGGTCGCCGGCGAGATCACGGCGGCGGGGGGAGCAGCGCTCGCCGTCCCGACCGACGTGGCCAATAGCGCGCAGGTCGACCGCCTTTTCGCGCGCGTCGTGGAGACGTGGGGCCGCGTCGACATCCTCTCCAACAATGCAGGTGTTGCGGATATCAGCCCGGCGCTGCAGAGCCACGTCGACGAGGTGATCGCCGACATGCTGAGCGGCGGTCCGCGGCGCTCGCTCGGCGTGACCAGCCGTCTCGACGACGCCGAGTGGCGCCGCATGGTCGAGATCCATCTCTTCGGGACTTTCTATTGCACCCGCGCCGCGCTCCGCCTGATGGAGCAGGCGGGCAGCGGCGCGATCGTCAACATGGCCTCGGTGGCGGGGCTCGCGGGTATTCCCGGCGTTGCGCACTACGGGGCGGCCAAGGCCGGCATCATCGGGTTCACCAAGTCGGTCGCACTCGAGGTCGGTGCCGCCAACATCCGGGTGAATGCGATCGCGCCCGGGCTGATCGACACGCCGATGACCGCCAACCTGCAGCCCATGCTGCGCCAGATGACGGTCTTTCGGACCCCGCTCGGTCGACCCGGCACGCCGGAGGAGATCGCCGGGGTGGCGCTGTTCCTGGTATCGGACGAGGCGAGCTTCGTGACCGGCCAGGTCGTGAGCCCGAACGGCGGCTTCTATACCTGACGGCGGTTTCCATACCTGAGGAGGGTGTCATGCGGGGGTGGGTGGTGGCGGCGGTCCTCGGGCTCGTGCTCTGGGTGGTGGGGTGCGCGCGGCACGAGACGCCGCTTTTCACGGGCGAGCCATATCTCGTCGTCTGGGCGGGCGATGCCGATCGTCAGAACTCCGACTTCCTCGCCGTGCTCGATGCAAATCCGACCTCTGCCTCGTACGGCAAGGTCCTGCGCACCTACCCGGTGCGCTCACGCGGCAACGAGCCGAACCTTCTCAACGCGATGCCCCGCGCCGATCGCCTCGTCTTTGCCACCGCGCTCCTGACCAACCGGACCTTCATCTTCGATCTCCGCCAGCCGCTGGCCGGACGACTCCTGCACGTCGACGAGCCCGATCCCCGCCGCCGCTTCTGGGCACCCCAGGAGCCGGTGTCGCTGCCGAACGGGCACGTCGTGGTCGCCTGCAGCGACCCGGCGCGGTACCGGGGCGATCCGCGCGAGGTGGTGACCGCCGCGGGTGGGCTCCTCGAGCTCACTCCCGAAGGTCGTCCGGTGCACGAGGCCTCTGCCGCCGACCCGACCGCGCGTGGGCTCCTCTTCGCGCCGGGTGGTGCCGCGCTCGTGGCCGCGGGGGGGCGGGTCGTCACCGCGAGCACGGCACACGGCTACGCCGCCACCACGGAAGGCGAGCGCATGCCCGGCATCAGCGTGCAGATCTGGCGTCTGGAGGACCTCGCCCTCGTGAAGACCATCGGACTGGAGGCCGGCCCGCGCGGGGAGGAGAACCTGGCACCGCTCACGGTAGAGGTGATGCGGCAGAAGCCCTTCGTGTACGTCAACACCGAGGGCGGAGGGGTCTACGCGTCGGATTCGGTGCAGACCGACGTGGCCAGCTTCCGGCTGGTCTACGATTTCGGTCCCGGCGTGCTCGGCGGCGGAGCCGCCCTCACCCCCGACGATCGCTACTACGTGGTGGCGCTCCCCGGCCGAAATCGTGTGGCGTCTCTCGATCTTGCCGATCCGTGGAAGCCACGGCCGGTCTCGTCGGTGCGGTTCGATCGTGATCCGATGGACTCGTCCCGTAGCCGCCGCGGCGGACCCAACACGCTCGCCATGAGCGGCGACGGGACGCGCATCGCCGTTTCGGACTACACGGTGGACGTGCCCGGGTATTTCCAGGACGGTGATCACCGGGTCTACATGATGCGTCTCGACCCGACGACCGGACGGCTCCGCATCGACGGGGCGTTCGTCGACGAGCTGACCGGCGAGGTGGGCGTCGACTTCAACCGGACGCACTGGCCTCATGGCGAAACGGGGTCGGCCCGGCCGAAGGGCCTCCTCTTCGTCACGCCCGAGCCGCCGCCGGCGCCGGGCAAGTAGCGAGAGTCCGCTCAGGGCCTCGGGGTGGCGCACCGCCGGTCGCCGCGGTGCCGCGGGCGGCGGAACGTGCTCGAGCCGCGCGGAAAGGCGACGGCAACGGAGACCCCGAGCGCCCGCGCGATGGCGAGGGCGGTCGCCACGGTGGGCAGCGCGCGCCCGTTCTTGACCTGGTTGACGTGCGCACGATCGAGGCCGGCGTGGGCGGCGAGGGAGGCATCGGTCCAGCCTCTCTCCCCCACGAGACGCGCCACGGCGTTCCACGTCATCTGGCGCTCCGACGCTTCACCGGTCCGCGCGGCGCCGGAAGGGTCCAGAGGTCCTCGATCCGCAGGGCGAGGGCGTCGGCCACGCGTTCCGCGACGGCGAGCCGCGGGTTGGCGGCGGGGGACCGCAGCCGGGCGAGGAGGCGTGGAGGGAGGAGCGTCCGACGTCCGAGCTCACCCCAGGTGATGCCGAGGCGCACGAGTGCTGGGGGAAGACGGTTGGTGACGACCGGCGGACGGCGGTGCGGCATGCGCGCACCATGGCGGCGCCGGCGGGCACGCGCAAGGCGCATTGCCCGACCGGCGATACATTGGATCAGAAGGTCAGCTCGTCGGTCGCGGTGAGCTCGGCGCTCAGGACGCCCAGCACGTTGCACGTCGAGGAGTTCGCCGGCGACGCGAAGGCGATGGCGCCGTGCGGTCGGAGGTTGGCGGCGATGACCGGGTTCAGATCCGCCGGACACAGGGCCGGGAAGATGGTCGCCACCAGCACGCCGTCGGAGGAATCGGCTTGCGCGCGTCCGGCGGCGAGCATGACCGCCGTCCGGCAGCCGTTGTTCGGCACCTCGAAGGTCGCGCACGGGGTCAGGTCCGCCAGGCGCGGGGCGCCGTGCACGGCCTGATCCGGGGAGACCTTGTAGATCTGCACCACCCCGGTCGAGGCGTTGTCGGTGGCGGTGGCGTAGAGGACGTCGCCGTCGGGATGGATCTGGAAGAAATCGTCGACACCGTTCAGGACGAGCAGCGGCGTGGGGAGCAGCCGGTAGATGCCCTGGGCAACCCCGGTCTCGCTCGGACCCGCCACCGCCACGAAGACCCCGGAGCCGTCGCTCGTGACATGCAGGTCGTCGCTCATGGTGAAGGAGTCGCCGCACTGCGTGTAGCCGATCTGGGCATCGATGTCGGGAAGGAGGACGCTCGAGTTGCCGTTGGCCTTCTGGATCGAGGTGAGGGCCTCGCGCTCGTCGCGCGCGCACGGGGGCGTCGGGTTCAGGGTCTCGTGATACTCCGGGATGTACACCCGCCCATGGTTGGCGAGCGGGATCCGATCGCAGGCGATGAGGATGGTCGAGCTCTGCGGGTTGTCGAGGATCGCCGCGTCGGTCCGTGCGCCGGTCGTCGGGTCGAACTGGAGGCGCACCACGGTCCCGATGCTGTCCCCGGTCGCCCGGTCGGTCGAGGTGTCCTCCGCGATCATGTAGAGACCATTGTTACCGTCACCACACATGTCGTCGGGTGTGAAGACGTTCTGCGCCGGGCAGAAGCCGCGCGGGCAGTCGGTGCTGAACGAGCACGTCTGCCCCGCGTTGTCTCCCCCGCGACAGGTGGAGGTGGCCGGACAGGTGGCCGTCCCGATGCAATCACTGTTGTTCACGCAGACGTCCCCCGTCGCCACCCCGTCCGAGGTGACGCAGGTGTGGAGGCGGTTGTCGGCGGAGAACGAGAGGCCGCTCGGCAGGATGCCGGTCGGGTTGCCCTGTGCGTCGAGGTAGTAAAGCGTATCGGCGGCGAGGGTCGGGCCGCTTCCCGGTGCGCTCCCGCCGAAGCCGTGCGCCATCATGCGCACGGAGGTGCGGTTGGACGACGAGGCGACGATGGTCAGGAACGCCGACTGGTGTCCCGTCGCGGTGGGGGCGAAGGTGACGGTCACGTCGGTCTGCCCGCCCGGACCGACCGAGAAGTCGTCCGGCGTGATAGTGAAGCTGCCGTCGCTGCTCGCGATGCGCGTGTGCAGCTCGCTCGTCGGCGTCGTGTCGGGGTTCTTCACCGTGAGGATGAGCGGTGCCGTCGTCCCGGGCGCAACGCTGTGGAATTCGAGCGGACCCGTGGCCTCGACGTGGAGGATGCCGGGGGTGCAGCCCGGAGTGAGGCACTTCGGCTTCCCGACGATCGGTACGGCATCCGTGGCGGTCGCCTGGCCGTCGCTCACCGTGAGCTGCACGGTGATGTCAGCCGCCTGATCGCCGAAGGCGTGGCTGGGACGCACCTCGTCCGACGTCGTCCCGTCGCCGAAGTCCCAGTGGTAGGTGAGCTCGTCGAGGTCGGGATCCGTACTCTGCGACCCGTCGAATTGGATGGGGATGCCGGGCAGTGCGATGTCGCTCGAGGCGGTGGCCTGCGCATGCGGGGGCTGGTTCGTGCCCGAGAACGCCTTGAAGCGCAGCTGGTCGACATCGCGCACCGCGCGCATGTGGTGTCCGCTCTTGAAGGGTAGCGAT
>DATILR010000051.1:0-4268 GCA_035476275.1 Binatus sp. (SeqCode) | reverse complement strand
GGCCCCGAAGGCCTTCTTGCAGAAGTCGATCGTCTGGGCGGAGTTGTCCTGGGTGAGGGAGGCCGTGACCGTGCCATAGCCCTTCGGGATGGGACGAACCTTCTTCGGCATGCGGGACTCCTTCTCGCGGAAGTGGGTTGGGGGGTACCGCCGCCCGCTTAGCGCCGCGACGGGAGCAGCGCAACCTACCGGAGGAGAGCCGCGGCCAGCTCCCGCCACTCGGCGTGCGGCAGCTCGGCGGGATTCGCCCGCAGCACCTGCAGGCAGACGTGATCCGCGCCCGCGTCGTGGTGGGCCTTCACGCGCGCGACGGCGGCGTCGATCGAGCCCCACGCCACGATGGCGTCAACGAGTCGGTCACTGCCACCGTTCGAGACGTCGTCGTCGGTGAAGCCGAGCGCGTGCAGGTTGCGGACGTAGTTCGGCAGCCCGAGGTACATCTGCATGGCCTGGCGCGCGATGGCCCGCGCCGCCGTGGCATCCCGCTCGAGGCAGACCATCTGCTCGGGAGCGAGGAGCTTCCCCGGCCCGAGGATCCGCCGCGCCCGCGCCGTGTGCTCCGGCGGCACGAAGTACGGGTGCGAGCCCCAGGCGCGCTCGCGGGCGAGGGCCAGGCTCTTCGGATGGAGCGACGCGAGCACACGCGGCGGCGGCTCGGCGGGCGGGGCGCCCATGAAAACCGCCGCGTCCATCGCATCGAGATAGCGCCGCAGGAAGTCGAGCGGACGCCGGTAGTCGTGCCCGCGCATGCCGGCGACTAGCGGCGCGTGCGATACGCCCATGCCGAGGAGGAAGCGGCCGGGGTACGCCTCGGCGAGGGTCTTCTGTGCGGCCGCCATGGCCATCGCGTCGCGTGCCCAGACGTTGGCGATGCCGGTCGCGACGATCAGCCGCTCGGTGCCCCCGAGCAGCAGCGCCGCATGCGTGAATGCCTCACGGCCGAGCGCCTCGGGGATCCACAGCGTCCGGAAGCCGAGCGCTTCGATCTCCCGCGCCGCCGCCTGGGCGGCGCGCGCGGGCGCGAGATCGAGGAAGTGCCAGAGGCCGACGCGTCCGAGGTCCAAGACGCCTCGCCGTCAGTACCGGTCGATGACCGTGACGCCGACCGTGGCGAAGCGGTCCATCGACTCGAGCACCGCACCCGCTTCTTCGAGCGGGACTCGTCTGTGCACGAGCTTCCCGGGCGCGAGCCGCCCCGTCTCGACCATCTGCAGCATCGCGCCGAAGCGCGGCGCCGGCATGCCGAGCGACCCGACGATGCTGGCCTCCTTCATCACCAGGATGTCGATCGGCACCGCCACCTCGCCCTTTTCGGCGGCGGTGGTGAGCCCGATCTGCAGATGACGGCCCCGCTTGCGGAGCGACATGATGGAGTTCCGGCAGGTGGCCGCGATGCCGAGCGCGTCGATCGAGACCTGCGCGCCGCCCTTGGTCAGCTCGACGATGGCGGCCGCGGGATCCGTCTTCGAGGCGTTGACCGTCGCCACCGCCCCCAGCTCCTTCGCGAAGGCGAGCTTGTCGTCCGACACGTCGACGCCGATCACGCTGGCCCCGAGCGCGGTGGCGATCTGCACCGCGGACAGGCCGACACCGCCACAGCCGTGAACGGCGACCCACTCGCCCGCCTGCACCTGCGCCCGGTCGACGACGCCGTGGAACGACGTCATGTAGCGGCAGCCCATGCTCGCCGCCTCGACGAAGCCGATCCGCTCGGGGAGCGGGACGAGGTTCACGTCGGCGTAGGAGACGGCGGCGAGCCGGCCGTAGCCGCCCCACGAGACCACCCCGGGCGCCAGGATCGTGTCGCAGACGTTGTGATGGCCGCTCCGGCACCACTCGCACGTCCCCTCGCCCTGGCTGAAGGGCACGAGCACCCGGTCGCCCTTCCGCCAGCGCGTGACCTCACGGCCGACGGCCTCGACCACGCCGCAGAACTCGTGCCCGAGGACGTGCGGCAGCGCGACGGCGATGCCGAACCAGCTCCAGTCGCCGCTCCAGAGGTGCCAGTCGCTGCGACAGATGCCGTTCGCCTCCACGCGGACGACGACACCGTGGGATGGCGGCGTCGGGTCGGGGACGTCGCGCACGACGAGGGGCTGACGGATGGCCTCCATCACTGCGGCTCGCATGGGGCTCCTCCTTTGTGGCGTCGCATACACCCGGTGCGGCGCGGCCGTAAACCCCACCGCGTCGACGCGGCATGGCAAGCGCGCCGCCTTGACCCGGGGGCCACACCGGGTTCACCATCGCGGCCAAATGCTCTTCGAACAGCTCCGTGCCGGCGGCTGCCTGTCCTACGTCGCCGGCTGCGAGAAGACGTGCGCCGGCGTGATCGTCGATCCCGCGCTCGACCTGATCGACCGCTACGTCGCCCTCACCGTGGAGAAGGGGCTCCGCGTCCGCTACGTGATCGACAGCCACACCCACGCCGATCACTTCTCCGCCGCTCGAGACCTCGCCCGCCAGCTCGGAGCCCGCATCGTCATGCACCGGCGCTCCGCGGCCCCCTTCGCCGACCTGCGGGTCGACGACGGCGAGCTCCTGGTGGTGGGCGATCTCCGCCTGCGCGTGCTCCACACGCCGGGGCACACCGACGACTCGATGTGCCTCGTCCTGTCCGATCGCGTGCTGACCGGCGACACGCTCCTGATCGGAGCCACCGGCCGGACCGACCTGCCGTCCGGCGATCCGGAGGCGCTGCACGCGAGCCTCTTCGGGAAGCTCCTCGCGCTCGACGACGGGCTCCTCGTCTTCCCCGCGCACGACTACAAGGGGCGCGAATCGACCACCCTCGGCGCCGAGAAGGCGAACAATCCCCGCCTGCAGAAGAAGGAGCGGGGCGCGTTCGTCGAGCTGATGCGCGGCCTCGACCTCGCCATGCCGGAGCATCTGACCGAGGCGCTCCGCACCAATCGCACCGGCGGCAAGACCGTCAAGCAGCTGATCGCCGAGGCGACGCGCGAGGTGCCCTTCATGGGCATGGACGAGGTGCGCGCGCGGATCGAGCGCGAGGACCGTGAGCTCGTCCTCCTCGACGTCCGCGAGCGCGACGCCTTCGAGGCCGGCCACCTGCCGGGCGCGCGCCACGTCCCCCGCGGGCAGCTGGAGCTCCGCATCGACCAGGAGCTACCCGATCCGACGGTCCGGGTGCTCGTCTACTGCCAGTACGGCAAGATCTCCACGCTCGCGGCGTCGACCCTCCGCACCATGGGCTACAACCGCGCCGTCGCGCTCGACGGCGGCATGGAGGCCTGGACGAAGGCGGACTACCCGATCGAGAAGGGCCCGGCGCGACCCTACTCGCCGACCCGGATGCCGTAGAGCCGCGCGGCGTTCTCGTAGGTGATCGCCCGCCGCTCGGCGGCCGGCACGCCCTCGAACATCTCGGCGACGACCCGTTGCGAGTGCGGCCAGTCGCAGCCGTGGTGCGGGTAGTCCGTCGACCACATGAGCGTGTCGAGCCCCACCGCGTGGCGGTTCTTCACGCCGTACTTGTCGATGATGAAGGTGAACATCCAGTTGGAGCGCACGTACTCGCTCGGCTGGCGCTGGAGCTTGATCTTCGCCCAGTACTTGTTCCGGTCGTAACGGTCGTCCATCTGCTCGGCGTAGTACGGGACCCAGCCGATGCCCGACTCGACCGAGACGAAGCGGAGCTTCGGGAAGCGGTCGTGAACGCCGGTCAGGATGATCTCGCCCATGATGAGCGGCATGGTGTCGAGGCCGGCACCGCTCAGCGCCGAGACCTGCCGTCCCCCGGTCCCTTCACCGCGCGCCGCCTTCTCCTCCATGGGCGTCTTCGGCTTGGGCGCCACCTTGGCGCGGGCCGCCAGGCCGCAGTGGATGCTGATCGGGATGCCGAGCCGCTCGGCCTCGGCGAAGAAGGGATCATCGGCCTCCGTGAGGTTGAGGTTCCCGCTCGGCCAGGCAGAGAGGAGCACGCCCCGAAGGCCCAGGCCCTTGGCGCGCTTCATTTCGGTAATGGCAGCATCGACTCCGACGCTCGGCATCTGGGCGATGCCGACCAGGCGATCGGGCGCCTTGGCGCAGAAGTCCTTGGCCAGCCAGTCGTTGTATGCCCGGATGCCCGCCAGCTGGAAATCGTCCTCCGTCCCGAGCATGAAGTGCCGCATCGTCCGTTGGGGGGAGTAGATCACCTCGGCGACGACACCGTCCTCCAGCATCTCCTTCACGCGCGCCGACCCGTCGAAGTTCCCCTGATTGATCGTCTGGTAACGCGCGCCCGACCAGCGGAGCTCCTCGCGCGG
>DATILR010000050.1:0-15764 GCA_035476275.1 Binatus sp. (SeqCode) | reverse complement strand
CCATCTACGGCACCCCGGCAGGAGAGCTCCCTCCCGGACGCCACGCCCTTCACGCCGCCGCGATCACTCTCCCCCACCCCGCCGACGGCCACCCCCTTCGCCTCACGTCCTCTCTCCCCGCAGACATCGAGGCACTCATTTGAAGCGCGTCTACACGCCCGAAACTTTCGCGTCTATTGGGCCGTTTCGATCCGTCTGTCGAGCGCAGCTGCGCTGCGCTCGACAAGCCCCGAGCGCGCGAAGCGCGCGAGCATTCGAGCGGAGCCGCACGCGTCAGCCTGCGGCGAGGGGGGTTCGGGGGGCATCGGAGGAGCGGAGCGCGCGCCAGCGCGCGAGCACCGCACGGGCCCCCCGAGGATCTAAGCCGCGGCGGCTTTCCCTCCGCCCTTGCCGCCGCGAGGCTCCTTGGCCGTCGCGCACGCGCTGCAGAGGTTGTTGAGGTTGTTCGGGTCCTCGACCAACCCGTCGTCGACGTTGTGACAAACCTTCCGGCACGACGCGCAGATGTAATAGATGCCCTCGATCGTCTTGTTGATCCGCTCGCGGTTGAGAATCCGTCCGCGCAGCTTGTCGACGCGGATGCCGAGCAGCTCCTCGTACTGGCGCTTGATCTTCCGGCGCCCGGCCTCGTCCTTCGGGAGCTCTTCCTGCGTGTCGTCGCCGTGGTGATCGTCGGCGTCGAAGATGCTGAACGCCCTCGACTTGCTCCCAGCGCCTTTGTCGCCCTTGCGTGCGCTCGCCATGCGTCCGAAGACCTCCCTAGCGGGTCCGTTCCGTGTAGCCGCAGTTCTTGTCACACACCCAGAAGAAGCCCCGCGGACCGTAGCCGGCGAACTGCACCACACGGCTGTCGCCCCCGCAGCTGGGACAGGGGCGTTTCCGGGCTACGTCGCCACCCTTCTCGGCCGTCCGCGCCTTCTTCTCTGCCATGTGCGCCGGGGAAAAAAATGGTCCGGGGCTCAGCCGCCGGACAGCCTTTCCGTATAGGGGTGTGGATCCCCCATGTCAAGGTGAGGATACGAACAAGGTCACAATCTTGAGGGGCCATCGCCCGCGTGCTAGCGTCCCCAGCCCCCCATGCGTGTCCACCTGCACCCGCAACACCGGACGGTCGAGGTAACGGGCCGGCGCCGGGTCGGACAGCTGCTCGCGGAGCTCGGCATCCTCCCCGGAACGGCGATGGTGATCCGTGGGGAGCTACTGCTCACCGAGGGCGAGGTGCTGGAGGAGGGAGACGAGGTGGAGATCCGCGCGGTGATCTCGGGAGGCGCGGTGTGAAGTGCACCCGGTGCCGGGTCAAGGCCGAGGTCGAGCTGCGCTCGCACAACGCGGGCTTCTGTCGGCCCTGCTACCTCTTCTACTTCCGGCGCCAGGTGGAGCGCGCGATCGCCTCGGAGCACATGTTCACCCACGAGGAGCGCCTGCTCGTCGCCGTCTCGGGTGGCAAGGACAGCCTGGCGCTCTGGGACGTCCTGGCGGAGAGCGGCTACCGCACGACCGGCCTCTATCTCGGGCTCGGCATCGGCACCTACTCCGACCGCTCGCACGAGAAGGCGCTCAAGTTCGCCGAGCAGCGCGGGCTCGAACTGCGGGTCGTTTCGCTCCAGGAGGAGGGACCCGGTCTGGCCATCCCGGACGTCGCCGCGGCGACCCGCCGGGTTCCGTGTAGCGCCTGCGGAACCATGAAGCGGCACTACTTCGACACCGCCGCCCTGGCCGGCGACTTCGACGTCCTCGTCACCGGTCACAACCTGGACGACGAGGCCGCCCGTCTCATGGGCAACGTCCTCCACTGGCAACGGGATCATCTCGCGCGCCAGCGTCCGGTGTTGCTCCCGACCCACCCCAAGTTCGTCCGCAAGGTGAAGCCGCTCTACCTCCTCAGCGAGTACGAGACCGCCATCTACGCCTTCATGCGCGGCATCGACTACATCGTCGAGGAATGTCCGAACGCCGCCGGGGCGACGCAGCTCCTCTACAAGGACGTGCTCAACCGGCTCGAGCACGCGAGCCCCGGCACCAAGCTCTCCTTCGTGCGAGAGTTCCTGCGTAGCGCCCAGCCCGCGTTCGCTGTGACGGCGAACGAGGAGCCTCAGGAGTGCGCGTCGTGCGGCATGCCCGCATACGGAACGCTCTGCAGCTTCTGCCGCCTGGTCCGCGAGGTCGAGGCGAGGCGCTCGCCGTCGCGCGCGGCCGCGCCCGCGTGAGCGCGGCCGACGACGCCGGCGCGCGCGGGCCCCTCCGCGATCGTGAACCCGTCGTCCTCCTCGATCGCAAGGAGCGCATGTACCTCCGGGTGCTTCGGCAGGGCGGCCGCATGTCGATTCGCGGCAACGCCATTCTGTGCGACACGCTTATCGGCCAGCCCGAGGGCTGCACGGTCGAGACGGCGGCCGGCGAGGCGCTCGTCGTGCTCCGTCCGACCTACGCGCAGCTCATCCCGAACCTTCCCCGGCGCGCACAGCCGATCTACCCCAAGGACGTGGGACCGATCCTCCTCTGGGGGGACATCGGCCCCGGCGACCACGTGGTCGAGGTGGGCGCGGGGCCGGGGGCGGTCACCATCGCGCTCCTGCGGGCCGTCGGCCCGACCGGCCGGCTCACCTCCTACGAGGTTCGCCCCGACTTCGCGCAGATGGCCTCCGAGAACGTGGCACGCTACCACGGCGACGCCCCCAACTGGACCCTGCGCACGGCGGACGCCTTCGCGGGCTTCCTCGAACGGGACGTTGATCGCCTGGTGGTCGATCTGGCCGAGCCCTGGCGGCTCCTCGAGGTCGCCGCCCCCGCGCTCCGTCCCGGTGCGGTTGTCACCTGCTTCGTGCCGACGGCGCTCCAGGTGAAGGAGCTCGCCGACGGCCTCCGGGCGCACGGCGAGTTCGGCTGCGTCGAGACCCTGGAGACGCTCGTCCGCTTCTGGCACGTCCGCGACCGGAGCGTTCGGCCGACACACCGGATGGTGGCGCATACCGGCTTCCTCGTCTTCGCCCGCCGGCTCTCCCGTCCCGTGCTCTGACGCATACGATCGCAGGCGCGAGGGGCCCTCCGCAATTGACTCCCCACAACCCCTATAGTAGCGTCCGCTCAGGTCGCGCTCGCCCCGGCTCGCGATGACGAAGTCGGAGATCCGCCACAAAGTCTGGCAGACGTTCCAGCGTGAAGGTGTGGCGCGATTCCCCGGCGCCTTCGGACGCATCCCGAACTTCGCCGGCGCCGAACGCGCGGCACAGCTGCTGCGCGAGATGGCGGTCTGGCGCCGGGCGCTGGTCGTCAAGGTGAACCCGGACGCACCGCAGCTCCCCGTGCGGCGCCTGGCGCTGGCCGAAGGCAAGATTCTCTACATGGCCGTGCCGCAGCTCCGCATGGAGAAATGCTTCGTCGAGATCGATCCGCAGCGGCTCGGCAAGCGGGCCCTGCTGGCCGCGAGCATCGCGGGCGCCTGCCGCCATGGGCGGGCGGTGTCGCCCCGCGAGATGCGCCCCGTCGATCTCGTCGTCTGTGGCTCGGTCGCCGTCGGACGTGATGGGGCACGCCTTGGCAAGGGCGGCGGCTACTGCGACCTCGAGTACGGCCTCCTGCGCGAGGAGGGAAAGGTCCGGGAGTCGACCCCCATTCTGACCACGGTGCACCCGCTCCAGGTGGCCGCCGAGCGGATCACCATGCTGCCGCACGATCTTCCCGTCGACTTCCTCGTCACCCCGAGCGAGGTAATCGCGACGCGCCCTGCCCACCCACGCCCCCGTGGCATCTACTGGGACCTCCTCCGGCCCCTCAAGATCAACGGCATCCCTCTCCTCCGAAAGCGGCTGCGGCGCGGTGGTACCGGTACCCCGTCGCCCCGCCGGCTCTAGCCCGGCTCCGGCCGGCACCTCGCGGTCGGCTTGTCCGCCTTCGACCTCCTCTGGTTCCTCTTCATCGCGTCTGCGCTGTTCCCGATGCTCCAGCGCCGGCGGCTCGACATGCAGCGAGTCGCCTTCCTTCGCACCTGGGAGAAGCGGCAGAAGCATCGGCTCATCGCCCTCATCCACCGCCAGGAGACCATGAGCATCCTCGGCTTTCCTCTCCTCCGCTACATCGACATCCAGGACAGCGAGGAGCTCCTCCGGGCGCTCCGGCTGACGGCCGAGGACGTGCCCATCGACATCGTCCTGCACACGCCCGGCGGCCTCGCGCTGGCAGCCGAGCAGATCGCACACGCCATCGCCCGGCGGAAGGCCAAGGTGACCGTCTACGTCCCTCACTACGCCATGAGCGGCGGGACGCTGATCGCGCTGGCGGCGGACGAGATCGTGATGGACCCGAACGCCGTGCTCGGCTCGCTCGATCCTCAGCTCGGTCAGCACCCGGCCGCGTCGATCGTCCGCGCCGTCGACTGGAAGACGGAACGGCACCAGGAGATCGACGACGAGACGCTCATCCTGGCCGACGTCGCGCGTAAGGCCACCGACCAGCTCCGCGAGTGCGTGCGGACCACCCTCACCGAGCGGATGGGAGAGGAGAAGGCGAGCGAGCTGGCCTCCCTCTTCACGCGGGGCGAGTGGACGCACGACCATCCGCTCAACGTCGAGACGCTGCGCCGCATGGGCCTGCCGATCAACACGGACATGCCGCGCGAGCTGTACGACTACATGCGTCTCTTTCCACAGCCCACGACGGGTCGGCCTTCGGTGCAGTACATCCCCGTACCGTACCGAAGTCCGATGCCCGCGCCGCGGCCGCTTCCGAAGCTGCCGGCCGGCTAGAAGCGGGAGCCGCGGCCGCCGCCCCGACGCAACGCCTTCCCCGAGCCCGCGCGACGGGGACGCGCGGCCAGCTCCAGGGCGCGGCGGACCGCGTCGGCAGCCGTGCGGGTGTACACGAGGCCGGCGACCGTCCGCCAGGCGGCGAGCGCCACCACCGGCCGGCCGATGGCGCGCGCGAGGGCGATCTCCGCGAGCGTCCCGTGCTCGCCGGGGAGCGCGATGAGGACGTCGCCGGCGGCGGCGACCAGGACGTTCCGCGCGTGCCCCATGCCGGTCGGGATGACGACGGCGAGGTGCCGGTTGGCCCGTGCCGGATCGTAGCTCGGCACGAGACCGACGACCGTGCCGCCCCCCTCGGCCGCCCCGCGCGCGGCCGCCTCCATGACCCCTCCCAGGCCACCGCACACGAGCACCGCACCGGCGGCGGCGACCTCCGCACCGACCGCTTGCGCCAGCCGTTGCGTTCGGCGGCTGCATCGCCCGCCACCGGCGACCGCGATCTGGACGGGACGCCGGGCGCGCCTCGCAGGACTCACGGGCCGACCAGCAGGGGGCCGAGCTCGGCGAGGCTGCGCAGCCGGAAGCGTGGCGGCTCTGCGGTCTCCGGCACACCGCGGCCCTGCGCGTCGATCCAGGCGGCGTCGACGCCGGCCGCGCGAGCCCCGAGCACGTCCTCCGCGAAGGTGTCGCCCACGAACAGCACCTCGTCGGGGGCGAGACCGA
Organism: Binatus sp. (SeqCode); assembly: GCA_035476275.1. Taxonomy (GTDB): domain Bacteria; phylum Desulfobacterota; class Binatia; order DP-6; family DP-6; genus DP-23. Next base: position 10,299 of record DATILR010000050.1, on the reverse strand, counting down.
GGTCGGAGAGGCCGGCCCGCACCAGCGCCGGGTGGGGCTTGCGGAGCCCGAGCGCCTCCGAGACGACCACGCCGTCCAGATAGGCGAGCAGCCCGTGGCGGCGGAGGATCTCGTAAGCGGTGGCCGTGTCGTCGAAGTTGCTCACCAGGCCGAGCCGGTAGCGCGGGCGAAGCGCTGCGAGCAGCACTTGGTGGTCGTCGGGAAGCGTCGTGGCGCTGGCGACGATCCCCATGTGCGCGCGCGAGAGATGAACCGCGGCCTCGGCGAGGTGCGTATCATCGCAGCCTACCCGCTCGAGGGCGCGACGGAAGCGCTCGCGCGAGGGCAGCTCGACGTGCTCGTGGGCCCGCGCACGCGCCATCTCGTCGCTCACCGTGACGAGGGCCCGAAGGAATTCCTCGGGTGTCGTTCCGGGCACCCAGGCGGCGAGCGGGCTCGCCAGGCCGCCGACCGTGGTGCGGATCCGTTCGCCGCCCACCTGCAGCTCGGGGAGACGCGCCGGCTCGAAGCTGATCAGCGTACCGAAGAGATCGAGGAGAACGCCACGGTACGCCGCCGGCATGCGGCCTATTCGTGCAGGGCGGCGGCCGACAGCCCGAGACCGATGACCGCGGCGAGCAGCGCAGCCCCGTTCAGGCCGACGGCGAGACGGTGCGCGCGCTGGAACGGCTCGCTGTCCGCGGGGGCCTGCCCCGCCGCGTGTGCGGCGGCACGCAGCTGTTGCGCCCGCGGATGAACAATGGTGCCTGCGATGACGGTGGCCACGAGGCCGAGCGCCAGGACTGCAGAGGCCGCCGTCCAGAGCCGCGGCAGGGTCGCCCGCCGTCCAAGGGCCAGCGCGCTGGCGAGCGTCAGCGTGGCCGCCCCCATCCCCAGGGCGTAGTAGCGAGGAAAGATCACGCTCACCACGTCGCCCGCAGGGGCTGGGCCGAGGACGCTGAAGATCGCCGGCGCCACGACGAAGGAGAAGAAGATCACCTCGCCGATCCAGACACTGAGGCCGAGGAGGTAGCAGAGGCGGAGGACGGTGGTCACTGGAGGTAGCGCGGGCCCGCGGATCCCGGCAGCGCCTGACGGCCGGCGAAGCCGTCCTCCATGCGGTGCCAGAAGGCCACTTCCGGCTCGCCGAACTGCCAGCACAGGTAGACGACCTCACCCTCGCGCTCGGCGGGAAAGTCGATCAGGCCGAGCTGGATGTCCTTGAGCACGACGCCGGTCGCCTGGATCTCGTCGACGACCGACTCGAGCTCCTCGGCCAGGCTGCGCGCCGCGGGTCGCTGACGCAGGAGCTCCTCGGTGGACAGCTCGGCGAGGTCCGTCGCGCTCTCCGCTGCCAGGCTGCGCAGCTCCTCGTGCAGGCTGAGCGCCGCGCGCTGCAGGCGTTCCATGAGGATGCTGAGCCGCGGCAGGGCGGCGTTCGCCTCCTCGAGGGTGAAGAGCTTCTCGGGTTTCATGTGAGCGGAAGGATGCTAGCCGCTTCCCCCACGAGTGTCGAGGCAACGCGAAGCTCGCGCTCCTGCACGACGCCTTGTGCGGATAGCACCCCTGCGTTACAGTCCCGCACACGTCAGCGCCGGGCGGGAGCCTGTCCCAGAGAGCGCGCGCCAGCGCACGCGTCGGGGCGCCGCGCGTGATCGTCCGGGTGGAGGATCAGGGTATGGCCGACGACCCTCGCGAACAAGCGCCGGAATCCGAGACCGACCCGCAGCAGCGATTCTTCGGGTTCGACGAGGACATCAGCGGAGTGGCCGTCCCCTCCGAGCTGCCGATCCTCCCCCTCCGCGGCGTCGTCATCTTTCCGTCCGCGATCGTCCCGCTGCTGATCTCCCGCGGCGCCTCGCTCAGGCTCGTCGAGAGCTGCCTGCAGGGCGATCGCATGCTCGGCCTGCTGGCGCAGAAGAACCCCGAGGAGGAGGCGCCCGATCCGGAGGGGCTCTACTCGCGCGGCACCGCCGGCCGCATCCTCAAGATGCTCAAGTATCCGGATGGCAGCGTCCGCATTCTCGTCCAGGGTCTCAAGCGGATCGAGGTCGCCGGCTACACCCAACGCGAGCCCTTCCTCAAGGCGCAGGTTCGCCACCTCCAGGACATGTTCGTCCCCTCGAAGGACCTGGAAGCCATCCAGGCCCACATGGTGAACCAGTTCGCCAAGTTCGTGTCCATGATTCCCTACCTGCCGGACGAGCTGCAGGTGGTGGTCATGAACATCAAGGACCCGGGCAAGGTGACCGACCTGATCGCCTCGAACCTCAACATCTCGCTCGAGGAGAAACAGGATCTCCTCTCGACGCTCGACGTCCGTGGCCGCCTGGAGAAGCTCTCCACGATCCTCAACCGGGAGATCGAGCTCCTCGAGCTCGGGCACAAGATCCAGTCACAGGTGCAGTCCGAGCTGAGTAAGAATCAGAAGGAGTTCTACCTCCGCCAGCAGCTGAAGGCGATCCAGAAGGAGCTCGGCGAGGGCGATGGCAAGACCGCCGAGATGGAGGAGCTCCGCAAGCGCATCGAGACGGCGCAGATGCCGCCCGACGCCCTCAAGGCGGCCGAGCACGAGCTCGAGCGGCTGCGGATCATCCCGCCGGAATCGGCCGAGCACACCGTGGTGCGGACGTACCTCGAGTGGCTGGTGGCGATTCCCTGGGCCGTGTCCACGGAGGACAACCTCGACCTGCACCATGCCCGCCAGGTGCTCGACGAGGACCACTTCGACCTCGAGAAGATCAAGGAGCGCATCCTCGAATACCTGGCCGTGCGACAGCTGCGGAAGGATCCGAAGAGCCCGATCCTGTGCTTCGTCGGCCCGCCCGGCGTCGGCAAGACCTCCCTCGGCAAGTCGATCGCGCGCGCCATGGGTCGGAAGTTCGTGCGCCTCTCGCTCGGGGGCATCCGTGACGAGGCCGAGATCCGCGGCCATCGCCGGACCTACATCGGCGCCCTGCCCGGCCGGATCATCCAAAACGTGCGCAACGCCGGATCGAACAATCCCCTCTTCATGCTCGACGAGATCGACAAGCTCGGCATGGATTTCCGGGGCGATCCGGCCTCCGCGCTGCTCGAGGTGCTCGACCCGGAGCAGAACAACACCTTCCAGGACCACTACCTCGACGTCCCCTTCGATCTGTCGCGGGTGATGTTCGTCACCACCGCCAACCTTCTCGACCCGATCCCGCCGCCGCTCCGCGACCGCATGGAGGTGATCGAGCTGGCGGGGTACACCGAGGAGGAGAAGCTCGAGATCGCCCGCCGGCATCTCATCCCGAAGCAGCTCACCGAGAACGGGTTGACGCCGGAGCGGCTGCGCTTCGAACCCGAGGCGCTGGTCCGGATCATCCGGGCCTACACCCGCGAGGCGGGCCTGCGGAACCTGGAACGGGAGATCGGGCGCGTGTGCCGCAAGATCGCGCGGGCGATCACCGAGGGACGCACCGAGCCGGTGGTCTGCACGGTGGACAAGGTCGCCGAGTTCCTCGGGCCGGAGCGCTTCTTCTCCGAGATCGCCGAACGGACGGAGGAGCCCGGGGTGGCGGTCGGTCTCGCCTGGACGCCCAACGGCGGCGACATCCTCTTCATCGAGGCGACGCGCATGGCCGGCAAGAAGACCCTGACGCTCACCGGCCACCTGGGCGACGTCATGAAGGAGTCCGCGCAGGCGGCGCTCAGCTACATCCGCTCGCGCGCCGAGCGTCTCGGCATCGCGCCCGACTTCTATGAGACCAGCGACATCCACATCCATGTGCCCGCCGGCGCCGTCCCGAAGGACGGACCCTCGGCCGGTGTCACCATCACCACCGCCCTCGCCTCGTTGCTGACCGGCCGCCACGTGCGGTCGAACGTGGCCATGACCGGGGAGATCACGCTCCGCGGGCGCGTGCTTCCCGTGGGCGGCATCAAGGAGAAGGTGCTGGCCGCCAGGCGAGCCGGCATCGAGACGCTCCTGCTCCCGCGCCGGAACGCGAAGGACCTCGACGACGTGCCGGAGGAGGTACGGCGTGCGCTGCGGTTCATCTTCGTGGAGAGCATGGACGAGCTGCTCGAGCAGGCGCTCGAACCGACCACGGCGCAGCGCCATGAGGCGGGTGCCGCCCGCGAGCAACGCGCCGCGACGGCGTAGCCGCGTCGCGCGGCGCCGCGCATGCCGGAATTCCGCAAGGATCCCACCCTCGGACGGTGGGTGATCATCGCGACCGAGCGTGTCCGGCGGCCGAGCGACTTCCCGCGCCGCCACGTCGAACGCCGCGGGGGCCCGTGCGCGCTCTGCGCCGGCCACGAACGCGAGACCCCACCCGAGGTCCTCGCCTACCGGGATGCGGCCGAGGCGCCGGCCGATTCGGCGGGCTGGCGCGTCCGCGTCGTCCCCAACAAGTTCCCGGCACTGCGCATCGAGGGCGACTTCGAGCGTCACGGCGAGGGCATCTACGACGTCATGAACGGCGTCGGCGCCCACGAGCTGCTCGTCGAGTCGCCGGATCACGACGGGACCCTCGCCGCGTTGCCGGCCAGCGCTGTCGAGGACGTCGTGCGGGCGTGTCGCGACCGAATCCTCGATCTGAAGCGTGACGCGCGCCTCCGCTCGGTGATCGTTTTCAAGAACCACGGCCCGGAGGCCGGGGCGAGCCTGGAGCACCCCCACTCCCAGCTGATCGCGACGCCGGTCGTCCCCCTCGTGGTGGCCGAGGAGGTCCAGCAGGCGCGGGCCTACTACGACTACCGCGAGCGCTGTCTCTTCTGCGACATGGTGCGCCAAGAGCTCGACGAGCGTTTCCGGCTGGTCGCCGAGACTCCGGAGGTGGTGGCATTCGCACCCTTCGCCGCGCGCTTTCCCTTCGAGACCTGGGTCGTACCCCGCCAGCACGCGGCCGCCTTCGAGCAGACCGACGGACCGCGCCTCCGCGAGGTCGCGACCGTCCTCCGCGTCGTGCTCCGGAAGCTCGCCCGCGCGCTCGAGGACCCGCCCTACAACCTCATCCTCCACAGCGCGCCCTTCGGCGCCGGCGAGAGCCCCTCGTACCACTGGCACATCGAGATCACCCCGAAGCTCACCAACTTGGCGGGCTTCGAGCTCGGGAGCGGCTTCCACATCAATCCGATGCCCCCCGAGGACGCGGCCCGCGTCTTGCGCGACACCCCCGACTGATGCGGGTCGTGATGTTCGCGCCCGAGGTCCACCCGTACGCGAAGACCGGGGGCCTCGCCGACGTCCTCGCCGCGCTGCCCCCGGCGCTGACCCGCATGGGCGTCGAGGTGAGCGTCTGTCTGCCGGCGTACCGCACCGCGCTGCGTGCGCTGGGGCCATTGCCGGTCAGCCACCAGGTGCACGCCCCCGTGTCGAGCCGGATGGAGCCGGCGGAGATCCTCGCCGTGCCCGATGCCCCGGTCCCGACGTTCCTGGTCCGGGCCGATCGGTTCTTCGATCGCGACGGGCTCTACGGGGTCGACGGGCAGGACTATGGCGACAACGCCGAGCGATTCGCCTTCTTCTGCCGCGCCGCCCTCGAGTGGCTGCGCCACGTGTTGCCCGCTCCCGACGTCCTCCACCTGCACGACTGGCAGACCGCCCTGATTTCCGCCTTCCTGCGTACCACCGAGGACCACTACCCCGAGCTCGCCGCCACCCGCACGGTCGTCACGGTCCACAATCTGGCCTATCAGGGACGATTCCCCGCCGCGGACTGGCATCTCCTGAACCTCGACCCGCGCCACTTCGTCCCCGACGGCCTCGAGTTTTATGGCGACATCAGCTACCTGAAGGCCGGACTCCTGTTTGCGGACGCGATCACGACCGTGAGCCCCCGCTATGCGGAGGAGATCCGGACCCCGTCCTTCGGCGCCGGCCTCGACGGCGTCCTCCGCCTGCGTGCGGACCGCTTGCGAGGCATCCTGAACGGGGTCGACGACGCGGTCTGGAACCCGGCCACCGATCCGCTGATCCCCGCTCGCTACGATCGGGAAAGCCTCGCCGGCAAGAGACGCTGCAAAGCCGCACTGCAGCATGAGCTCGGCCTCACGATGGGTCCGGAGCCCACGCTGCTCGCCGTGGTGTCCCGTCTGGTCGAGCAGAAGGGGCTCGACCTCCTGGTGGCCGTCCTCCCCGAACTGCTCGAGACGCGCGCGGTGCAATTCGCGGCGCTCGGCAGCGGCGAGCCACGCTACGAGGAGATGCTCACCGATCTGGCGGAACGCTTTCCCGGCCAGGTGGGCGTGCGCATCGGCTTCGACGAGGGGCTCGCTCACCGCATCGAGGCGGGGGCAGACGTCTTCCTCATGCCGTCGCGCTTCGAGCCCTGCGGCCTGAACCAGCTCTACAGCCTGCGCTACGGGACGGTGCCCGTCGTGCACGCAACGGGCGGCCTTGACGACACCGTGGTCGAGTTCGATCCCGAGACGGGTGTTGGCACGGGTTTCAAGTTCACGCCCTTCACGCCGGAAGCGTTCCTCGCCGCGCTTCGTCGGGCACTCGACACGCGGCGCGAGGCGCCGGCCTGGCAGCGTCTCATCACCAGTGGCATGGCCCAGGACTTCTCGTGGTCCCGGGCCGCGCGGGAGTACGCGCGGCTCTACGCCAGCATCGCGGCCTAACTAGCTGTCCACCAGGGCCACGAGCTCGCTCGGGCGCTCGATGATCCGCTCGACTCCCGCGGCGCGCAGCGCCTCGGGAGCGAGCCCCCAGCTGACGCCGCTGAAGGCGATCCCAGCCGCCCGGGCGGTGAGGACGTCGACAATGGAATCCCCGACCAGCAGCATGCAATCGAGCGTCGTCCCGCTTCGCCGGCGGAGATGCTGGACGCCGGCGGGGTCGGGCTTGCGCACGGGCAGCGAGTCCCCACCGACGACGTCGGCGAAACGGTCCCTGAGCCCCAGGCCCTCGAGGATGGCGCGGCTCATGGCGACCGGCTTGTTGGTGAGCACCGAGAGCGTGATCCCGCGCGCGCGGAGAGCGTCGAGGGTCTCGACGATTCCGGGATAGGCGCGCGTGGTGTCCAGGAGATGCGCGCCGTAGTACTCCACGAACGTGGCGAGGCCGGCGACGACGCGGTCCGCATGAGCCGGACCGAGCGCGCGCTCGATCAGGACTCGTGCGCCATCGCCGACATAGCCATAGAGCATCCGCGGAGGAAGCTCAGGGAGGTCCAGCGTGTGCAGCACGTGGTTCACGGCCGCCACGAGGTCGGCGCGCGAATCGACGAGCGTACCGTCGAGATCGAAGACAAGATGCTCGTACCGCGGGCGGAGGTCCGGACGGCTCACACCGCGAACGACGAACCGCAGCCGCAGGTCTGACGGGCAGCGGGGTTCACGAACTTGAACCCTCCGCCGTGGAGGCTCTGGACGAAGTCGATCTCGGTCCCGGCGAGATAGGTGGCGCTGGTCGAGTCGACCACCACCCGAACGCCCTCGTACTCGAGCACCTGATCGTCATCCTGCGCGTGGCCGTCGAAGCTCATCTGGTAGCTGAACCCCGAACAGCCCCCGCCGACGACCGCGACGCGCAGGACGTCCGTGTCTGGCCGCCCCTCTTTGGAGCGGAGCTCGCGAACCTTGGCGACCGCCGCCGGACTGAGCGAAACCGCGCCCTGGGGAAGGCTGACCGCCTCGGTATCCATCGATCACGGACGATAGGGACGGCCCCCCGCAATGTCAACGCGTGGAGGCCATGCTCCACCCCGCGGGGCGGTGGAAGTTGCCGATTTTCCACTTCGTGCGGGGTTGCCAGACCCGGGATGGCAGATCTGCAAGCAGGACGCGGCCGGGAATGGCACATGGGTTGCTGCCGCTGTCGTTGCCGACACGCCGGATGCAATCCCCCTTCCCTGCCTTTCCCGCCGGCGGCCTGGGCGATACCCGCCCGGTTGCGCCGCTCGAGGCCTTCTCGCGCACCGAGAAGATCATCGCCCTGTCGCGCGTGCTGCTGGCGACGGCCACCCTGCTGGTGGTGATCGTCGACCCTCACCAGCCGTCCTTCAGCCCGAACCTCGCGTACGCCATCCTCACCGCCTACGCACTCTACAGCGCGGTCATCTTCGCCCTCGTCCGCGGCGAATACGTGCGCCAGGAGCCTGCCCCTTTCCGGACGGCCATCACCGGCCCCCTCCACATCGGGCCCTACTCGGCGGCCGGGGACGTGATCTGGGTGACGGTCATCAGCATGTTCACCGAGCGGGGCACGAGTCCCTTCTTCCTGCTCCACGTCTTCGTCATCTCGAGTGTCAGCATGCGGTGGGGTCTCCGCGCCACCCTCACGGTCACGATCATCCTCGCGCTCTCCTACCCGGTCGCCCTGCTCGCCAGCCAGTGGGTGTCGGCCGAAGACCTCGTCGTCCACCGCGCGCATCTCGTCCGGCCGATCTACCTCCTCGTCCTCGGCTACCTGATCGGCTACCCGGGTGAGCACGAGCGGCGCTCGAAGCGTCGGCTCGGGCTCATGGTGGAGCTCCCGGCCGCTTTCCGTCGCAAGCGACCGCCAGGAGCCGGCCTGGTTCGCGTCATGCGTCGCGCCCTCGACCATTTCGAGGCGAAGCGGGCGCTGCTCGTGCTGCGGGACCCCGACAGCGGCCGCTACTTCACCTGGGAGCTCACCCGGCGCGGCAAGCGGACGCGCAGCGCCCTCCGCATCACCCAGGGCGACCCGCTCCCCCTGCCCTTCGCCACACCCACCGAGGGGTTCATCGCCAACGAGCTCCGTCCCGGTGCGGGCACGGCGACCTGCCTCGACGTGCTGACCGGCGCGCTGACCCGGAAGGACATCTCGTCCGACCTGGAGGCGTTCAGCGACGACCCACCCCAGGTGGTGCTGGCAGCGCCCGTGCTGATCCAGCGCGAACTCCGCGGTCGCGCGCTCCTCACGCGCCCGGCGGGGGACAAGTTCACGCGCGACGACCTGGACTTCCTGGTCCTCCTGGTCGCGCAGGCGGCGGCGGGATTCGAGACCGTTCGCCTTCAGGGGAAGGCCGAGGAGCTGGCCGTCCTCGAGGAACGCGCCCGCATCGCCCGCGACCTGCACGATGGCTTCATCCAGTCGCTGGCTGGCCTGGACCTGCGGATCGAGGCGTGCAAGCTCCTCCTCCAGCGCGACCCCGCACGCGTCCCACGCGAGCTCGAAGAGCTGCACGAGAACGTGGCGCGCGGCTACCGCGAGGTCCGCCGCTACATGACGGTGCTCCGGACCCCGGGGCAGGACGGGGGCGACCTCTGGTCCACGCTCGAGCGCCTGACGGGGGAATTCTCCGTCCGCGAGGGCATTCGCGTGGAACTCGCCCGTTCCACCAGCGAGGTGATGCTCCCGGCGACCACTGCCCACGAGCTCGCGCAGATCGCGCGCGAGGCGCTGCGCAACGCGGTTCGCCATGGGCGGGCGACCCGCGCCGTGATCAAGCTCGGGACCTCCGCGTCGCACACCTACCTGGTGGTGCGTGACAACGGTACCGGCTTCGTCAACCGACCGACGGCCATCGATGCCGATGGATTCCTCGCCCCCGAGGCCACCCCCTGGTCGATTCGCGAGCGCACGGCCGCCCTGGGGGGCGCGCTCGCGGTCTGGACCAGTCCGGGGCGCGGCGCAGAGATCTCGATCCTCGTCCCGACCGGCGGCCCCGCCGCCCGTCCAAGTCTCTCCCGGAGGTTGTCAGCATGAACTCGGTCCGCCCGAAGTGCCGCGTCGTGATCGTCGACGACCACACGCTCTTCCGCGAGGGGCTCCGCACGATCCTCGAGATGGAAGACGACATCGAGGTGGTGGCCGACGCCGAGAACGCGGAGGACATCGTGGAGCTCGTCTGGCAGACGAAGCCCGACGTTCTCCTGCTGGACATCCGCATGCCGCAGGGCAGCGGCCTCGACGCCGTGCCGGCCGTGCTCCGCATCAGTCCGCGGACGCAGGTGCTCGTGCTGACCGCGTCGGACGAGAAGGAGGAGCACGTCCGGGCCTTCCGACTCGGGGCCAAGGGCGTCGTCCTCAAGGACTCGGCGCGGCAGACCCTCATGCAGGCGATCCACACGGTCTGCGCCGGACAGGTGTGGGTAGATGCCCGCATGACGGGGACGCTCGTCGAGGAGCTCGCCCAGCTCGGCCCGGACAGCTCCGCCGTCGTCACGCGCGACGAGAACGGGCTCACCGAGCGGGAGCGCGAGATCGTACGACTGGTGGCCACCGGGCAGAAGAACCGCGAGGTCGGCGCGACGCTCAGCATCAGCGAGCGCACCGTGAAGACCCACCTGACAAACATCTTCCAGAAGCTCGGTGTCCGCGATCGCGTCGGCCTGGTGATGTACGCGCTGCGCCACGGCCTGGCGGGCGCAGCCTAG
>DATILR010000049.1:0-21194 GCA_035476275.1 Binatus sp. (SeqCode) | reverse complement strand
TCGTGCCAGGTGAGCGCGACGGTGACGCCCGGGCCGTCCGCCGCGACGGTGGCCTCGCCGATCCCGCCGCACACGTCGGCCGTGAGGCGCCAGGGAAGACCCCGACCATCGCGCAGCAGACCGATGAGCGAAGGCGACCAGAACACGCTCTCGGCGTGCACGACGGCGCTGCCGTCCCGCCGGCGGAAGGTCACGTCGGTGAGCCACAGGCCCCGCGGTCGGAGGGTGGCGCCCCGGAAGACCACCGGCCATTCCCGCGGGGCGGCGTGAGCGAGGAGACGGCGCACGATGGGCTCGGTCGGGAAGAGCAGGGCAAGGGACGCGGTGAAGAAGGCCACCGCGACGCCTCCCGCGAGGGCGCGGGCGCGCGTCATTGGGCCGGCCTCAGCTCCACGACCTCGACGGAGGCGTCGAACCGGGTCGCGTCGTCGGGGATCTTGCGGAGCTCGACGCGGGCCACCGGGAGAGGTGGGGCGCCACCCTCGAGCGCGTGCAGCAGGGCCACCACCTGGCCGAGCGTGGCGCCGCGCAGGGAGAGCCCGACGCGCTGCTCGGCAAACCCCGCCTCGACCGGTCCCTCTGCCGGCGTCATGGCAGCCAGTCGGTCGCGGCCCACGCTCTGGTCGACGGCGGCCTGGAGCCGCGTGAAGAGCTCACCGTCCGGCGCCGACGGCTCTCCCCCCGCGGCCTGGCGGAGCCGCGCGGTGAGCCGCCGGACCTCGGCGAGCTCGCGCTCGCGACCCGCGACGCGCGCGTGGAGCGTGGCAAGATCGTCGCGCACCGTGAGCACTGCGCCGAGCACGAGGAGCCCGAGCGTGAGCGCGCCCGCGACCGTGAGCAGCATCCGCTCGCGCGGCGACAGACCCGCGAGCCAGGCGCCGAGTCGCGCCGTCACGAGCTCTCTCCTCCGCCCGGGCGACGCAACGCTCGCAGGCGGAACTCGACGTGCCGTCCATCGACGGTGGCGCGCGTCTCCTCGGCGGTGACCTCGCTCAGGAGCGGCGAGCCCGCGAGAGCAGTGCGCAGCGCATCGACCGTCCCGAAGCTGTCCGTGCGCCCGTGGAGGCGGACGGCGTCGGGCTCGACCACCAGCTCGTCGAGGTCGAGCGCGAGCGCCGTGGGCACGCGTGTGCTGAGCTCGCGGAGGACCGCGAGCGCCCCCGGGCCACGCCGCGCGGCGCGATGGTTGGTCGCGCTGAGGGCGGCCTCGAGCTCCGCCCGCGGCGCCACGAGCCGTGCGCCCGGCAGCATCGCCGCCGCCTCGCTGCGGATGGCGGCAGTCAGTGCCGCCTCGCGGGCTGCGAGCCGGTGGTGAACGAGCCCCAGATCGACGACGCCGAGGACGAGCGCGGCGAGCGCGAGGGCGGCGCTCCGGCGGAAGGCCGGCGCGCCTTCGCCCTCGCCCGCCGCCAGCACGAGATGCGGCCGGGCGCGCCACGCGGTTCCCGCGACCAGGCCGGCCGCGACGGCGCACGCCGTGGCATCTGGGAACGGAACCTCGGCCACCTCGGCGAGCGGGACCACCCTCGCACCCGTCGTCGCCGCGAGGGCCGTTGCGAGCTCCGGGACGACGCCGGCACCCGCGACGACGAGCGTCGAGGGAATTCCGCCGAGCGCGGCCAGCGCCCAGCGCACCTCGGCGGCGAGCGCCGCCGGGTCGTCGGCCGAGGCGACGAGGGCGCGGAGCCCGGCGATCCGTCCGTCGCGCCGGAGGCTGAGCGTGCTGCGCGTGCCGTCGGCGACGAGGAGGGCGACGTCCCCCAGCGCGGGGGGAAGAAGGTTCCAGACGGGAAGCGGAGCGAGCTCGACGCGCAGCGGAGAGAGCCCCGCCGACCCGAGGAGCGCGCGATGCGCCGTGACGTCGGCCTGCCGTGCGACGACCGCGAGCACGGCAGAACCCTCCGTCACACGCCCCAGCGACTCGTAGGCGACGAGGGCATCCTCGGGCTCGTCGGGCAGCTGTCCGAACAGCTCGAGGCGCACCGTGCGCGCGAGCCGTCGGGCGTCGCGGAACGGAAGGACGAGGAGGCGGTGAGTCACCGCGGTGGTGGGGAGGGCGGTCAGCACCTCGGTACCCGGCGCGGCGAGGGCGGCGAGGCGCTGGTCGAGCTCGGCGGCATCGGCGTACGGCACGCGCTCGACGCCGCTCAGCCGCACGCTGCCGAAGGCGCGCTCCCCGCGCGCGATGCGGATCTCGTGCTCACCGAGCTCGATGCCGAGGAGTCGCATGGTCAACGTGCGGTCGGGAGTGTGGTGGCGATGCGCAGCTCCGTCACGCCGTCCAGGCCGTCGTCGACGGCGACCGCGACCTCCACCGCGCGTGGCAGCTCGCCGGGGGCCCAGTCGGCGCGCCACGTGGTCCCGTCGAAGCAGCGGACGCGGAAATCGCGGACCTTCTCCAGCACCGGGAAGCCGGTGGGATAGGAGGGATCCGGGGGCGCAGGGGAGAACGTCTCCCGCCGGAGCAGCGTGCCGATCCCCTGGCGAGCCGGATCGGGCTCGACGCGGTAGACCACGACGCGTGCCGCTCCTCCGTCGCGCGTAAGCGTCGCGAAGCGGAGGGTGGTCCACGGCTGCGCGGGGCCCGCAGCCGGCTCCACCGCGAAGTGCTGGCGCGGATCGTCGGCGACCGGGGCCGCCTCCAGCTCCGCATTCAACCGGAGCAGGACGGAGCGTCCGGCCGCCTCGCGCTCCGCCACGGCGCTGGCGCGTCCCCGTGCCGCCGCGGCCCGCAGGACCGTGCCCTCGAGCGCCGCCAGCACGAGCGCCGTGAGCCCGAGGGCGACGAGCGTCTCGAGGAGCGTGACGCCGCGCTCTCTCATCGCACCACCACGGCGCGTCCGCTGGCCGCCGGCACGACGATGCCCAGCGTCGCCCCACGCTCGTCGGCGAGGTCGAGGCGCGCCGGCAACCCGTCGCCCGCCGGGAGGAACTCGAGCGCCACGATCCCGTGCTGGATCATCGGTGCCCCCCCCACCGCGACCGAGCGGAAGCGCGTGGACGCCGTGAGCAGCCGCGGCCTGTCGAGCGGTCCTGGATCCGACACGATCTCGGTCGCGGCTCGCCCGGGGCGTCCGAGCATCCACCGCTCCGCATCCAGGTCGAGGACGAGCCGCATGGGCACCCCGGTGAGCACCGCCCGCTCGCGTCCGAAGTTGACCGCGTCCGCGAGCTGCCGCCCTTCTGCCTCGAGCCGGAGCTCGCCGGCGTCTCGCAGCCGCGGCAGGACGATCGTGGCCGCCAGGCCGATGACCGCCAGCGTCACCATCACCTCGAGCAGCGTGAATCCGGAACGCATCAATTGACGATGTCGGCGAACTTGCCCTCGCCCCCCTCCACCCCGTCGGCGCCGAGGGACTTGAGCGTGAAATGACTGCCGTCCGTCACGTAGACGTAGGGATTGCCCCACGGATCGACCGGCGTGCCTTCGAGATAGCCGTTCGGGTTCCAGGTGCGGGGCACCGGGGGCGTGGTCGGCTTGTGGACGAGGGCCTCGAGGCCCTGCTCGGTGGTGGGATAGCCGCCGGTGTCGAGGCGATAGAGGTTGAGGGCTTGCTCGATCGCCTTCATGTCGGCGACCGCCTTGGTGTGCCGGGCCTCGTCGGTCCGGCCCATGATGCGCGGGGCGACGAGCGTCGCGAGCAGGCCGAGGATGAAGACCACGACCATGATCTCGAGCAGCGTATATCCCGCGCGTGACGTCATCATCGCACGAGCGCGTTCAGCTCGAAGAGCGGCAGCAGGATGGCGGCGACCAGGACGAGGACGACGCCCCCCATCGTGAGGATGAGCGCCGGCTCGACCAGGGCGACCAGCGCGGCGAGCGCCCGTTCGACCTCGCCCTCGTGCGCGACGGCAGCGCGCTCGAGGGTGTCGGCGAGCGAGCCACCACGCTCACCTACGGCGGCCAGGCGGACGAGCAGCGGTGGAAAGGTCCGGCTGGCCGCGAGCGCGGTCGCGAGCGGCTGGCCCTCGCGGACCGCCTCGCGCGCCCGTGCGACCGCGGCCGCCAGGGCCCGGTTCCCCATGACGGGGATGGCAATGCCGAGCGCGGTCTCGAGCGGGACCCCCCCGGTGAGCAGCGTGGCGAGCGTGCGTGCCAGCCGTGCCGAGGCGACCTTCCGCACCAGCCCGGCGACGAGCGGGAGTCGAAGCACGGTCGCATCGATGCGTTCCCGGCCGGCGTCGGTCCGCGCCCACGCCGCGATACCCAGGGCTGCGCCGACGCCGAGCGGGAGCACGACCCACCAGCTGACCGCGACGAGGTGGGTGACCGCCACCAGAATGCGGGTCGCGACCGGGAGCTGCGCGCCGCTCTCGGCGAAGAGGTGCGTCACCTGCGGCACCACCCAGGCGAGCAGGAATCCGAGGACGGCCAGGGTGGCGAGCACCATGACCATCGGGTACGTGAGCGCGGCCCGGAGCCGTGCCCGGGTCGCCGCGCTCGCCTCGGCGTGATCGGCGAGCCGCAGCAACACGGCGGGAAGCGCGCCGCTCAGCTCGCCGGCGCGCACCACGTCGCAGAAGAGCGGTGCGAACACGGTGGGACTCGCGCCCAGCGCGTCGGCCAGGGGGACGCCCTCGCGGAGCCGTGCGTGGGCGTGCGTGAGGGCGTTCGCCAGGACCGCCTGCTCGGTCTCCTCGCCCACCGCCGCGAGCGCCTCGGTGACCGGCACCCCGGCCGCGACCAGGGTGGCGAGCGCGCGGGTTGCTGCCGCCAGCTCTCCGGCGGCGACACGCCGGCGTCCTGCGCGAGGGGCGCTCGCCCGGTCCTCGGCGAGCTCGGTGGGGAAGATGCCGCGGTTGCGGAGCGCCTGCCAGGCAGCGCGCGTGCTCTCCGCATCGATGACGCCGCGGCGGCCCTGGCCGGCGGCGGTGAGCGCGCGGTAGGCGAAGACGGGCATCAGCCCTCGTCCTGCGTCGCGCGCAGCACCTCGGCCAGCGTGGTGACGCCCGCGCGCGCCTTGGCGAGCCCGTCGCCGCGGAGCGGGGTCATGCCATGCGTCGTGGCGTGACGGCGGATGGCGCCCGCATCGGCGCGCGCCATGACGAGCGCGCGGATCGGGTCGTCGACGACGAGGAGCTCGTGGATCGCCGTCCGGCCGCGGTAGCCCGTGCCGCGGCAGTCCGCGCAGCCGCTCCCCGCGTGGCGAAGCACGGCGGGCGTGGCGTCGCCGAACGCGGCCCGCTCCTCAGCCCCGGGCAGGGCGTCCTGGCCGCAGGTCGCGCACACCCGGCGGACCAGCCGCTGGGCCAGCACGGCGAGCAGGGAGGACGAGATGAGGAAGGGCTCGACCGCCATGTCGAGGAGGCGCGTCACCGCGCCCGCGGCGTCGTTGGTGTGGAGCGTCGAGAAGACGAGGTGCCCGGTGAGCGCGGACTGGAGCGCGATCTCGACCGTCTCGCGATCACGGATCTCCCCCACCAGGATGACGTCAGGATCCTGTCGCAGCACGGCCCGCAGCCCGCTGGCGAAGGTCAGGTCGATGCGCGGGTTCACCTGGATCTGTCCGACGCCGCGGAGCTGATACTCGACCGGATCTTCGATCGTCATGATGTTGCGCTCGCCCGTCCGGAGACGCCTGAGCGCGGCATAGAGGGTGGTCGTCTTGCCGCTCCCGGTCGGACCGGTGACCAGGACGATGCCGTGGCTCTGGGCGAGAAGGCGGTCGAGGGCGGTGGCGATCGAGGCCGCGAGCCCGAGCTCGGGAAGATCGAGCAGCGTCGCGGCGCGGTCGAGGAGGCGCAGCACGACACGCTCGCCGAAGCCGGTCGGGACGAGCGAGACGCGGACGTCGATGTCCCGCCCGGCGACGCGGAGCCGGATGCGGCCGTCCTGTGGCAGGCGGCGCTCGGCGATGTCGAGGCCGGCCATGATCTTCACGCGCGCCGCCAGCGTGGCGTGCACGCGCGCGGGGGGGGCGAGGACGTCGTGCAGGATGCCGTCGATGCGGAAGCGCACGGCGGTGGTTCGCTCGAAGGGCTCGAGGTGGATGTCGCTGGCGCCTGCCTTCACCGCCTCGAAGAGGAGGGCGTTCACCAGGCGAATGACGGGCGCCTCGTCGCCGGCCTCGAGCAGGTCGAGGGAACCGTCGGCCGGCACGTGGAGCGGATCGGCGCCCGCGGCGAGCTCGAGGACGACGCCGTCCCCCGTCATCGCCTCCATCGCGTCGCTGGCCGACGAGGCGGCGGCGTCGTAGGCGCGCGTGATGGCGTCGCGCAGCGCCGGAGCCGGGACGACCAGCGGGCGGAGACGTGCCTGGAAGAGGAAGCGGAGGTCGTCGAGCGGTGCCAGGTCGGCGGGGTCGGCGACCGCGACGGCGAGCCCGTCGTCCTCGCGCACCAGCGGGAGGACGAGATGGCGCCGGGCGTACGGCATCGGTAGCCGGGCGAGGAGCTCGCGCACCGGCAGCACCGGCGGAGCGGGGGCGAAGGGTAGACCGGCGGCGTCCGCGAGCGCGCGCGCGAAGGCCGCGCCTTCCGCAAGCCCGGCCTCTGCCAGCGCCTCGCCGCACGTCTGGCCGTCGCGCCGGCGGAGGCGATCGAGCGCCTCGGAGGGAATGCCGAGGGTGGCGGCGGCTTCCTGGTCGAGGGTCACGGGCCCGTGCCGACCTCGCCCGCGCTCCCCGGCGCCGTCCATCCCGGGCCGGTGAGCGGCGGCTTGTGCCGGAGCCCGGGCGGCATCCCTGCCTGCATGCGCGCGCGCTCGCGCAGGGAGTTGTCTGCCATCTGTGCGTCGCTCGAGATGATGTGCGGCGTGAGGAAGACGAGCAGGTTCGTCTTCATGCGCCGGTCCTCGTTGTGCCGGAAGAACGCCCCCAGCACCGGGATCCGACCGAAGTAGGGGACCGCCGTCTCCATGCCACGTACCGTGTCGGAGAGCAGGCCGCCGATGACGACCGTC
Organism: Binatus sp. (SeqCode); assembly: GCA_035476275.1. Classification (GTDB taxonomy): domain Bacteria; phylum Desulfobacterota; class Binatia; order DP-6; family DP-6; genus DP-23. The sequence goes on along the minus strand of DATILR010000049.1, from coordinate 14,290 downwards.
TGCCCGTCGTGCGCCGCGACCTCGGTGCTGGCCGACCGGATCGTCGTGGTGGGGCCGACCTGGTTCGGATCGCCGGCGTCGACCGTGGGCACGATGTCGGAGACCTCCTCGAAGAGGTTCAGGCGCACGAAGTCGTCCGCGGTGATCTGCGGCGTCAGGCGGAGCGTGATGCCGACGTCTTGGCGCACGATGGTGGTGAAGAGATTCTCGAGGTTGCTGGCGCTCGTCGCGCGGCTGGCGACGAAGGGAACGTTCCGGCCGACGACGATCTCCGCCTCCTCGTTGTCGGTGGTGATGAGGTTGGGGGCCGAGAGGACGTTCACGGTGGTGTCGTTCTCGAGGGCGGTGAGGAGAGCGGTTTGCGCGGGCACCTCCTGCCCGTTCGGCAGGCGGACCTTCTTGTTGCTCGCCGCGGCGAGGACGAGGCCGGCGAGCGAGGTCGGGTCGGTGAGCGCGTTCGCCAGCGGATTGAGATTCGTCTGGGCGAGCCCGACGCCACCACCGATATCGCCGGCCGCCCGGAATTCGACGCCGAGCGCCCGCATGTTGTCGAGCGTCGCCTCGAGGATGATCGCCTCGACGAAGACCTGCGGGCGGCGGATGTCGAGCTCCTGGATCACCCCGCGCAGGGTGTCCCAGTCCGCCGACGTCGCGCTCACGACCAGGGCGTTGGTGGCCGTATCGGCGGTGATGCGCACGGGCGCCTCGAGCGGGATGGTGCCGCCGCCGCTCGCCGGCGGCGGCTCGGTCGCGGCGACCGGCTGGGGCGCAGGCTGGCCCATGCCGCCGTCGTAGCCGAGACCGGGTAGCCCCCGGGGCGCGGTGTTGCGCATGAAGGAGCTGCCCCGCGGGCGGGGCTCGGGTGGCGGCCCGACGGGGAGACCGATCAGCTGCGCCAGGACCCGGGAGAGGCTCTCCGCGTCGGCGTACCTCAGACGATAGACGTTCACCCGGGTCGTGCCGGGCGGGAGCGCGCGGTCGAGGTGCGCGATCACGGTGCGGGCCCGCGCGATGTCGTCCGCCGGGCCGGCGACCACGAGCGCGTTCGAGCGACCATCAGCGACGACGCGGAGCGCGCGCCCCTCGCCTCCGAACGCCTCGCGGACGCGCGGCGCGAGCTCCTCGGCGGGCGCGAAGCGGAGCGGGACGACCTCGACACCACCGCCGCTCGGCGCGACGTCGAGCTGCGCCATGAGGGCTGCGAGCCGCTCGACGTTCGCCCCCGCGTCGACGATGACCAGGCTGTTGGTGGCGGGATAGGCGGTGAGGAGGCCGTCCTTCGACACGAGCGGTTGCAGGACCGGGATGAGGTTGCCCGCGTCGGCGTGGCGGAGGGGGAGGATGCGGGTGACGACCTCCTCGCCCGCCCGGGCGCCCGTCGGGACGGTCGTCTCGCGGGCCTCGCGGATCGGCACGATCTTGATGAAACGCCCGCTCGGGACGGTGGTGAACCCCTTCACCTGCAGCACCGACTGGAAGACGAGGTAGGCCTCGTCCGGGGTGATCCGGGTGGGCGAGATGATGGTGACTTTGCCGCGCACGCGGTCGTCGATGATGAAGTTCCGTCCTGTCACCTCGCTCACGAACTTCGCGAGCACGGGAAGCTCGACGTCCTGGAAGTTGAGGGCGATGACCGCGTCCTGCTTGGCTTCCTGCGCCGGCGGCTCGGCTCTCGCCCCCTCCGGCTCGGCGGCCGGGACGGGGGCGGCGAACGAGCAGAGCAGGACGAGGAGCGCGAGCCGTCTCATCGGAGCTCGTAGACGAGCGTCCGCGGAGCGTCTCCGCGCACGATGTCGAGGGCGACGCGGGGCTCGGTCTTGAGCCGCGCCAGGAAGGCGAGCAGCGCGGCCGGATCGGCGATGGCCCGGCCGTTCACGCGCTGCACGACGTCGCCATCCTGGAGGCCGAGCTTCGTGAAGAGGCTGTCGGCCCGGATTTGGAAGAGGCGGAAACCCGCGGGACGCCCGTCGCGCAGCTCGGCGATCGCGCTCGCCTGGGTGAGGAGCGCGCTCATGTTGTCCGCCGCGCCGTCGAGCTCGCGGCGGTCGACGACGAAGGCGTTCTCGCTCGTCCGCCGGATGCGCACGTCGCGGGGGCGGTCGTTCGGTGCCGCGTTCGGCGCCTCGGCGTCGCCCGCGGGGGCGTCGCCCCCGGCGGCCGGCGCGGCGGGGCCTAGCTCGAGCGTCTCCTCGTGTCCAGCGCGGGCGAGGGTCACCCGGTCCCAGTCGATCGCCGCGACGCGCGCACCAGCGACCACGTCGCCCACCCTGTAGAGATCCTGATGATGCGTCGCCGCGTCCTCGATGACGGCCCGCGCCTCCTGGCCCTGGAGCGCGACGCCCCAGAGGTGCAGGCTGCCACCGGTACCCGGAGCACCGCTCGCCGCCTCGGCCGTCGCCGGCGCCGGATTGAAGAGGTCGCGCGCCGTGATGACCGCGTAGTCGTCGAGCGGGCCGATCGGCGCCGCGGCCCCCGTCGTCGGGAGCGCCTCGTCGGGCGCCGGCACCTCGTCGAAGGCGAGGCGGAGCGTTGCGCTTGCGCCCAGCGCGGCGAGCGACGCGACGAGGGCGAGCAACGCGAGCTCGATCGCGAGCCGGTGACGCCGCACCACCACCATGGGGAGAGAGCGAGGTCATACGCCGAATGGCCCTCGGGGGTCAAATTTGTTTCCGCACGGTCGGCCGGTATTGCCGGGTCGCTCCAGCGCGCTAGAATCCGCCCCACATGCGTGCGGCAGCCCTCGCCCTCGCCGCGCTGGCTGGCCGGGCATTGGCGGGTAGCGCCGAGGTCGAGGTGCGCGGCTTGGGCATCGATCCGTCGAGCGGGACACCCGTCGTCCGCCTCGTCGAGAAGGCCAAGACGGGACGCGAGCTCGCCATCTGGATCGGCCCCTTCGAGGCGCAGGCGATCGCCATGGAGCTGGAAGGCGTCGCCGCGCCGCGCCCACTCACGCACGACCTGATGAAGACGCTGGTCGAGCGACTGGGCGCGAAACTCGACCGCGTCGTCGTCGAGGACCTCCGCGACAATACCTTCTTCGCCACCCTCCACCTGACCGCACCCGGCGGCGGGGACCTCGTGCTCGACGCACGGCCGAGTGACGCCATCGCACTGGCGCTCCGTTTGCACGGACCCATCGTGGTGGTCGAGGAGGTCTTCGCCAAGGCCGCGGCCGCTCACCCCGAGCCGGCGGCGCTGCGGCTCTGGGGACTCACCGTCCAGGACCTCACGCCGGAGCTGGCCACCTTCTTCGAGCTCCCCGACCGGCCGGGCGTGCTGGTGTCCGACGTCACGGCGGCCGGCCCGGCCCACGAGGTCGCACGTGGCGATCTGATCACCGCGCTCGACGGGGAGCCGATCCGCTCCGTGGGCCAGCTCCAGGCGCGCGCCCAGGCGCACACCGGCACCGCGCCCGTCCGCCTCTCGCTCCGCCGGGGCCACCGGGACCTAGTGGTGAGCTTCGTCACCGACTAGAAGTGTGATGAGGACGACTCCTCCGCGGGCGAAGCGAGCGGGGAGGATGGTGCGGGACGACTCCTCCGCGCGCGCAGCGCGCGGCCGAGCGAAGCGAGCGGGGAGTCGGGGCCCCGGCGGGCTTTGCCCGACGGGGGCGAGGGGCGGAGCCCCTCGTTGGTTTGACAAGCCCACGCCCCCATCCTAGAACCCGCGACTTGGCGGAGGACCATCGGACGCCGGCGCCGGCTGCCGATCGGGAGCGAGAGCTCGATGCCGAGATCGAGGAGCTCACGCGGCAGATCGCTGAGCTGGTGAATGGGGCCGGAACAGAGCGCCGACAGGACCTCCGCGAGTATGCGATCGAGCTCCTCAGAGAGCGAACGGAGGTCGGGGACGCCCCGCGCGCAGCGACGACGGTCGGCACCGCCGATCGCACCAACCCGCTCGGGATGGCGATCCTCCTCGGGCTCGTATCGCTCCCGCTGCTCTTTCTCTTCCTGCCCGTCGGCCTCACCATGCTGGCGGTCGCGGTGGTGATGGGACTATGGGGGATCCTGGCAACCCTCTTCCGTCACCGACCCACGCCGCGGTGACCGGTCCGAAAGCCCGCCTGATGCAGTATGTGAGCGTTTTTCATTTGGGTGCCGCCCTGGAGCGTCACACCATGGAAGCCGGAAGCCCCTGAACGATGGCCAAGGCCGAGGCGCAGAAGGAAGATCCGGCCGTCCTCGCGGCCCGCCGCCAGATCGAGCAGCAGCGGGAGCGCGAGAAGCGGGCCCGCGAACGGGCGCAGCTGGGGGGTCTGTGGTCGCGCCGCGACGTCTTCGGACGCTTCGCGTGGACCATCTTCGCCGGGTTCTCGGGGCTGTCGCTCGTGGCCGCGATCCGCTCCGCCTTCCCGCGCGTGCTCTTCGTGCCGCCCTCGACCTTCAAGGCGGGGCACCCGAGTGACTTCGCGATCGGTGAGGTGAGCGAGAAGTTCAAGAAGGACCAGCGCGTCTGGATCATCCGCACCGAGGAGGGCCTCTACGCGCTGTTCGCCAAGTGCACCCACCTCGGCTGCACGCCGCGCTGGCTCACTGCCGAGAACAAGTTCAAGTGCCCGTGCCACGGGAGCGGCTTCTACAAGACCGGCATCAACTTCGAGGGTCCGGCGCCCCGCCCGCTCGAGCGGCTCCGCATCACGAAGGCGGAGGATGGGCAGATCCTGATCGACAAGAGCGTCAAGTACCTCTACGAGAAGGGCGACTGGACCAAGCCGGGCGCGTTCCTGAAGGTGTGAGCGCATGACCAAGTGGGAAGAGATCAAGAACCAGATCACGCAGTCCGAGGTCTGGCAGTCGATCTTCCGGCACGGCTACGAGGACACGCCGCGCAACCGGATCCTCATGGTGTCGGGGAACGTCTGGCTCCATCTCCACCCCTCGAAGGTGCGGCGCCACGCGACCCGTCTCCGCTTCACCTGGTGCATGGGTGGCATCACCTTCCTCATGTTCCTCGTGACGGTGGTCACCGGCGTCTATCTGATGTTCTACTACCGGCCGACGGCGGAGTACGCCTACGCCGACATGAAGTACCTCGAGTTCGACATGCCCTTCGGCATGCTGATGCGGAACATGCACCGCTGGGCGGCGCACGGCATGGTGATCGCGGTCTGGCTCCACATGTTCCGGGTCTTTCTCACCGGCTCCTACAAGCCGCCGCGCGAGTTCAACTGGGTGGTCGGCGTCATCCTCCTCGTGCTGACGCTGCTGCTCTCGTTCACGGGATACCTCCTACCCTGGGATCAGCTCTCCATCTGGGCGGTGACGGTCGGCTCGAACATGGGACGCGCCACGCCGGTCCTCGGCCACGAGGGCCCCGGGCACGAGCTCATCCCCGGACTGAACAACGTCTACGACGCGCGCGCGTTCCTCTTCGGTGGCGGCGAGATCGGCCCGCACACGCTGCTCCGCTTCTACATCCTGCACTGCATCTTCATCCCGCTGGTCGCGAGCCTCTTCATGGCCGTCCATTTCTGGCGCATCCGGCGGGACGGGTTCTCGGGGCCCGCGCTCTGAGGTCGTTGTGCCATCCGAACTGACCGGCAGCCTCGCCACGATCGTGCTCATCGTGCTCACGTTTGTGTTCCCGCGCGCCCGCGTGCTGACCATCCCGTTCTTCTTCCTGCTGATCATCATCCTCCTCTTCTGGTCGGCGCGCCGGTACGCCGAGCGTCAGGACGCCGGAGAGAGGTGAGCGAGCATGGCGACGCCTGAAGCCAAGCCGCCCCTGCGGGCCGTGGCAGCGCCCGCCGGCAAGCGGATCGAGGTCCCGATCAAGAAGGCGACCGGGCCGGGCGACGACAAGGTCCACACCTGGCCGCACCTGGTACGCAACGAGTTCCTCATTTCGATTGGGATCATCCTGCTCTTGCTGGTGTGGTCGCTCCTGGTCGACGCGCCGCTTGAGGAGCCCGCCAACCCGACCCGCACCCCGAACCCCTCCAAGGCGCCGTGGTACTTCCTCGGCCTGCAGGAGATGCTCGTCTTCTTCGACCCCTGGCACGCGGGCGTGGTGCTCCCCACCTTCATCATCCTCGGCCTGATGGTGATCCCCTACCTCGACATCAATCCGAAGGGGAACGGCTACTACTGCTGGAAGGACCGGAAGTGGGAGATCCTCACCTTCATCCTCGGCTTCCACATCCTGTGGGTGTCGCTCATCATCATCGGGACGTTCGTGCGCGGGCCGGGCTGGAACTGGTTCTGGTTCTGGGAGAAGTGGGACCCCCACAAGGTGGAGGCGCTCACCAACGTCGACCTGCCGTTCCTGCTCGGCGTGCGCGACGAGACGATGGCCACCATCGTGGGGCTGCTCGTGGTGGTGGGCTACTTCGTGGCCGGCTACGTCGCCTTCTACGCCTTCTGCCGCTGGGTGAAGGGGGCCGATTTCCCGGATTTCATGCAGCGCTGGGGGTGGCCGCGCTTCGCCCTCACCGGCTTTCTCTTCCTCAACATGATGGCGGTGGTCTTCAAGATGCTCGGTCGCCATCTCTTCAACCTGAAATACATCATGGTGCTGAAGACGCCCTACTTCAGCATCAACATCTGACCGCGCGTGCACGCCGCCGGTGTTCCTGCTCGGCAAGATGCTGCAAGCCCTCGGCTTCGCCCACGTGGGCATCGGCCTCTACCTCGGCGTCGTCCGCGACGACATGTGGAAAGAGCTCTACCTCGCCCTCAGCGGCGTAGCCTTCTTCTGGATCGGCCGCCTACTGGAACGCAAAGCATGAGAACGATCCGGTCTGCCGGGCGCGGCTTCGCCGCGGCCGGCACGCCCCGAGCGCGCAGAGCGCGCGAGCAACTACGAGGGAGCGGCGAGCGGCAGCGAGCCGCGACAGGGGTCCGGGGGCATCGGAGCAGCGCAGGGCGCGGAGCGCCCGAGCAGCGCACGGGCCCCCGGAAGTAAAATGGACGACGAGAAGCGGTCGTACGCCGCCTTGTGGCTCGTCATGTCGCTGCTCCTGTTCGTGGGAGCCTTGTGGGCGATCGCCGACGACAACATCTTCCGGCGCCCGTGGAAGAAGTTCCAGGCCGAGTTCAACCGCCTGGAGATCCAGCACCTGAAGGACGCGATCGCCGCCGAGCAGCAGCACCTGGACGCCGATCCGGCATACCAGGAGGCGACGAAGACGCTCGCCGAGGCGAAGACGGCTGTCAGCTCGGGTGAGCACGCACGCAAGATCGCCGACCTGCAGCGCCAGCTCCGGCAGGCGCAGCAGCAGGATCAGAGCAAGGACCTGAACCTCCGCTTCGTGAAGAGCGAGCTGGAGGAGCTGCGCTTCCTCTACGACGACGCCCTCCACCACGGCCAGCCGACCGAGGCGCTGCTCGCCAAGATCCAGCAGCGGGAGCAGCTCCGGACGGAGCGGCAGGCGATCTACAGTGCGTCGCAGCAGGGGATCGAGGATCTGCAGAACCAGATCAAGACCCTCGAGAGCGCGGTCAAGACGGCGCAGGAGGCCGTCGACAAGCTCACCGCGACGCGCGACGACATCGAGCAGAAGCTCGAGGGGGTGTCGCTCGGCTACCTCCCGGGCCCCAAGGCGAGCCCGCCCTTCATCGGTCTCGACTGGCAACCGAAGATCCCGAAAATCCAGCAGGTGGTGCTGGAGGAGTTCGATCGCAACAACTTCGACAAGCCGATCGCGCGCGTCGACCGCTGCACCTCGTGCCATGCCGGCATCAACAAGGTCGGCTTCGAGGACGAGCCGAATCCCTGGAAGACGCATCCGCACCGCGAGCTCCTCCTCGGCAAGCACCCGCCCGAGAAGTTCGGCTGCACCCCGTGTCACGGTGGACAGGGACCGGCCGTCAACAGCCCCGAGGTCGCGCACGGCAACTTCCTCGACAAGAACGGGCACGTCGAGAACGTCGAGTTCATCGAGCAGCCGCTCAACCGTGGCACCAAGGTGCAGGCGAGCTGCCTCAAGTGCCACGCCGGGGTCCAGCACCTCGAGGGCGCGGAGACGATCGCCCGCGGCGAGCACCTCTTCGAGGAGCTCGGTTGCCACGGCTGTCACCTGGTCGAGGGCTACGACGACCTCGCCAAGGAGGACGGGGTGTCGGCGGTGGGCCCCTCGCTGCGTCGCATCGGCGCGAAGGTCGACCACGCCTGGATGGTGCGCTGGATCACCAATCCGCACGAGTTCCGCCCGCGCACCCGCATGCCGAACTTCATGTTCCAGGAGGAGCAGGCGGTCCAGATCGCCGCCTTCCTGCTCTCGGCCACCCGCGAGCCGAGCGAGACGTGGCTGGCCGCGCATCCTGCGCCGAGCGCGCCCGGCGATGCCGCGCGCGGCAAGGAGCTGGTCGAAACGATCGGCTGCCGCGCCTGCCACGCCCTCTCGCCCGACGAGGTGGCGGGTCAGCTCGGTGCCAACAAGGACATCGCCCCGAACCTGTCGCACATCGCCGAGAAGACCGACGCGCGCTGGATCTACAACTGGATCCGCAATCCACGAACGTACTCCGCCATCGCGCGCATGCCCGACCTCCGACTCTCCGACGACGAGGCGCGCGCGATCACGGCCTATCTCGTGACGCTGGGCAAGAAGCAGCCGGGCCCCGACGACCTCGAGACCCGTCTCGCCGACCCGGCGAACGTCGCCGCGGGGGAGCGGCTGGTCCGCAAGTACGGCTGCCCGGGCTGCCACGACATCCCCGGCATGGAGAGCGAATCCCGCATCGGCGTGGAGCTCTCGTCCTTCGGCTCGAAGACCAAGGAGGAGCTCTTCTTCGGCGATCGGACCGACGTCCCGGAGACCTGGGACGACTGGACCTACAACAAGCTCGCCACGCCGCGCACCTACGCCACCAAGTGGATCGAGCAGGTGATGCCGCAGTTCGACCTCGCCGACGAGGACATCCGCGCACTGCTGGTCTTCCTGGCGAGCCGGACGGACAGCAAGGTCCCTGGACGCTACGTCTATCACGCCCCCGGCGCCGACCGGGTGGTCGCGGGCCGCCGGCTGGTCGCGCGCTACAACTGCACCGGCTGCCACGTCATCGAGGGCACGGGCGGCGACATCCGTCGCCTCTATCAGGATCAGCTGACGCTCGCCCCGCCCATCCTCATGGGCGAAGGGGAGAAGGTGCAGTCGGACTGGCTCTTCAACTTCGTCGAGGCCCCTGTTCCGATCCGTCCCTGGCTGAAGCTTCGCATGCCGACCTTCCATCTCGCCGCCCCGGAGGCGAACACCGTGGTCGGCTACTTCACGGCCCTCGATCAGGTCACCGTGCCCTACGTGCACATCGAGCGCGCCGCGCTCAACCAGGCGAACCTCGAGGTCGGGAAGCTGCTCACCTCGAAGGATTACTTCGACTGTTTCTCGTGCCATCAGCGCGGCGCCGTGAAGCCGCAGGGGCCGCCCGAGGGCTGGGCCCCGGATCTCGCGCTCGCCCACGCCCGCCTGAACCCCGAGTGGATCGTCAAGTGGATCCACGACCCGCAGAAGCTCATGCCCGGAACGAAGATGCCGTCGTTCTATCCCGGCGGCCCACCGGACGTGCTCGGTGGCGACGACGACGCGCAGATCCGCGCGCTCCGGGACTACGTCGTGTCGCTCGGGCTGCCGGATGCCACCCCGTCACCCCAGCAGGCCGCCGGTGTTACGACCGGCGGAGCCGGGCCCAGTCAGTGAGAGCAGGCACCGCGCGGGGTGTGAGTCGCCGCACCCGCCATGCGCCCAGCAAGAGGAGGTCGTGATGCGAAGAGAGCTCGTCCTGTCCGCCATCGCCCTGGTCGCGATGGCCGCCGTCGCGGGCCGCAGCGCGGCCTACGAGGCCGTCGCCGTGACTGACGGCGGCACGCTTTCCGGGAGCGTCAAGTTCGACGGGGCGCCACCCGCGCCGGCGAAGATCGCGGTCACCAAGGATCCCGAGGTCTGCGGCAAGGAGAAGGTCAACCCCGAGCTGCTGGTCGGCCCGGGCGGCGGCATCGCCAACGTGCTGGTCGTCGTGAAGGCGGCCAAGGGCAAGAAGCTGGAGGTCCCGGCGCAGAATCCGCTCTTCGACCAGAAGACCTGCGAGTTCAATCCGCACATCCTGGTCTTCCCGGCGGGCAGCACCATCGACGTGCAGAACAGCGACGGCATCCTGCACAACATCCACACGACCAGCCAGACGAACCCGTCTGCGAATCAGGCACAGCCGAAGTACAAGCCGAAGATCCAGATAAAGGTCGAGAAGCCCGAGTGGCCGATCAAGGTGCAGTGCGACGTCCATCCCTGGATGGCCGGCTTCTGGGTCTCCGCGGAGACGCCCTACGTCGCCCTGACCGACGCCAGCGGTGCCTTCAAGATCGTCGACCTCCCGCCCGGCGACTACGACGTCGAGATCTGGCAGGAGAAGCTCGGCAAGAAGACCGAGAAGGTCTCCATCAAGGCAAAGGAGGAGACCAAGGTCGACTGGAAGCTCAGCAAGTCTTAGCGTACGCATTGCATCCCGGCCCGCCAGCCGTGGCGGGCCGGGTTTTTTCTGCCTCGAGCTCGGCGTCCCGCATCCTGTGCCGCCCGTCGGCGGCAAGGTAGGAAGACCCGGCACCGGCGCGCTACACTCCGTTTTGTGCCGCGTGGCGCAGGACTCGTGCTGGGCATCCTCATCGTCACCGCCGGCAGACCTTCGGCCGCCCTGGTCTGTGGGGAGCCCAGTCGCGTCCGGCACGTCTCGCCAGCGGTCGGCCCGGCGGCCCGAGTTGGGCCGCTCTGGTTCGTCGTTCCTCCGGGACCCAGAGCCGTCGTCGAGCTACTGCCGGACTACCCAGCACTCGTCTCTCCGACCAAGGTTCTGATCTACGTCCAGCGTCCCTTGCGCGCGCCGATCAGGCTGCGCGGCCGCCGCTGCTCCGATGGCCGCCCGCTCCGCTTCTTCTACAGGAACGCGGGAGACCTGCGAGACCTGCCCCAGGGCGGGCCGGCCGCCGACCTGGAGCGCATGGGCGACCGCGTCGCGACCCTCGCCGCGGGCGAGCCACCCACCGTCGTGCCCGCCCTTGGTTACCCCGGCTACATGCTGTTCTCCGCCCCCGGCAAGTGGAAGGTGTCCGTCCACCGTGGGCGGCGATTGCTGGGATCGGCGATCATCCGCGCCGTGCCGTAAGCCGGTGCGCCGCCGGACGTCCGGCAGGATCGCTGCCCGCTCTGCGGAGACCGTTTGGCCACACTTTCCGGAGATGTGCTCCCTGTTCGGCCTGAATCGCCATAGACGGGCTGGCCTCGGGCTATGCGCGTCATGACGGTCGCCTTGTGCACCGTCTCGTCTGTTCATTCGACACTCAGGTAGGAGAGATGCCGGCTCCCAGCGAGCGCTGTGGGGTCGACGTAGAGCGGCCGTTCTCTCAGGCGAGCGACGGAGACGAGGATTCGGTGGTCGACCACCGACATGCGCTTGACAGCATGCTAGTTTACTGCTATACTTGCCTTAATCAAGATGGCGCGCGCAACTCGGCAACGCGCTTTCGCCTTCGCGTTCCGTTCCGGCACGTGGGGTGGTCGACGTCGCGGCGCAGGCCGCAAGCCATCCGGACGTAAGGTCGGCGTGCCGCATCGGACCAGATCGCGTCACGACGGCCGGCACCCTGCGCACGTGACACTGCGCGCGCAGCGCGTGCTGCCCTCGCTGCGCGGGGATCGACTCTTCGGCGCTCTCCGCCACGCCCTGGCACTGGGATCGCGCGGAGGCCTTCGGATCCTCGAATTCTCCGTACAACGCGATCACCTTCACCTCATCGTCGAGGCGGAGGACCGCGGCACGCTATCCCGGGGCATCCAGGGCCTCGCAATCCGAGTCGCCAAGACCGTGAACCGGATCCTCGATCGGCGTGGCCGCGTTTGGGGAGACCGGTACCACGTGCGGGCGCTAGGCACCCCGCGCGAAGTCCGAAATGCTCTGGTCTACGTGCTGCAAAACTGGCGGAAGCACATGCCCGGAGTCCGTGGGTTTGATCCGTGTTCTTCCGCAGTCTGGTTCAGGGGATGGAAGAAGATGGCTCCGGGAGTGCCCGCGAGATCCCCAGTGGTCCCCGCGCGCACCTGGCTCGCCGGGGTGGGTTGGCGGCGGCTCGGGCTGATCGGCGACGAAGAGGCGCCGAAGCAGCCGCGAAGGCAACGCAACCGAAACGCAGCCATTCGACCCGCGAGCGAGCCCAGCTGAGCAGACAGGGGTCGGTGGCTGCTGTCGCCTCCTTCCGGGAAAGACGTTCACGTCTCTTTTCCCTTGGCTGTGTCCGGGTGCGAGAATCCCTCGGTCTCCTCGCCTTGACGGACGGGATGTACGTCAGGTTCGCGCGGCGCTTCGCACGCGCCCACCCGCCCGTTCTCCGTCACAGCCGCGGCGGGACGGCACTCACGCGAAACGCGTCGGCGAGAGCTTTGCTGTGTCGAACCGCGCCGTCTTCCCCTCGACGAGCAGATCGGCCGCGATCGCGCCCAGGGTCGGACTAGTCTCGATTCCACAGCCACCCTGACCCGCGAGCCAGAAGAATCCCGGTCGCTGCGGATCCTCCCCCACGACGGGCACTCTGTCCGGCGCGAACGTCCGCAGCCCCGCCCACTTCCGCCGCAGGGTCTGCGGGACGAGGCGCGGGGCCAGCGCCCGGAGTCGCTCGAGTCCCGCGGCCACCGCGACGTCGTCGGGGCGGGCGTCGCAGGGCTCCATCGGTGTCTCGTCCATCGGGCTCAGGAGGAGCCCGCCCGACTCGGGCGCGAAGTAGACCCGGTGCGTCTCGCTGGCGACCATGGGCCAGCTCCGGACCGCGACGTCATCCGGCGCCGCGAAGGTGACGATGGTCCGGCGGCGGGGAACGAGTGGGATGGGGAGGGCCCCGGCCATCGCGGCGACGCGGCCGGCCCAGGCACCGGCGGCGTCGACCACCCAACGTGCTGCGATATCGCCGGTCTCCGTGACCACTCCGGTGCAGCGCCCTCCCTGGACGACGATGCCGCGGACTTCCGCCGCGAAACACCGCTCGACGCCCCGGTGCGTGGCGTGCCGGAGGTAACTCGTGAGGAGCTCGTGGACGTCGAGATGGCCGTCGCCGGGCACGAGGAACGCGCCGTGGAACTCCCCCTTGGACAGAAGCGGGACGCGCGCGACCACCTCGGCGGGCTCGAGGAGCTCGTGGTACAGCCCGCCCGCGGCGAAGCCGGGCGCTGCCGCACGCAGCGCACTCCAGACGGGCTCGCGGAAGAGCGTCATGACCCCCGACGGGGTGAGGAGGGGATTCTCCGCGAACCCCGGCGGCGGCCGGTGGAAGAAGGGTGCGCTCAGGACCTTCAGCTCCTGGAGCGTCGGGACGGCGTCGATCTCGTTCAGCGTCGCGGCGCTCCGTCCCGTCGCGTGGTAGCCGGGCTGCGACTCGCGCTCGAGGAGGAGGACGTCGGTGACCCCGCGTTCGGCGAGGAAGTACGCGAGCGCGGCTCCGGCGATGCCGCCTCCCACGATGACGACCTGGTAGGTCTTCCGGGACGGCGTCGAGCCGCTCACCCTTTGCGTGCCCACTCCGCGATCGCTGCCCGGAGGTCCGACTTGATCACCTCGGGTGCGAACGTGCTCTCGACCGAGTTGAGCGCCAGGCGCGCGTAGCCTTCGCGGTCGAGGTCGAGGAGCCGTCCGGCCATCGCGTACTCACCGACGAGATCGCATCCGAAGAAGCCCGGGTCGTCGGTGTTGATGGAGACGAGCGCTCCCGCGGCCCAGAGCTCGCGGAGCGGATGCGCGTCGAGCGAGGGAACGCAACCGAGACGGAGATTCGACGTTGGACACACCGCGAGCGGGATGCGGCGGCGGACCAGCTCGGCGAGCAGGGCGGCGTCCTCGGTGGCGCGGATGCCGTGCTGGATGCGGTCGGCACCCAGGGCGTCGAGCGCACCGCGGATCGACGCGGGCCCGGCGTCCTCGCCGGCATGCGGTGCGGCACGGAGCCCGCGTCGCCGGGCCTCGGCGAACAGGTCCCGGAAGGGCTCGGGCGGGAAGCCGTCCTCCGGCCCGCCGAGGCCGATCCCCACCACCTCGGGAACGCCGCGCGCCGCGTCGAGCATCGTCCACGCGAGCTCCAGCGGCAGGTTCCGCACCGTGCCCGCGACGAATCGGATGACGATGTCGCGTTGCCGGCCGGCCGCCTCGATCGCCTCGGCGAGACAGTCGTAGGGCCGGCCCGTCGTCGCGAGCTCGAGCTCGGCGTAGCGAACCCCGGCGCGCACGGCGTCCTCGCAGTACTCCCGCACCAGGCGCGCGTAGTCGCCGGGCGTAACCATCGTCGCCCACGCACACGCGAAGCTCTCGACGAAGGTGGC
>DATILR010000048.1:0-13803 GCA_035476275.1 Binatus sp. (SeqCode) | reverse complement strand
CCGGCAAAGAACTTCGAGAACGAGTACAAGTTCGAGGAGTTCTTCAATTTCGTGCTGCGGACCGACTACATGCATGGTCGGCTGGAGCCGCAGCTCCTCGTCCTCCTCGACGTGAGCGGCGAATACGTCTTCCAGACCGCGTTGTCGTACCGAGTGACCGACTACCTGCTGGCGAGCGGCACGCTCGACGCCATCGACGGCTCCCGCAAGGCCGGCCCTGCCGTCTTCCGCGACCGCGACCAGTTCCAGTTTCGCATCACGTATCTGCTCAATTAGCCGAGGAACGGAGCACTGTACCGTTCGTGGACGGGGAGCGGGGCGCGGGGACCCCCCGCTCGCCTTCGATTCGCTCGCGCGGGACTGCGCGCGTCAATGCGAACTGCACGTGCGCGAGCTCATAGGCGGCGCTCGGGGGGTCCCCGCGCCCCGCTCCCCGTACGAACGTCCGATCCGCTCCTTCAGCTCTCTCGCTTCCGCGTGCCGGGCGCGGCTTTGCCGCGCCCGGCAAGACCCGAGCGCGCAGCGCGCGCGAACAGATCGGTGGAGCCGCACGCGTCAGCGTGCGGCGACGGGGGGTTCGGGGGGCATCGGAGGAGCGCAGCGCGCGGCTTCGCCGCGCGCGAGCACCGGACGGGCCCCCCGAAGTGTTGAACCCCCCGAAAGGTTAAGCCGAGGGCTCGACCTCGCCCACTACTGAGAGGCCGCCCTCGGCGACGCGGACGCGGAAGTGGACGAGCGCGCCCGAGTGGGGGCCGAGACGGGCCTTCATCTCGATGACGGGCGCCGCCACCCAGAAGTTGGGTAGCAGCTTGGTGATCCGGCCGGAGGTGCCGTCCACCGCGCCCACCACGAGACCTCGCGCACCGCTCACCACCTCGGCCTCGGTCCACGGTACGAAGAGACGCCGGACGCCGCTCCGGAGCCCCAGCCCGCCGCGATGGAGGGTCACGGACCGCAGGCGGGCGCCGAGCAGGCCCACGAGCCGCTCGGCACCGACCAGTGCGATGGCCACGCCGACGTCGCCGGCACCCGTCACCAGGACGCCCAGAAGCGGCAGGTACGCCCACCAGGCGAGCTCTCGCGTGGGCGGCGAGAGCGGGGGCACGAGCCGCACGGCCTCACCGTCTTCGAGCTGCGACCACATCTCCTCGGCGAGCTCCGGCACGACGCGCGCCAGCACCGACCCGAACGCCCCCGCACGGACGAGGGCGGCGAGCGGCAGCTTGAGGGCGAAGCCACGTCCCTCGAGGCGGAGCGCATGCGCCTCCTGCGTCAGGCGATCGAAGGCCGTCCAGGGGACGCGTCGCACCCCGCCGCGCGTTCCGAAGGCCGTCACCTCCGCATCATCGAGGTGAAACCGCCGGAGCCAACCCAAGGGCGCGGGCATCCGACGCGCGGCGGCCCAGCCGATCGCGAAGAGGACGATCGGAGCGCCCGCCAGACCGAGCGCGTGGCTGGCCAGCTGCCCGCCGACGAGCGCGAGGCCGAGCCAGGCGACCCAGCCGAGGACCACCCCGGGAGTCGCGGCCGCGAGCGTGACCCAGAGCGCGCGCTCCACGTTCGTCGTCGTGGGGGCCGACGATTGCATGCCCTCAGTGTTTCGGCGGAACGGACGGGATGCTTGAGCGAGTCAACAAGTTGGTTCCCCGGGGGGGCTGTGCTACGTGGACCCGAATGGCCGCGGAAACTCCCGTCCGGCGGATTGTCCTCGCGTATTCGGGCGGGCTCGACACCTCGGTCATCCTCCGCTGGCTCGTCGAGCGCTACGGCGCCGAGGTCGTCGCCTTCTGCGCCGACGTCGGGCAGGGCGCGGAGCTCACGGGGCTCTCCGAGCGCGCCCGGCAGACGGGAGCCAGCAAGGCGATCGTCGAGGACCTGCGGGAGGAGTTCGCACGGGACTACGTCTTCCCGATGCTCCGGGCGGGAGCCATCTATGAGAACCAGTATCTGCTCGGGACCTCGATCGCCCGTCCCCTCATCGCGCGGCGCCAGGTGGAGATTGCCCGCCAGGAGGGTGGCGACGCCGTGGCGCACGGCGCCACCGGCAAGGGCAACGACCAGGTGCGGTTCGAGCTCACCTACGCGGCCCTCGCCCCCGAGCTCCGCATCATCGCACCCTGGCGCGAATGGGACTTCCGCGGACGGGGCGACCTGATCGCGTACGCCGAGGCACAGCGCATCCCGATCACGGTGACGGCCGAGAAGCCCTACTCCACCGACCGCAACCTCCTCCACGTGAGCTACGAGGGCGGCATCCTCGAGGATCCGTGGCGGGCCCCGTACGAGGACATGTTCCAGCTCACCGTCGCGCCCGAGCGCGCACCCGACACCGCCGAGGAGATCGAGGTCGAGCTGGCCGCGGGCGTGCCGGTGGCCGTGAACGGCGAGCGCCTGTCGCCCGCGGCGCTCCTCGCACGCCTGAACACCGTCGCGGGCGCACATGGCATCGGCCGCGTCGACGTGGTCGAGAACCGCTACGTCGGCATGAAGTCGCGAGGCGTCTACGAGACGCCCGGCGGCACCGTGCTGCGCGCCGCCTTCCAGGCGGTCGAATCTTTGACCCTCGACCGGGAAGTCGCGCATCTGCGCGACGGACTCGTGCCGCGCTACGCCGAGATGGTCTACTACGGATACTGGTTCGCGCCCGAGCGCCTGATGCTGCAGGCGGCGATCGACGAGGCGATGCGGGCGGTGACCGGCACGGCGCGGCTCCGGCTCTACCGTGGCAGCGTCCGCATCGTCGGACGCCAGGCGCCGCGCTCGCTCTACGACCCACGGCTGGTGAGCTTCGACGAGGCCGGGGGCTACCGACAGGAGGACGCGGGCGGGTTCATCCGGCTCGCGGCCCTTCGGCTCCGCATCCGGGCGCTGGTCGAGCGCGGCCCATGAAACGCCCGTCGCGGGCGCGCAGCGAAAAGGCCTGGGCCGGACGCCTGCCCGTTCCGCCCGCGCCCGACGCGGAAGCCTTCACCACCTCGCTGCCCGTCGATCGCATCCTCTATCCCCACGACCTCACCGGCAGCCGGGCGCACGTCCGCGCACTGGTGCGGGCCAAGCTGCTCTCGCGGCGAGAGGGAACGCGACTGGAACGGGGCCTGGCGGCGATCCGGCGCGAGCTCGACGGCGGCCGCTTCCACTTCCTCGCCTCCGACGAGGACATCCACATGGCCATCGAGCGGCGGCTCGTCGAGCGGCTCGGGCCGCTCGGGGGCAAGCTCCACACCGGACGGAGCCGCAACGATCAGGTCGCGCTCGACCTCCGCCTCTGGATTCGCGCCGAGTGCGACGAGGCCGACGCGGCGCTCACGCGGCTGCAGCGCGTGCTGGTGGCGCTCGCGCGCCGGCACCGCGATGCGATCATTCCGGGATACACGCACCTGCAGCGGGCCCAGCCGATCCTTCTCGCCCACCACCTGCTCGCCTATCGCGAGATGTTCGCCCGCGATCGGGCCCGCTTCCGTGACTGCCAGGCGCGGGCCGACGAGCTGCCCCTCGGCGCCGGTGCGCTCGCCGGCGCCGGATTCCCGCTCGACCGGAAGTTCCTGGCGCGCGAGCTCGGCTTCGCGCGCGTCAGCCAGAACAGCATCGACGCGGTGGCCGATCGCGACACGGCGGTCGAGTTCCTGGCCGCGGCGGCGATCGCGGCCGTACACCTCTCCCGTCTCGCCGAGGACCTCGTCCTCTGGTCGACCGACGAGTTCGGCTTCCTCGAGCTGCCCGACGCCTTCGCGACCGGGAGCTCGATGATGCCACAGAAAAAGAATCCCGACGTCGCGGAGCTGGTGCGGGGGAAGACCGGCCGCGTGACGGGGGCGCTCGTCGCGCTCCTCACCACGTTGAAGGGCCTGCCGCTCGCCTACAATCGCGATCTGCAGGAGGACAAGCCGGCCCTGTTCGATGCCGCCGGGACGCTCCGCCAGTGCCTCGCTGTCTTCACGGCGATGCTGCCGGGACTGGGCTTCCGGACCGAGCGGATGGCGGCGGCAGCCGACGGCCTCCTGCTGGCCACCGACCTCGCTGATCTGCTCGTCGAGCGCGGCATCCCCTTCCGGCGCGCGCACGCCCTGGTCGGCGCGCTCGTCCGGCACTGCACGGCGACCGGCCGCGGGCTGCGCGAGCTCGATGCGGCGACGCTCCGCAGCTACTCGCCCCACCTGACCCCGGCGCTCGTCCGCAATCTCACCCCCGCGCGCTCGGTCGCTCGACGCCGCGTCCTGGGCGGCACGGCGCCGCGCGAGGTCCACCGCCAGCTGGCGCGCGCCGAGCGAGAAGACGGACGGTGACCGCCAACACGCGGACGGTCGCCCTCGTCGGGGCGCTCCTGCTCGCCGCCTGCGGGCGGAAGGGGCCGCCGGTGGCTCCCGAGCTGGTCCGGCCGGAGCCCGCCGAGGACCTGACGGCTGCCATCGTCGCCGACGGCGTGCGACTCACCTGGCAGCGGCCGCTCCGCTACAGCGGCGGACAGCGCATGAACGACCTCGATCACTTCGTGATCGACCGCGCACCCGCGGAGGCTGCCCGGCCGATCTTCGGGCACGTCGGTCGGCTCGACCTCGACGATCAGACGCGGTTCCGCAAGGAGCGCCACCTCGAGTGGATCGACCACGATGCCGTCCGCGGCGCGAGCTATCTCTACCGGGTCGTGGCGGTCACGCGGGACGGCTCCCAGAGCGCGCCCGCGGGACCCGTGGAGGTCGAGTACGCGGGCGACGCGCCGTGAGCCGCACGCGACGTCCTACCCCGCTTCGGTCGTGAGCATCTCGTCGAGCGACTGCCGCCGTCGCACGAGCCGGAGGCTCCCGTCGAGCTCGCGCAGCACCTCTGGCGCCTGCGGGTAGGAGTTGTAGTTGGCGGTGCACATGCCGGCACAGTAGGCGCCGGCGCCTCCCACCACGATCAGGTCGCCGATCTCCGGTCGCGACACCTCCCGCGGGGCGAGCGCCTCGGGATCGCCGGGCGCCGGGGTGAGCACGTCACCCGATTCACAGCACGGTCCGACGAACACCACCCGCGCGCGCGGCCGCTCGCCGGCCATCACGGTGATCGGATGCTGCGCGCCGTAGAGCGAGGGACGCGTGATTTCGGTCATGCCGGCGTCGAGCTTGGCGAAGAGGTAACCGTCGGGTCCGGTGTTCACCACGTCGACGCAGGTCGCCACCACGAAGCCGGCGTTGGCGACGAGGTACGTGCCGGGCTCGACCTCGAGATGGAGCGCCCGGCCGGTGCGCTTCTGGAAGGCGATGAACGCCTCCCTCACCAGCGTGCCGATGGCGAAGAGATCCGTCGCCTGCTCGCCGGGGACGCGGGCCACCTTGAAGCCGCCCCCGAGGCTCACGGTGGTCACGTCGCGCAGGCGATCGGCGATCT
The DNA here is from genome assembly GCA_035476275.1 of Binatus sp. (SeqCode). Lineage (GTDB taxonomy): Bacteria > Desulfobacterota > Binatia > DP-6 > DP-6 > DP-23. Next base: position 8,436 of record DATILR010000048.1, on the reverse strand, counting down.
CGAGCACGAGGTGTGCGACGCGGGTCCAGACGGCGGGATCGGCTCCCGAGCCGATGTGCGTGTGCAAGCCCCGGACCGTCAGCCCGTGCCGGGCGGCGAGGGCCTTCGCCTCGTCCAGCTGGGCGTGCCAGATGCCGAAGCTCGAGGCCGGTCCTCCCGTATTGGTGCGCTGGGTGGAACCGCTACCGAGGCCCGGGTTCACGCGGATCGTCACCTCCCGCCCCGAGAAGGCCCGCCCGTAGCGGTCGAGCTGATGGAGGGAGCAGGCGTTGTAGATGACGCCCCGGTCGACGAACTCCTCGAGCCGGCGGGACGGCACCTGCGAGGTGAGCTGGATGTGCCCGGGAGGGAAACCCGCGCGCAGGGCGCGTTCCACCTCGGGATCGCTCGACGCATCGATGTGGAGTCCCAGCCCCCGGAACAGCTTCAGGATGGCGAGGTTGGGGTTCGCCTTCATCGCGTAGCGGAGCGTGAACCCGAAGGCGCGCGGGAAATCGAGGGCCGCGCGCGCTGCGGCCTCGAGCGCCGCACGGTCGTAGACGTAGCACGGCGTCCCGAAGCGCTCGCGCACCTGCTCGGCGTCGCCGGGCGTGAGGGGCATGAGGCGCAGAGAATCATCCGCCCGGCGCGGAATGCAACCGGCCGCTCGCGGGCGCCTTCGCACGGCCGTGCAGTCGAGCGCGGTTGACGCTCCGACGCAGCGCAAGGTAAGGGTCGCACGATAAGGGCCGAACGGGGTCGAATGACCACCCTCAGCTTCGCCAAACTCCACGGGACCGCGAACGACTTCATCTACGTCGACGCGCGCGAGGGCTTCCCGGGCGACCCCGCCGAGCTGGCACCCCGCCTCTGCGACCGGCGGCGAGGGATCGGGGCGGACGGGCTCATCCTCGTCCGACCGCCGAGCAACGGAGACGCCGACTGCCGGATGGTCATTTACAACGCCGACGGCAGCCGGGCGGAGATGTGCGGCAACGGCATCCGCGGGCTCGCGAAGTTCGTGCACGACCGGCAACTCCTGAGGGCGAGTCCGCTCCGCGTCGAGACCGACGCGGGGGTGAAGATCCTCCACGCCCAGCTCGCGAAGGGACGGGTCGCGCGCGTCACCGTCGACATGGGTGCACCGGTGTGGGAGGGCCGCGCCATCCCGGTCGCCGCGGACGGCGAGGTCATCGAGCATCCGCTCGAGGTCGGGGGCCGGACGTTCCAGGTGACCTGCCTCTCGATGGGGAACCCGCACTGCGTCGTCTTCGTCGACGACGTGGCCACCCTGCCGCTCGCCGAGCTGGGGCCGCGGTTCGAGCATCATCCTTTCTTCCCCCGGCGGGTGAACACCGAGTTCGTGCGCCTCGCGGGGCGCGAGCGCCTCGTGATGCGGGTGTGGGAGCGGGGCGCCGGCGAGACCATGGCGTGCGGCACGGGAGCGTGCGCCGTCGCCGTCGCCGCTGCCCGCACCGGGCGGGCCGCCCGCCGGGCGGTGGTGGCGCTGCCGGGGGGCGAGCTGGAGATCGACTGGCGCGACGACGACCGAGTCCTCATGACGGGCGACGCCGTCGAGGTCTACGAGGGACGGATCGAGGTGTAGACGATGTTCACGGGCTGTCTGACGGCGCTCATCACGCCCTTCGCGGGGGGCAACATCGATCAGCGGGCACTCGCCGACCTGACCGAGGCGCAGATCGCGGGCGGTGTGCACGGGGTCGTGCCCTGCGGCTCGACCGGGGAATCCGCGACGCTCACCCACGACGAGCACATCGCGATCGTGCGGGAGGTCGTGCACCTGGTGCGTGGACGCGTTCCGGTGATCGCGGGAACGGGGTCGAACTCCACCGCCGAGGCGATCCGGCTGACGCGTGCGGCCGAGGAGGCCGGCGCCGACGGCGCGCTCTTGATCTCGCCCTACTACAACAAGCCGACGCAGGAGGGGATATACCGCCACTACGCGGCCGTCGCCGAGGCGACGCGGCTGCCGCTCATCGTCTACAACATCCCGGGGCGAACGGCGTCCAACATCAGCCCCGAGACGATGGGGCGGCTTTCGCGCATTCCGAACATCGTCGGCGTGAAGGAGGCGAGCGGCTCGCTCGCGCAGGTGCTCGAGGTGATCCACGCGACGGGGCCCGACTTCGCGGTCTACTCCGGCGACGACATCCTGACCTTGCCGATCATGGCGGCGGGCGGGAAAGGAGTGATCTCCGTCGTGGCGAACATCGTCCCGCGAGACTTTTCGGCCCTGGCCGACGCGCTGCTGGCGGGCGATCTGGAGCGCGGACGAACGCTCATGCTCCGGCTCCTTCCGTTGGTGCAGGCGATGTCCCTCGAGGTGAATCCCATTCCGGTGAAGACGGCCCTCGCCCTGATGGGTCGGTGCGCCGACGAGTTCCGCCTCCCGCTCACCCCCATCAGCCCGCCCGCTCGCGCGAAGCTCGAGAAGGTGCTCCGCGAGTACGAACTTGTCTGAGGCCCGCCCGGCACCCGTCGGCGTGATCGTCTGCGGCGCCGCCGGGCGCATGGGGCGGCTGCTGGTGGCGCTGGCGCGCGAGGACGCCCGCCTGCGTGTCGTGGGAGCCATCGAGGCGCCGGGACACCCGGCCCTCGGCCGCGACGCGGGCGAGATCGCGGGGAGCGGCGCGCTGGGCGTTCCGATCGGGGCCGAGCTGGCCCCGGTCTGCCGTCGCGAGACCGTCGTCCTCGACTTCACGACGCCGGCGGCGACGCTCGCCCACGCGCGGGTCGCCGCCGAGCGCGGTGCCGGCCTCGTGATTGGCACCACCGGTCTCGACCCGGCGCAGGATCGCGAGCTCCGCACGCTCGCCGGATCCACCCGGGCGGTGATCGCTCCCAACATGAGCGTCGGCGTCACGGTGCTGTCCGAGCTCGTTGCGAGCGCGGCGCGCCTCCTCGACGCGAGCTTCGAGGCGGAGATCGTCGAGCTGCACCACCACGCGAAGAAGGACGCGCCGAGCGGCACGGCGCTGGCCCTCGGCCGCGCGGTGGCGGGCGCCCGCCGGCAGGAGTTCGAGCGGGCGCGGGTGCTGGCGCGCGAAGGCCTGGTCGGGGCGCGGCGACCCGAGGAGATCGGCATCGTCGGTCTCCGCGCCGGCGATGCGGTCGGCGACCATACGGTCGTCTTCGGCGGCCTCGGGGAGCGTCTCGAGCTGACGCACCGGGCGCAGAGCCGCGACTGCCTCGCCCGCGGCGCGCTGCGCGCCGCGCTCTGGGTCGCCGACCGCCCGTCCGGCATCTACACGATGCGCGACGTGCTCGGGCTCTGATGACCGGCCGCGGCGCCCGGCGCCTGCTCCGGGCCGTCGTCCCGCTGCTGGTCGCCGTCGCCTGCCTCCGGAGCCATCATCCCGGACCACCTCCGCTGCGCGTCGGGACGAGCGGCGACTATCCGCCCTTCAGCCTCGAGCGGCGCGAGGAGTTCACCGGGTTCGACGTGGAGGTGGCGCGCCGGTTCGCGCACGACACGGATCGACCGCTCGAGCTCGTCCGCTTCCGCTGGCCGGAGCTCGCCGCCGACCTCACCGCCGGACGCTTCGACGTGGCGATGGGAGGCATCACCCTCCGCCCCGAGCGGGCGGTGATCGGCACCTTCACCCGGCCGGTCCTCGAGGTGACCGCCGTCGTGCTCGTCCGGACCGGCCTCGCGTCCACGACCGCCGAGCTCGACCGACCGACGATCCGGCTCGCCGTGAACGCCGGCGGCCATCTCGAGCAGGTGGCGCACCGGTTCTTCCCACACGTCGGCTTGCTACCGAGCCCCAACGACGCGCTGACCGGACTGCTACGCGACGACCAAGCCGATGCGGTGCTGACCGACGACGTGGAGGCCGACGTCCTCGCCGCCGCGCTGCCCGACACGGTCCGGCTGGGCCCGCTCACTCGCGATCGCAAGGCCTACCTCGCGCGCGACCCGTTGCGCGCCGCCGAGCTCGACGCGTGGCTCCGCGCCCGCGAGGAGGACGGCACGCTCGCCGAGCTGCGCGCGCGATGGTTCGGTGCCACCCGCCAGAATCGCCGTTCTGCCTTCGACTCCGACCTGGCGGCCCTCGTCTCGCTCATCGACCTGCGCCTCGCGCTCATGCCGGCGGTCGCCGTTGCGAAGGAGACCGCCGGGCTGCCGGTCGCGGACCCTGCGCAGGAGGACCGCGTCATCGCGCGCGTCCGGACGCGCGCCCGGGCGCGCGATCTCTCTCCCGAATCGGTCGAGGCGCTCTTTCGTGCACAGCTGGCGGCGGCGCGCGCCATCCAGGAGACCTACCTGGCCCAGGCGCCCGGGGAGCGCCCCCCCGTCCCGACGCTCGACCTGCAGCACGAAGCGCGCCCTGCCCTCGCGGCGATCTCCGACGCGATCGTCGAGCGTGCCGGCGATCTGGCGGAAGATCCCGGGCACCTGACGAGCATCGACCCGAGACGTCTGGCGGAGATGTTCGACGGCGGTCTGGTGCCGCCCGCCCTCCGTCTCGGCATCGCCCGCACCATCCCGCACGTTCAGCGCGTCAGCACCCCACGACCTTGATAAAACACCCGTTGTGAAGCAGCGCTGACTGGGCTAGAAGCGGGTCCCCGTGCCCGTACCGATCAAGAAAGCTGAGCGAATCCAGCGGCTTCCGCCCTATCTGTTCGCTGAAATCGACCGTCTCAAGCGCGAGGTGGCCGCCCGCGGCGTCGACCTGATCAACCTCGGGATCGGCGATCCCGATACGCCCACGCCGCCGCACATCGTGGCACGGCTGCGGGAGGCCGCGGGGAATCCCGCCAATCACCGCTATCCCGACTACGAAGGGCTGCTGAGCTTCCGCCAGGCCGCCGCCGGGTGGATGCGCGACCGTTACGGCCTCGGCGTCGATCCCGCCACCGAGGTGGTCTCGCTGATCGGCTCCAAGGAAGGCATCGCGAACATGGCGGTCGCCTTCGTCGATCCGGGCGACGTCGTCCTCGTTCCGGATCCCGGATACCCCGTCTACCACATCGGGACGAGCTTCAACGGCGGCGTCAGCTACCGGCTTCCGCTCCGCCGGGAGAACGGCTTTCTCCCCGAGCTCGCCGCCGTGCCGACGGACGTCGCCCGCCGCGCGAAGCTCCTCTGGCTCAGCTATCCGAACAATCCGACCTCGGCCGTCGCGCCACGCGCGTTCTTCGAGGAGGCGATCCGCTTCGCCACCCGCCACGAGGTGATCCTCTGCCACGACGCCGCCTACGCCGAAATCTACTTCGGCGATCGACCGCCCAGCATCCTCGAGATCCCGGGTGGGCGCGAGGTGGCGATCGAGTTCCACTCGCTCTCCAAGACCTTCAACATGACCGGCTGGCGGGTCGGATTCGCTGTCGGGCATCCCGAGCTGATCGCCGGACTCGGCAAGGTGAAGACCAACGTCGACTCGGGCGTCTTCCAGGCGGTGCAGGAGGCCGGCATCGCGGCCCTGACGGGCGACTATGCCGTCGTCGAGCGGCTGCGAGCGATGTACCGCGAGCGTCGCGACGTCCTCGTGCACGGGCTCGCCGAGCTGGGCCTCGTCTGCGATCCGCCGGCGGGGACGTTCTACGTCTGGGTGCCGTTGCCGCGCGGCCAAACGGCGGCGGGTTTCGCCATGCGCTGCCTCACCGAGGCCGGAGTCGTGGTGACCCCGGGAAACGGATTCGGTGAGGCGGGGGAGGGATACGTCCGATTTACGCTGTGTTCTTCCACTGAGCGGCTGCGCGAGGCGGTGGAGCGACTGCGGGGCCTCGGGCTCTAGCACCGACCCCCCGTCCTCCTCCCGTGGAGCAGCGGGCAACCGGATGCCTCACCGCGTCTACATCGGCATCGGATCCAACCTGGGGGACCGCAAGGCCAACACCCTCGAGGCCATCGAGCGGGTGTCGAAGCTCCCGGGCACGCGGCTCGCCCGCGCCTCGTCGCTCTACGAGAGCGAGCCTCTCGGCGACGCGAAGACCTGGTTCGTCAACAGCGTGATCGAGGTGGAGACGGAGTTTCCGCCCGATGCGCTGCTCCGGCGGCTGAAGGCAATCGAGGCAGCCATGGGACGCAAGCGCGTCAAGGGGAAGCGCTGGGGCTCGCGCGTGATCGACCTCGACATCCTCTTCTGCGACCAGGACGTCGTCGACAAGCGCTCGCTCAAGATTCCGCACCCGGAGCTGCACAAGCGCCGCTTCGTCCTCCTCCCGCTCGCCGAGCTCGCCCCCCAGCTGATCCATCCGCAGCTGGGGCAGAGCGTCTCCGGTCTCCTCGCAACGCTGAAGGACGACAAGCGGGTCACGCTGCTGCCGCGCAGCTGACCGTCCATTGCTAGAGCCGGCCCTCTGCACGAAGCGCCGTCCGCACCGTCTCGCCTGCCCGCTCGACGGCGGCGAGGGGCTCGGCGAGTGCCGCGCGCGCCGCATCGCCGCTCTTCTCGCGCCGGACGCGGTCGAGGGCGTCCAGGAACGCCTGGTAGCGTGCTCGCAAATCGTCGAGGGCGAGGAGCGAGGCGGGCGGATGGTCCGCACTGCGTGCCGTGGCGGTCCGCGCGAAGGCATCAGCACGCTCCAGCGGGTAGGTGAGCTCCGGCATGCTCTCGGCCGTCAGCCGCCCGCCGGCGACCAGGTCCGTCCCCTTGCGCGCCATGGCCACGAGCAGATCGGCGTGGGTCGCCGCGGCCTTCCCGTACGTATGCCAGAAGCACGACGCCAGGAGGTTCAGACTCGCGGCGAGTAGGAGCGCCACCTTGACCCTGCGCGGGCCGCCGCCTACGATCATCCGTTGCACCTGCGCATGTCGACCGCTCCTCGCCTTCCCGCCATCTACTTCGAGAAACTACTCGAGAGCTCCCCTGACATCGTCGTCGCCGTGGATCGTCAGGGGATCATCAGCTTCTACAACGACGGGGCGCGGCGCACGCTCGGGTATGCGCCGGAGGAGGTGCTGGGACAGCACGTCACGCGGCTCTATCCCGACCTCGACGAGGCTCGCAAGGTGATGCGCGAGCTCCGCCAGGGAAAGAACTGCGAGACCGTGTTCGTCGCCAAGAACGGGATGCGCCTCCCGGTGGTGATCGCCGGATCGATCATCCGCGACCTCGACGGACCGGAGCTCGGCTCCATCGGCTTCGCGAAGGACCTCCGCGAGATCCGTCGCCACGACCAGCTCGCCACCCTGGGCGAGGTGGCGATTGGGCTGGCCCACGAGATCAACAACCCGCTGGAGGTCATCGTCAACAACCTGAATCTCCTCGAGGCGCACGTCGCGAAGATCTCGTCCGACGACGACTTCGTGGTGGAGAGCGAGCGCCTGGAATCGATCCACGACGCGCTCGGCCGCATCCAGAGCATCGTCAACCGGGTCTCCGAGATGGCGCACGGGACCGAGTACGCGACCCGCGAGTACCTGCCAGGGACGCAGATGACCGATCTCCGGACGCCGACCGGCGCCGGCTCGACGCGCGGCACGGTCACCGCACAGGGCGACCCCGAGCTGCGCGGCATCCGCATCCTCGTGGTCGACGACGACCTCGGCGTCTGCCAGTCGCTGCGCGACCTCCTCACGCAGGAAGGCTGCGAGGTCGTGGTCGCCACCGGAGGCCGCGAGGCCCTCACCCGGCTCGAGAGCATGGCGATCGACCTGGTGCTCTCCGACGTCGTCATGCCGGACCTCGACGGCTATCAGCTCTTCCAGGAAGTGCGGCGGCGCTACACCGGGCTGCCGGTCGTGCTGATGACGGCATTCCATTTCGACAAGGATCACGTCATCAAGCGGAGCAAGATGGCCGGCGTCGACGACGTCGTGTACAAGAAGCCGATCGATCCGCCGCGCCTACGCGAGCTGATCAAGCGCCACGCCCGACGCCCGCACGCCGTGGCAGGCTGACCGATGGGGGGCGCCACGGCGGCCGGGACGCGCACGTTTGCCGAAGCGTTTGCCCGGGAGCTGCCCGCCGCCCATTTCCGCGCGCTCGACGGCCTGACCGTCTCCTCGATCGGGCTCGGCACCTACCTGGGGGACGAGGACGACGAGGCCGACCGCGGTTACGGGGAAGCGATCGTCTACGCGGCCAATCTCGGCTGCAATCTCTTCGACACCGCCATCAACTACCGCGCCCAGCGGAGCGAGCGGGTGCTCGGCCAGGCGCTCGCCGCGCTCGAGCGGGACGGGAGCTTCCGCCGCGAGCAGCTCGTCTTCTGCACCAAGGGTGGCTACCTGGCGTTCGACGGCGGGGTGCCTCCCGATCCCTCGCAGTACGTCGTCGATACCTACATCCGTCCCGGCGTGATAGCGCCCGAGGACGTGGTGGGCGGCGCGCACTGCATGACGCCACGCTACCTCGAGAACCAGCTCGCCCGGAGCCTGCGCAACCTCGGGGTCGCCACCGTCGACGTCTACTACGTGCACAACCCGGAGACGCAGCTGACGGCGGTCTCGCGCGCCGAGTTTCTCACCCGCATTCGCGCGGC
>DATILR010000047.1:0-3138 GCA_035476275.1 Binatus sp. (SeqCode) | reverse complement strand
CCCCGTCGGCGGTGTGCATGATCTTGCCGAACTCGCCGACGATCCAGCCGTTCGTCGCGTCCACGAACTTGACGTCGTAGAAGATCGGATCCGCGGCCGCCAGGCTCTCCCCGCCCGAGATGTCGGCCTCCATCGCCACCTTGCGCGCGCGCCACGTCTTGCCGCCGTCGCTCGTCGAGGTGAGGATCGAGCGGTCCCCCACCGCCCAGGCGTGATCGGCGTCGAGCGCGTTCAGCGCGAAGAGATAGAGCGGCTGCTTGGAGCCGTCCTTGTCCTCGAAGAACGCGTTCGACTCCTGCTGCTGCCAGCTCTTCCCGCCATCGGCCGTGTGCAGGATGAGGCCGTCCTGCCCCGAGATGAAGCCGTGCTGGTCGTCGGCGAAGCGCACCGCGTAGAGCGCCACCTCGGTGCCGCTCGGCCGCCCCTCCCAGCTGCGGCCGCCGTTGGTCGTCTCGAGGATCTTGCCGCCGTAGCCGACGACGAAGGCGCGGTCCTTGGTGAGCGCCTGCACGTCGTAGAAGCGGTCGGTCACGTAGATGGTGCGCTCGGCGAGCGGCACCATCTCGACCTCGTGGTGGCATCCGAGGGCGAGTGCGAAGAGGGTGAGCCCACCCGGGATGATCCAGCGACGCATGTAGCCCCTCCCCCGGGGCGCAAGAACGACGTCCCGTCGACGGGCGCCTAACAGACCCTCTCTCGAGATGTCAATGGGATGGACCTCGTCCGGCGTCCGCCTTAGGGAACCACTTGGAGACGTCCTTAGGCTCCACGATCACCTGGCTGTCGATCTTCCACGCACCGTCCTCCTTGAGGAGGGTGTAGAGCTCGTACTCGGTGAGCCCGAGCTGGTTCACGAAGCGGTCCTGGGAGGAGAGGACGTTCGGGACGTGGGCCGTCGAGCCCTCGACCTTCCCGGGGTGGACCTGGAACTCGAAGATCTTCACGTCCGCGAACGCCATGCCGGTCTTCTGCTCCTTCACCCAGACCTCCCGGTCCTTCCCCTGCTTCATGGCCTTGGAGACCAGGTCGTACGCGGCGTCGAACCTCCCGTCCTTGAGGGCCTGCAAATACCGGCGGACGGTCTCCTCCGGGGAGAGCGGGGATGATCCCGCGACGGCCGCCCGCACGACGACGAGGAGCGCGAGTGCGCCGAGCGCCCACGGGGACCAGCGCGTCCGGGGCATGGAGGCTCCCTACCACAGGCCGCCGGCCGGCCGGAAGCCGGCGTCGATTCTGCATCGGCGGGCACCATTTTTTCGCCGCACCCCTCATAGCCTAGCGCGGCGAATTCCCGCCATTCTCCGCCTGCGCCGGTGGCACGTCACTTGCTGCCCGGCGTGCGGTATGGACGAGAACGCTGGCAACCTGATTCGCACGCTGCGCCAGAAGCTCAGCATGACGCAGGAGGAGTTCGCGCACGAGATCGCGGTCACGGTCTCGACCGTGAACCGCTGGGAGAACGCGCACGCCGAGCCGAGCAAGCTGGCGTGGAAAGCGATCCACGGCCTCGCGCACAAGCGCGGGGTGGCCGACGACATCCTGCGCCGCTCGACTGCGCTCGCCGACGGCTGAGCCGCCGGCCAGGTGTGCCGGCGCAGACGAGAATTGATCGGTCCCGGCAATCGCATGACGCCGACGCGGACCTCGCCTCGCCCCGCACGCCCCGCCGCGAGAGCCGTCCGCGCCCCCAATGTGCCGCGTGCACGCTCGGCTTTTCGGTCCCGCGTGTCAGAAGTGCTCGCCGCGGGGCCGCCCCGGGCCCGGCCGGCACGCCCTTTGCGTCACCGCTGACACACCCGGGGGCCCGGACCGCAAGGGACGGCACGCCTGGGTCGGGGGGCGCGAGTCCGACATGACCCATTCCCAAGCCATCGCCGCAGTCGGCCCGACGGAGCAGGCCAAGATCCTGGTGGTCGAGGACGATCCGGACATCCGGAAGATCCTGGAGCTCTACCTCGGCGAGAAGGGCTTCCGCGTGAAGATGGCCGACGGCGCGCCGCGCGCCCTCGAGCTGCTGGGGGAGGAGCCGATCGACCTGATCCTCTCCGACGTACGCATGCCCGGCATGAGCGGGCTCGATCTGCTGCGGCACGTGAAGGAGCAGGATCCGGAGATCCAGCTCGTCCTCATGAGCGCCTACTCGTCGGTCAAGGACGCCGTGGAGGCGATCCAGCTCGGCGCCGCCGACTACGTCGAGAAGCCGATCGACTTCCGCCGCCTCGAGCGCGTGCTGCACACGGTGCTCGAGAAGCGCCAGCTCCAGCACCGCACGCGCATCCTCGAGCAGCGTCTGCAGGGCTGCGTCACCTTCGAGGGCATGGTCGCGCGCTCGCAGCAGATGCTCTCGGTGTTCGCCTTCATCGAGCGCCTGGCGCGCTACCCCACCACCGCGCTCGTGCTGGGCGAGAGCGGCACCGGCAAGGAGCTCGTCGCCCGCGCGCTCCACAACCTCTCGCCGCTCCGCGAGCGTCCCTTCGTGGTCTGCAACTGCACGACCCTCGCGCCCACGCTCCTCGAGAGCGAGCTCTTCGGGCACATGCGCGGCTCCTTCACCGGCGCGGACCGCGACCGCAAGGGCCTCTTCGAGGCGGCCCACGGCGGCACCATCTTCCTCGACGAGATCGGCGAGCTGCCGGTGGGCGTGCAGGTGAAGCTGCTGCGCGTGCTCGAGAACCGGGAGATCAAGCGCATCGGCTCACCCGACCCGGTGCACATCGACATCCGCGTGATCGCCGCCACCAACCGCGATCTCAGCGAGATGGTGCGCCAGGTGACCTTCCGCGACGACCTCTTCTACCGCCTGAACGTGGGCGCGATCCACCTCCCGCCCCTGCGCACCCGCACCGACGACATCGAGCCGCTCGTGCAGCACTTCATCGGCATCTTCAACGAGCGTCTGGCGCGCACCGTGACCGGCACCACCCCCGAGGTGCTCGACATTTTCGCCCGCTACCTCTGGCCCGGCAACGTGCGCGAGCTCGCCAACGTGATCGAGCGCGCGATGGTGGTCTGCAAGTCGAGCGTGATCGTGCCCGAGAGCCTGCCCCCGCATCTCTTCGAGGTCCGCCCTGCGCGCCTGGACGACGAGCCCGAGCTGCCCGACCTGAGCCTCCGGGCCGCGGAGCGCGAGCAGATCCT
>DATILR010000046.1:0-19192 GCA_035476275.1 Binatus sp. (SeqCode) | reverse complement strand
CGTCCGCTCCAGCAGCCGTACCCGCCCATCATGATCGGCGGCACGGGCGAAAAGAGGCTCCTCCGCATCGTCGCCCAGCATGCCGACATGTGGAACGCGGGCACCAGCGCGGAACGGATGGGACAGCTGATCGACGTCATCCGGCGCCACGGCGATGCCGTCCGGCGGGACACCGCGGCGATCGAGAAGACCGTTCTCCTGCCGCTCTGCTACCGCGCTGCCCCGCCGCGCGAGGAATTCGTCTGCCGGTTGATGGCGTCGATGCGGCAGACGACTCCCGAGGTCGCGCGCCGGCAGATCATGATCGGCGGGAAGCAGGAGTGCCTCGCTACGATCGAGCGCTACCGGAAGGTCGGGGTCACGCACTTCATCTTCATGACCTTCACGCCTTACTTCGTCGACGAGATCCAGGCGTTCGCCGAAGAGGTGATCCCGACCGTCAGAGCTTGACGCCGAAACCCTGCATGCGCAGTATATTAGGGTACGTGCCGGAGAACCCCGAGGGGCGGGAGCGAAGGGGCGTGGAGGGCGAAGGTACCGAGGCGCGCGAACCGAGGCATTCGCCGGAACCGGTCGCCTCGGCCCCGGAGGAGCTCCGAGGCGTGCTGGCCGCGATCGTCGAGTCCTCGGACGACGCGATCGTGGGCAAGGACCTGAACGGCATAATCATGACCTGGAATGCGGGTGCCGAGAGGGTCTTCGGGTACAAGGCGGAGGAGGTGACCGGGCTTTCGGTCACGATCCTCGTGCCCCCAGAGCGGCTGGACGAGGAAGCGCACATCCTCGCCACGCTCCGTCGGGGAGAGCGGATCGACCACTTCGAGACCGAGCGGGTGAGGAAGGACGGCCGCCGGGTTCACATCTCCCTCTCCGCGTCCCCGATCAGGAACGCCCGCGGTGAGGTCGTCGGCGTGGCGAAGATCGCGCGCGACATCACGGCGCGAAAGCGGCTCGAAGGCGAACTCCAGGGGTTGCTCGAGAAGGAGCAGGCGGCCCGCACTCTCGCCGAGGCGACGAGTCGGGCCAAGGACGCGTTCCTGGCGATGATTTCCCATGAACTGCGGTCCCCCCTCTCGCCCATCCTCGCGTGGGCGCGCCTGCTGCGCCAGGGGATGCTCGACGACGAGAAGACGCAGCGCGCGCTGGAAGCGATCGAACGCAGCGCGGTATCGCAGGCGCATCTCATCGATGATCTGCTGGATATATCGCGAATCGTCGCCGGCAAGCTCCGTCTCCAGGTGCGCCCGGTGCAGCTGACGGAGGTGATCGAGGCGGCCATCGAGATCGTCCGGCCAGCGGCCGAGGCGAGGCAGATCCGGCTCCAAACCGTTCTCGATACGGAGACGGGGGTAATCGCCGGCGACCCCGAGCGCCTGCAGCAGGCCCTTTGGAACCTGCTTGCCAATGCCATCAAGTTCACACCCAAGGGCGGACGGGTTCAGATCACGCTCGAGCGCGTGAATTCTCACGTCGAAATTGCAGTGAGCGACACGGGTCAGGGGATTCCCGCTGAGTTCCTCCCCTACCTGTTCGAGCGGTTTCAACAGGCGGAGACCGGCTCCGCCCGACGCTACGGTGGGCTTGGACTCGGGCTCGCCATCGTCCGCCACATCGTCGAGTTGCACGGTGGTACGGTGTGCGCGGAGAGCCCTGGCGAAGGGCAAGGCGCCACCTTCACCGTGAAGTTGCCGCGCATGATCTTCGCGCGGACAGCGGGTGAGCTCGAACGTCGGCACCCCACGGTCGGCGCGTTGTCCGAAGGGAAAGACTACCCTCCCCTCAGGGGCCTCCGCGTGTTGGTGGTGGATGACGAGCCCGACTCCAACGAGGTCGTGAGCGCGGTGCTCGCTTCCTGCGGAGCCGAGGTTCGCGTGGCGGGCTCAGCCGCCGAGGGACTCGACGAACTCAGACATTGGAAGCCCGACGTCCTCGTCTCTGACATCGGGATGCCCGGCGAAGACGGCTATGCCTTCCTCGGCAAAGTGCGTGCACTGGGTGGTGAGACCGGGCGCATTCCGGCGATCGCCCTCACCGCCTACGCCACGACCGAGGATCGGGTTCGGATCTTCTCGGCAGGGTTCCAGGTGCACATCGCCAAACCGATCGAGCCGGCCGAACTCGTGACCGTCGTGGCGAGCGCGGCGCATCGATTGCCGAGCCTGGGGCCTGGCTGACGCCGCCGCGCGCGGTTGACGGCGGCGCGCCACGCCGGGCAAGTACCGGCCGTGGACCTCGCCTTCACCCCGGCCTAGGAGGCGTTCCGCGCCGAACTCCGGGCCTGGCTGGCCGCCAACGTCCCGTCCGACCCGGGCACCGCCGCCTATCCCGACTTCGCGACGCTCGCGGAGGAGGTGACGTTCCTCCGCGCCTGGCAGCGCCGGCTCCACGAGGGCGGCTGGGTCGGCATCCACTGGCCGCGCACCTACGGCGGGCGCGGAGCGTCGGTCGTCGAGCACTACATCTTTCAGGAGGAGATCGCCGCCGCGCGCGCCCCCGAGATCATCAACCGGATCGGTGTGAACCTGGTCGGCCCGACGCTCATCGCGCACGGCACCGAGGAGCAGCGCCGCCGCTTCCTGCCCCCCATCCTGCCGGCCGAGGAGCTCTGGTGCCAGCTCTTCTCCGAGCCGGGCGCCGGCTCCGACCTGACGGCGCTCCGCACCCGGGCCGAGCGGCGGGGCGACGGCTGGGTCGTCACCGGCCAGAAGGTGTGGACGAGCTACGCGCAGTTCGCCCGCTGGGGCATCCTGCTCGCGCGGACCGATCCCGACGCGCCCCGGGCGAAGGGCATCAGCTACTTCATCTGCGACATGCACGCCGCGGGCGTGACCGTGCGCCCGCTCCGCCAGATGACGGGCAGCGAGGAGTTCAACGAGGTCTTCCTCGACGAGGTCTTCGTGCCGGACGCGCAGCGTGTGGGCGAGGTGAACGCCGGCTGGGCGATCGCCAACACGACGCTCGCGCACGAGCGTGGCACGTCGCCGCGCCAGCTCGTCATCCACCGCATGCTCCTCCAGGACCTCCTCCGTCTGGCGCGCGAGGGCGTGAACGGTGGTGCCTCCCGCGCCCGCGATGCCGTGCTACGGCAGCGCCTCGCCCAGCACTGGATCGAGGTGGAGATCACGCGCCTGAATAACTGGCGGACGCTCACGCGGCTCGCCCGCCGCGAGGCGCTCGGCCCCGAGTCGAGCTTCATCAAGCTCTTCTGGAGCGAGATGAGCCAGCGCATGCACGACACGCTGATGGAGCTCCTCGGCCCGGCGGGTCTCTGCTGGCAGCCCGGATCGCAGGCGGTCGCGGGAGGGCGCCTCTCGCGTTCCTACCTCTACTATCGCGCCGCGTCGCTGTTCGCCGGGAGCTCGGAGATCCAGCGCAACATCCTCGCCGAGCGGGTACTCGGCCTGCCGCGGGCACGGTGATGGACTTGGCACGCGAGGCCGAGGCGCTGGTCGGCCCCCGTGTGCGCCTGCGCCCGTTCACGCCCGACGACGCCTCCGCGGTGCTCGTCTACGCGTCGGATCCCGAGGTGACGCGCTATCTCGAATGGGACGCCTACGACGACCCGAAGACCGCCCTGGCCTTCATCCGCTCGACGCACGCGGGCGCCGCCACGTGGATCGCGCGTGCCATCGTGCTGCGGGCGACCGATCTGGTGATCGGCGGCGTCGACCTGCGCATCGTCTCCACGCGCGACCGCCGCGCCGAGCTCGGCTACGGGCTCGCACGTTCCCACTGGGGGCAGGGCTACGCGACCGAGGCGGCGGGTCTCCTCCTCCGCTTCGGCTTCGAGCATCTCGGGCTCGTCCGCGTCGAGGCGCTCTGCTCGGTGGAGAACGAGCGCTCGGTCCGCACGCTCGAGCGGCTCGGCATGCGGCGGGAGGGGCGCCTGGCGCAGTATCGGTGGAAGAAGGGCCGCCCGCGCGACCACTACCTCTATGCGTTGACGCGCGCGGAGAAGGCTCCGGTCACCTGAGCCGGCTCACCGGCTGTGGGGTGCTGGTCGTCCTCTGGCTGATCCTCGGGAACAACCTGATCGGCCCAGGCTGAGACCCTCGCGTCCGACTTGACAGCTCGTCGGCCGGGCGAGATAGCTCCGGCCGCGATGCCGCGCCCGCCGCACGCATGGCCCGTCACCTGCGGCGGGCTGGACTGAGCCGATGGCCGGTCCGCTCGCCGGTGTCCGCGTGCTCGATCTCGGGACGCGGATCGCCGCCCCGTTCGCCGCGACGCTCCTCGCCGACCTCGGCGCGGAGGTGATCAAGGTCGAGCTCCCGGGACAGGGTGACTTCCTCCGCACCATCGGTCCGTTCGAGAAGGGCTACTCGCTCTTCTGGGCGGTGGAGGGACGGAGCAAGAAGTCGATCACGCTCGATCTCCGGAAGCCTGCCGGGCAGGCTCTCCTGAAACGGTTGGTCGGCCACGCCGACGTCGTGGTGGAGAACTTCCAGCCCGGGACGCTCGAGTCGTGGGGCCTCGGCTACGACGTCCTCTCGGCCATCAACCCCGGCGTCGTCCTGACGCGGGTCTCCGTCTACGGTCAGACGGGTCCCTACCGCGATCGCCCCGGTCTCGACCGGAACGGCATCGCCCTCGGCGGCCTCCTCTACATCACGGGCTACCCCGATCGCCCGCCCGTCCGTCCCGGGCTCATCGTCTCCGACTACCTGACGGGGGTCTTCAACGCCTTCGCGATCGTCACCGCGCTCTACGAACGAGACCGCCGGGCGCAGGCGGCGGGCACTCCGCCGCGTGGCCAGTGGGTCGAGCTTTCCCTCTACCAATCGATCCTCCGCATCATGGAGCACACCCTCGCCACCTACGATCGGCTGGGCGTCGTCCGCGAGCGGGAGGGCAACCGCCTCAAGAACTCGGCCCCGCTCGACAACTGGGCGACCAAAGACGGCAAGTACGTCTGCATCATCGCGGCCGGGGACGGCCTCTTCCCCCGCCTCGCGCGCGCCATGGGGCGCGAGGACCTCATCCGCGAGCCACGCTTCGCCACCATGGCCCAGCGCGCCGAGCACGGCGACGAGCTGAACGGCATCGTGGCAGCCTGGTGCCGAGAGCGGACGTGCCGCGAGATCCAGGATGTCCTTGAGGCCCACGAGGTCCCCTTCGGCGTCGCCTACTCGGTGGCCGACATCTTCACCGACCCGCATATCGCCTCGCGCGGCGACATCGTCGCGGTCGACGACCCCGTCATCGGCCCGGTGCGCATGCAGGGCGTCTACCCGCGCTTCTCCAACAGCCCCACCGAAGTCCCTCGCGGCGCCCCCCGCCTGGGCGAGCACAACGACGAGATCTACCGGGGACTCCTGGGTCTCGCCCCGAGCGAGCTAGAAGCGCTCAAGACCGACCGCGTGATCTGAAACGCGGTACCGAGCAGTCGCGGGCGGGAGCGAGTCCTACTCCTCGCGCAGATCGCCCAGGCGTCTTCCCTTGCGCGCGCGAGCCCGCGCCTTCTCGAGCACCTCTCGCGGCACGGGATCGAAGCGCGAGAGCGCCGCGCGCAGCACCGAGGGCACGAAGAGGCGCATGAAGCGCGCCGCGAGCAGGGGAGGGTTCCGCCGCGGCACCGTCAGCTCGTAACGCCGCCTCTCGATCACCTCGAAGATCGCGTCGGTGATCAGCTCGGGCGGGTACTTCCGGCCACGGAAGGCGACCGGCTCGTCCTCCTTGAGCCAGATCTCCGTGTCGATCGGCCCCGGGTTCACGACGCCCACGTGGATGTTCGCACCGGCGAGATCGTTCCACAGCCCCTCGCTGAAGGCGTTCATCGCGGCCTTGGAGGCGGCGTAGATCGTCTCGCGCGGCGGGGCGACCTTGGCGGCGAAGGAGGAGATGTTGACGATCCACCCGCCGTTCTGCCGGAGCATGTGGGGGATCGCGGCGAGCGTGGTCCACACACAGGACTGGAAGTTGATGCGCATCACCTGGTCCGCCTCGTCGGCGGACATGTGGTAGATCTGCTTGTGCTTCGAGATGCCGGCGTTGTTGACGAGCATGTCGAGACGGCCGTGTCGCCTGATCGTGTCGTCGACGACGTGCTCGGCGAACGCCCGCTCGCCGAGGTCGCCCGCCAGATAGCGTGAGGCGGGTGAGATCGCCTGGCACTCGCGGATGAACTGCCGAAGCAGTTCTTCCCGGCGGGCTACCGCGACGACGATGCTGCCCCGCCGCGCGAACGCCTTGGCGGTGACGAGCCCGATGCCCGAGGACGCGCCCGTGACGATGACGACCGCGTCGCGGTAGTCCACTCTCATCGTCCACCGCCGAGCTGCTCGCGCAGCTCGCGCTTCAGGATCTTGCCGCTCGCGGTGCGGGGAAAGTCGGCTACCAGCTCGAGCCGCTCGGGAAGCTTGCGGCGCGAGAGGCCGTGCCCGGTGAGGTGGGCGGCGAGGTCGGCGAGGGTCGGGGCAGGGGAGCCGGGTCGCAGCCGGAGCACCGCGCAGGCGATCTCGCCTGCCGCGGCATCGGGGAGCCCCACCACGGCGACCTCGGCCACCGCGGGATGCGTCGCGATCAGCTCCTCCAGCTCGCGCGCGCTGATGTTCTCGCCCTTCCGGATGATGATGTCCTTCCGGCGCCCGGTGATGCGCAGCGCACCGGCCGCGTCGACCGTCCCGAGGTCCCCGGTCCGGAACCAGCCGTCGGGGGTGAAGGCCTCGGCGTTGAGCGCCGGGTCGCGGTAGCCGACGAAGCAATCGGGTCCGCGCGCGAGGATCTCTCCCTCGTGACCGGACGGCACCGGCGCGCCGCCCTCGTCGACCAGGCACAGCTCGGCGGCACCGATCGGGAGGCCCTCGGTCTCGACCCGACGGGCGGGCGGATCGTGCGGGCTGCTGGTCGTGATGGTCGGGAACTCGGTCGAGCCGTAGACGCGCTTCACGACGCAGCCGAGCCGCGTGGCGCTCTCCCGGACGAGCCCCGGGTCCACCGCCGCGCCGCCGCAGGAGAAGAGCCGGAAGCTCGACGTGTCGCTCGCCGGGAGCGCCGGGTGCGCCGCCAGATCGCGCAGGAACGTGGGCGCACCCACCATGTAGGTCACGCGCTCGCGGCCGATGAGCCCGAGCGCCTCGCCGGGTTCCCAGCGATCGAGCAGGACGGCCGTCGTCCCGTAGACGGCGGGCACGAGCACGGCATGCACGAAGCCCGAGATGTGGGTGAGCGGGGACGGCATGAGGACGGTGTCGGTGGAGACGAGCTCGTGCACCGCACCCAGGCTCCGCACCTCCGCCAGCAGCGTCTCGTGCGAGTGCAGCACGCCCTTGGCGTCGGCCGTCGTCCCCGAGGTGTAGATGAGCAGCGCGATCGCGTCGGCGTCGGTTGGCGCCCGCTCGGCGGGTGGCGCGCTGCGCGCGAGGGCAGCGTAGGTGTGCTCGCCCGCCAGGGAGTCGTCCCGCACCACGACGACGTGCTCCAGGGCCGGCAGCTCGGAGCGAAGGTCGCGCACCAGCGCGCGATGGTCGCAGTCGCGATGGCGGCCGGGGATGAAGAGGACCCGCGCGCCGCTCTGGGCGAGGATGAAGCCGAGCTCCCGCCGCCGGTAGATCGGCAGCACGGGGTTCGCCACCGCGCCGAGCCGCGCGACGGCGAGCAGCCCCACGACCGTCTCCGTCCAGTTCGGCAGCTGGAGGGCGACGACGTCCCCGCACCCGACCCCGAGCGCCTGCAGGCCGCCGGCGACGCGCTCCGCGGCGTCGGCCAGCGCCGCGAAGGTCGTCCGGGTCTCGCCCTCCACGGCGGCGGTCTTCGGGCTGACGCGCCCGACGGTGGCCGCGAACGCGTCCCAGATGCACTCCCTGCGCCACCACCCCTCGACGCGGTAGCGATCCGCCTCCGCGGCGCGGTAGGTCGGCACCGGGGAAGTGGTGATGCGGGGAATTGCGGGGCTTCCGGGCATGCCGTGACGCGTCTCGTCGGGCGGATCATATGTGAGAGCGCTCGCGCCGCCGTCAAGCCCGCAGAGCGCCAGCGTACGTGTCTATTGACGGCGGAACCCCGACCGTGATGTTACCCGCGGGAGCATGCCCGCCGAGCGACGTCGCTGCCCATGCGGGCGAAGAGCGGTCGCTCTGACCACCGCCGTCGCCCTCCTCGTGTTGCCCGCCGTGGGCGGCGCCGTTCTCGTCAAGGACAATCTCTACGCCGTGAAGGCGCTGAGCGACACCGAGGCGTGGGCGGTCGGCAACTTCGGCTCGATCTACCATACCAAGGACGGCGGGAAGACCTGGGACGGGCGCGAGAGCGGCTCGAAGAACCCGCTCTTCGGCGTCGACTTCGCCGACGCGACGCACGGCTGGGCGGTCGGCAAGTCCTCGCTCATCGTGCACACCGCGGACGGCGGTGCGACGTGGCAGGCGCAGAAGAGCGCGATCCCCCCCGAGAAGCACCTCTTCTCCGTCGATGCGGTCGATACCAACATCGCCTGCGTGGTCGGCGACTGGGGTGCCATCGCGACCACGCACGACGGCGGCGCGACGTGGGTCGATCACTCGCTTCCGGACGACGTCATCCTCTACGCCGTCTCGTTCCCCGATCGGCAGCACGGTTTCATCGCGGGCGAGTTCGGCACCATCCTCGCCACCAGCGATGGCGGGGAGAGCTGGGAGAAGCGCGACGTCGGCACCGAGAAGACCCTCTTCGGGCTGAGCTTCGCGACGCCCGAGAAGGGCTGGGCGGTGGGCATCGACGGCCTCCTCCTGCGCACGCGCGACGGCGGCCGGACCTGGGAGGTGCAGCGCGGCAGCGAGGAGACCGAGCAGCTCGACGAGCTGGGCTTCATGGAATCGATCAAGAACCCCGGCTTCTACGACGTGCGGGTCATGGGGCAGTTCGGGGTGGTGGTGGGGGACACGGGCAGCCTTCTCACCACGACCGACGGGGGCGACACCTGGACTCGCTATGCGCTTCCCACCCAGCAGCGTCTCGTCTGGATGCGGGGAGCGAGCCTGACCGGCGAGCACGGCTTCGTCGTGGGCGCCAACGGCTTCTCGGCCGTGATCGACCACGGTCGCGTCGTCCTGCCGGGCGGGGACACGGCGACCGTGTCGAAGGACTGACGGCGAGGCCCGCATGCTGCCCAGGAAGACGATCGAAGCCTATCTCTTCTTCCTCCTGCGGCACCGCCTGCTCGTCTCCCTGGTGGTCGCGATCGCCACCGTGGGCCTGTTCTTCTGCATGTGGTTCCGGATGCACGTCTTCACCAACTTCTTCGACCTCTACCCGCCGAATCACCCGTATATCAAGCTCTATACCCAGTACCGGGGCATGTTCGGCACCGCGAACACGCTCCTCCTGGTGGTCGAGACCAAGAACGGCACCATCTTCGACGACCCGGCGACCGTGCAGAAGGTGGAGCGCATCACCCTCGCCCTGCTGCACGACATCCCGGGCGTGAATGGCGAGCAGGTCCTCTCCATCACCCATCCGAAGATCAAGACCACCCTCACCGCGGGCTCGGGCATCAAGGTCGTACCCCTCATGTACCCGCGCGTTCCCGAGACCAAGCAGGACCTCGAGTTCCTGCGCCTCAAGGTCTACACGACCGAGGGCGTGAAGGGCCCCTTCGTCTCCGAGGACGATAAGGCCACGCTCATCGTCGCCGGTTTCTGGGAGGAGTACTTCGACCTCCCGACGATGTGGAAGAAGATCCAGGAGATCGTCGCGCAGGAGTCGGACGACAACACCACCATCTACGTCAGCGGGCCACCCATCCTCTACGCCTACTTCCTCGAGATCATGCCGAAGATGGTGAACGTGCTCGCGGCCTCGATCGTCATGATCCTGCTGATCCTCTGGATGGAGTTCCGGAGCTGGCAGGGTGTCGTCATCCCCGCCTTCAGCGGTGCGCTCTCGGCCATCTGGGGCCTCGGCTTCGGCGGGCTCTGGGGCCTGAACCTCGATCCGCTCGTGCTCGTCATCCCGCTCCTCATCTCCGCCCGCGCGCACTCGCACTCGGTGCAGTCGATGGAGCGCTACCACGAGGAGTACCATCGGCTCCGCAACAAGAACGAGGCGATCGTCAAGTCGTACACGGAGATCTACGCGCCGGCGATGGTCTCGCTGCTCGCCGACGGGCTCGCCATCCTCACCCTGCTCGTGGCCCGCATCCCGATCATCCAGAAGCTCGCCATCCTCTGCTCGTTCTGGATCATCTCGATCTTCATCAGCGTGGTGACGCTCCACCCCATCATCCTCTCCTTCACGCCGCCGCCCGCCCAGGAGCACGCCTCGGGACGCACGCCGCTCGAGCGGTTCATGTCGTGGATGGCGGTGGTGGCGATCGCCTGGCTGCTCTGGCTCTACGAGTTCATTCCGGGGCGCCCCGTGGCCGTGCTGCTGGGCGTCACGCTCCTCGGCCTGGCGGCCGACCTCCTCGCGCGGTGGCCGCTGCCCATCTACAGCCAGGTCGGCTACCTGCTCAGTCGGTTCACCGACCTCTTCGGGGCGTTCTTCGCGGGTCTCTACGCGGTCATCGAGCGGTTCCTCATCTGGATCGCCGCAGAATGGCGACGTCCGGTGATGGGCGTGGCCCTGGTCGCGCTCCTCACCTTCGGCCTCTACTTCCAGCACCTGCTGAAGGTCGGCGACACGACGCCCGGGGCGGCCCTCCTCTACCCGAACCACCCCTACAACGTCGCCTTCGGGAAGGTGAACGAGAAGTTCCTCGGCGCCAGCCAGCTGGTGATGATCGCCGAGGGCAACGCCTACTGCTCGGTGGGCGGCAAGGCGTGCGAGGGCGACGGCTGCAAGCTCTGCCTGCCCGAGCAGGCCGGGCCGTGCGGCAGCGAGAAGTGCCTGCAGCGCGAGGGCGCGATCAAGGACGCCGACACCCTCAACGATCTCGACCTCTTCGCCCGCTACATGGGTGAGCGCCCGGAGGTGGGTGGCACCGTCACCGCCACCACGCTCCTCAAGAAGATCTTCCGGACCTTCCACGAGGCGGATCCGAAGTGGGAGATCCTGCCCACGCGCAACGACCACGTGAGCCAGCTCTTCTTCCTCCTCACCTCCGGCACCCGCCGCGGCGAGATGGACCGTTTCTTCGACATCAACTACACGAACGCCACCGTCGCGGTGTTCTACAAGGACTACACCCACGAGACCATCGAGAACTCGATCGCGCGCGCGAAGCAGTACATCGCCGAGCACGGCGGGGAAGCGAAGAACGTACGCTACCGGCTGGCGGGCGGGCTGATCGGCATCCTCGCCGCGGTGAACGAGGAGGTGGAGTGGTCGTACCGCGTCAATCTGGCGCTGATCCTGATCGTCGTCTTCCTGCTCTCGTACGCCACCTACGTCTCCGTGGTCGGCGCGTTGATCGTGATGCTGCCCTCGCTGGTCGCCCAGCCGCTGTCCGAGGCGGTGATGTACCTCTTCGGCATCGACATGAACATCAACTCGTTGCCGGTGGCGGCGGTCGGGATCGGCATCGGCATCGACTACGGCTACTACGTGCTGTCGCGGATCGTCGAGGAGCTGGTGGCGGGAGAGGGATTCGACGTGGCGATCCGGCGCATGTTCGAGACCACGGGCAAGACCGTCCTCTTCACCGGCGTCTCGCTCACCGCGAGCATCATCTTCTGGGTGTTCTTCCCGATGAAGTTCCAGGCCGACATGGCCCTGCTCCTCGTGCTATTGCTCGGCTTCCATCTCATGGGAGCCCTGATGTTCATCCCGCCCATGGTGGCGCTCTTCAAGCCGCGCTTCGCGATCAGGTACGCCGAGGAGCGGCAGCGGATCCGGGCGGAGGCCGCCGCGGCGGAGAGCGGAGCGGCGGGGATGCGGGCGGCCGGCGCCTAGGGGGCGCCGTCGAGTAGAAAGGAGAGACCTGTGGGGATCCGGAACGTGCTGGCGGGCATCGGACTGTGCCTCAGCTTCTTCGGTTCGGCGGCCGCGACGGACAGCCTGGCGCCCGGCGTGATGCTCGATACCACCACGGCGGAGCAGGCCAAGGACCTGCTGCCGCCGGAGATCTACGAGCACTTCAAGAAGGGCGACTACTACAACCAGGTCGTCGACTTTCCGAACTCGAAAACCTCCTGGGACGACGGCTTCAAGGAGGCGACCGACTGGAACCGCGAGCACCTGGTGCTCGACGAGCACCGGTCGCCCATCGACAAGGCCACCGGCAAGCGCCCGGACTACATCCAGGGGCTCCCCTTCCCCGACATCCGCCAGGACGATCCGGACGCCGGCTACAAGGCGCTCTGGAACCTGGACTACGCGTACTACACCGGCGGGAACAGCCACAACCTGACGCTGCTCAACTGGGTGAGCCGGAGCGGGATCGACCGCTCCTCGGTGCAGGACGTCTCCTTCCTCTATTACGACGGCCAGCCGAAGCAGTACACGCCGTCCCGGAACCCGGACAACTTCCTCTTCCAGTTCCTCGCCCTGACCACCAGCCCCGCGGACCTGCAGGGGACGGCCGCGCTCGGCTACCGCTTCAAGGACCCCACCAAGCGCGACCTCAGCTGGGCCTATGTGCCCGCGCTGCGCCGCGTGCGCGCGATCTCGCCGGCGAACCGTTCCGACGGCTTCCTCGGCTCGGACATGAGCCAGGACGACGGCTTCTTCTTCGACGGCAAGCCGGAGGACTTCGACTGGAAGGTGGTGGAGCACCGCGAGGGCTATCGCTTCGTCGATCCGGACAGCATCGCCGGCAAGACCACGCGGAAGCCGCTCCCCAATGGTGGATGGCGAACCGTCGCGTACAACAACGACCGCACCGTCGGCTACATGGTGAAGGGCTGGAAGGGCGTGCCCTGGGGACCGGTGGCAGCCGGGGTCGCGAAGCGGAAGTTCTGGGTCGTCGAGGGCGTGCCCAAGGACAAGTATTACCTCTTCGGCAAGATCCAGCTCTGGATCGACGACGTCACCTGGCAGGGCGCCTGGAACCGGAAGTTCTCGTGGCGCGGTGAGCTCCTGAACACGCTACAGGTGCTCGGCTACGCCACCAGCGACTTCAACGACAAGGAGCGCTGGTGGGGCTCGTCGATGGCCTTCCAGCTGGCCGAGAACGTCAAGGCCGACCGGGCAACCGCCGCGGGGATGAACGGGCCCGGGGGTGATCCGCCGAACGACCGCCGCGTGCCGATCGAGCCGGCCTTCTTCGACTACCAGACGCTCGCCCGCTTCGGAAAGTGAGACGCGGGGGATGGGGGCGCCGCCGGCGCTCCCGTCCTCACGATACCTCTTCCGTCTCACCCTCACGGTTGGCCCCGTTGTCGTGAGTGTGCACGTCGCCTATGGTGCGCCCATGTGTCGCAACATCAAGACGCTGCACAACTTCAGGCCACCCGCGACGGCCGAGGAGATCCGCGCGTCGTCGCTCCAGTTCGTCCGGAAGTTGAGCGGCTTCACGCGACCCTCGAAGGCCAATGAGCTCGTGTTCAGCCGTGCGGTCGACCAGGTGGCACGGGCGGCGCACGAGCTGCTCGAGTCGCTCGTCACGAATGCTCCACCCCGCGATCGCGAGGTCGAGGTCTCGAAGGCCCGTGCCAGGGCTGCGGTCCGTTTCGCGGGCACCCGCCACTCGACCACCGGCCGGTCGGCGTAGCGCACCGAAGGCCGGCGAGGCCCGCGATGGAAGCGAGCATCGGATCGCCGCCCGAGCGTCGGACCCGCCACCTTCTCCTGCGCGCGCCGGAGCCCTCCGACGTCGACCCCCTCTTCGCGATCCAGGGTGATCCGGTCGCGATGCGCTTCACGTACTGCGCGCCGAGCCGCGAGGCGACCGCGGCCCGTCTCGACGCGTACGCCGCTCGGTTCAGCGAGGATGGCTTCGCTCCGTGGACGGCCCTGCTCGCGGAGGAGCAGCGGGTCGTGGGGTGGGGTGGGCTCAACAAGGATCCCGAGGCCCCCGGGTGGGGGGTCGAGGTGGCCTACTTCCTCTGCCCATCCGTCTGGGGTCGGGGTCTGGCCACCGAGCTCGTCCAGGAGGCACTGGTGCATGCCTTCCGCGACCTCGGCCTGCCGCGCGTTGGCGCGTTCTCGCGACCCGACAACGTCTCCTCGATCCGCGTACTCGCCAAGGCCGGCTTCGCGCGCATCCGGTTCGTGCCGTCGCTCGAGCGTGACGCGTTCGAGATCACGGCGCGGCGCTGGCAAGGCGGCCCCTGAGGAGGAAGCCCCGATGCCCAACGCCGAAGCCTGAGTCCCGGGCTGCTGATGGCGGCGTACTATGCCGGAGGATGCATCTGCGGTGCCGTTCGCTACGCCTGCACGGCCGCGGCCATCTTCGCTGCCAACTGCCATTGTCGTGATTGCCAGCGGTCCACGGGCAGCGCCTTTGCCGCCCTGCTCTACGTCCCGCGCGGCGCGCTCCGTGTCACGGGGGAGGTCACCTACCACGAAGTCACCGGGGACAGCGGGAATCGCGTGCGGCGCGGCTTCTGCCCGACGTGCGGCGCCCGGTTGTTCAGCGAGCCGTCGGCGGTGCTGCTGCTCGCCGATCTGGTGGGCATCTCGGCGGGAAGTCTCGACGATCCGAGCGGGTATCGTCCGATGATGGATGTCTACACGAGCAGCGCGCAGCCGTGGGACTGCATGAACCCCACGCTGGCCAAATTCACCACCCTTCCAACACCGTCATGAAGGGAGCGGCGAACCGCAACGGCTACCTCGGCACCTTCCAGCTCTCCTTCGCCAATGCCGCCACCACGCAGGTGAGCCTCGACCTGATCATCGCGCTGACGCTGATCCTGGTGGGGATGTGGAACGATGCCAGGCAGCAGGGGAGGTCGGCCGTTCCCTACGTCGTGATCACGGGCCGGCGGCTTCGATCCTCTCCTGTACCTGTTCAGGAGTTCGGGCTGGAAGCTGCGCCGAAAAGGACCTAGGCCCGGAGCTTGACGCGCGAGGTGATCTTCGCGGAGAACTACGCGGCCATGGATTTTCGCCTGAGCCCCGAGGAGGCGCGTTTCCAGCGCGAGGTGCGGGAGTGGCTGGTCGCCAATCTGCCCGCCGGCTGGGGCACGCCGGCGTACCGGAAGCCCGAGGAGCCGGAAGAGAAGGTCCGCTTCGCCCGCTGGTGGCAGCGGCGGCTCTTCGAAGGCGGCTGGGCGGGGCTCAGCTGGCCCAAGGAGTACGGCGGCCGCGGCGCGACGCCGCTCGAGCAGCTGCTCTTCGCCGAGGAGTACGTCCGCCAGGGCGCGCCGCCCATGATCGACATCGGCGTCGGCCCCGGGCTCGTCGGACCGACGCTCATCCATCACGGCACGGAGCGGCAGAAGCAGCGCTTTCTGCGGGGCATCCTGACCGGCGAGGAGGTCTGGTGCCAGGGCTTCTCGGAGCCGAACGCGGGCTCCGACCTGGCCGCCTGCCGCACGCGTGCCGAGCTGCGCGGCGACGTGTTCCACGTGACCGGGCAGAAGATCTGGACGAGCTACGCCCGCCTCGCCGACTGGTGCATCCTCGTCGTGCGCACCGACTTCCAGGCGCCGAAGCATCGCGGGCTCACCTTCCTTCTGGTCGACATGAAGAGCCCCGGCATCACGATCCGCCCGCTCGTCGAGATGACCGGCGTCGCGTGGTTCAACGAGGTCTTCTTCGACGACGTGCAGGTGCCGCGCGACCACATGGTCGGCGACCTGAACCAGGGGTGGACGATCGCCATCACCACCCTGGCACACGAGCGCGGTGGCTCGGCGCCGCACGCCCGCCTGCAGGGCGAGATGCGCGACGTGATGGCCCTGGCGCGACGGCGCGCGCTCACCACCGACCGCCGCTGGCGCCAGCGCCTCGCCCAGAGCTTCGTCGAGACCGAGATCCTGCGCCTGCTCGCCTACAAGCAGGTGAGCGACATGATGCGTACCGGGCAGCCGGGTCCCGAGGGCTCCTGTCTCAAGCTCGTCTGGAGCGAGACAGACCAGCGCATGAAGGAGGTCGCGATCGAGCTCGAGGGCCCCTACGCCGCGCTCACTCGCGGCTCGCCGCGCGCGATCGACGCCGGTGCCTGGCAGCAGGAGTACCTCTGGTCACGCGCGGCCACCATCTACGCCGGCACCTCCGAGGTGCAGCGGAACATCATCGCTCAGCGCGTCCTGGGTCTGCCGAGGGGATAGACGTGGCGGACGGAATCGCGATCATCGACGTCTGGACGCAGTTCCTGACCGGCACCCCGCCCGGCGTGAACCCCGAGGGCGAGAACGTCTTCCGGAACTACGGCATGCTCGACGTCTTTCACCACGGCACCGACGCCGCGCGCATGGTCGACGCCATGGATCAGAGCGGCGTGCAGGTCGCCTTGATGGCGGGCGACAACGCCGCGGTCGCCGAGGCGCAGAACCGCTTTCCCGGACGCATCTACGGCGAGTACCACGCCGATCCGCGCCACATCATGAAGGCGGTCGGCGAGCTCGATCACTACGTCCGGAGCCGTGGCTTCGTCGCGCTCCGCATCGAGCCCTTCATGTGGAGGAAGGCGCCGACCGATCGGAGCTACTATCCGCTCTACGCGAAGGCGGCGGAGCTCGGGGTGGCCTTCCAGACCCAGGTGGGCCACACCGGCCCGCTCTTCCCGTCGGAGACCGGCCGGCCGATCTACATCGACGAGGTGGCACTCGACTTTCCCGAGCTGCGCATCGTGTGCGGGCACATCGGCTGGCCCTGGACGGAGGAGATGATCGCCGTCGCCTGGAAGCACCGGAACGTCTGGATCGACACCTCCGCCCACGTGCCGAAGCACTATCCCCCGGCGTTCGTGCACTTCATGAAGACCTTCGGGCGGGACAAGGTCTGCTTCGCCACCGACTACCCGCTGCTCCCCTGGGGACGGGTGCTGAAGGAAGTCGAGGCGCTCGAGCTGCCGCCGGAGGTGGCGCGGCGCTTCCTGCGCGAGAACGCTCTCAAGGCGTTCGCCCTGAAGGTCTGAAGGGTCTCTCTCGTTGAATTTCGTCCTTGATGGAAGCTTCCCGGGCGGAGTATCTAGCGCCCAGCCCATGGCCCGCCCCGAGGCGCGAGATCTGAACGCCTTCGTTCACGAGACACAGCGCGTCATAGCGCGCCGCACCCCACTGGGGCTGGGGTTTGCCCTCGTGGTCGCGGCGGCTGCCGGGCTGCTCGAGCTGGCGTACTATCCGGCGCGCTTTCCGGCGCTGCTCACGGCCTTCGCCGCCGAGGTGGTGTTCGTCGTCGCGGGTATCATGACGGCACGCCGTGAAAGCCTCCGTCGCCTCGTCATCCCGATCACGGTCGCGGCGACGCTCGGCATCACGCTCACCATCACCTTCTACGTCATCGCGACGGGTGCGAGCGGTGACGCCCTGGTGTTCGCGCTGATCATCTCCCTGACCGGTGTGGCCCTCCTCTGTCCGTGGGGTCCGCGCGCGCAGATTCCGCTCGCGGTCGGGACGGCGGGAAGCTATCTCGCCGCGCTCGCGGTGGGCGTGCGCGGCGATCTCCCGGTGCCCTACGGCATCCTCGCGGTCGCAGGTGGCGGCGTGACCTCGGTCCTGGGCGCCTTCTTCCTCGAGCTGCATCGCCGCGCCATCTTCCATCAGCACGTGCTCCTCGAGCGCAGTCGGGATCAGCAGATGGCGACCCTCTACGAGGTGAGCCGCACCGTGACCTCGACGCTCGAGCTGCAACAGGTGCTCCGTCTGGTGTGCCAGACCGTGCTGAGCGGGCTCGGCTTCGAGCGTCTCTGGCTCTTCTGGCGCGAGGCGCCGGACGGCGGCCTGCACGGGCTCCTCGCGGGCCGATCCGGCGAGCAGGCGACACTCACCGAGGTCGCGGGCGATCCGGAAGGCTGGGAGCCGTTCCTCCGCATCGGCAGCCACGATCTTCCCTCGCTGGTCGAGCCGAGCCTCGAGGAGCGCGCCGCACTGAGCGGAACGTGCACGCTTCCGCCCCTCGTCCTCCGCCTCCCGCTCCGCTTCCAGTCGGAGCTGGTCGGCATCATCCTCGCCGACGTCGGCAGCCAGGGCCGTGCCCTCAGCCCGCATTTCCTCGACCTGGCGGCGACCCTCGGCAACAGCGCCGCCATGGCGATCGCGAGCGCCCGCCTGTACGGCCTCGTCCTGCAGCAGCAGGAGGAGCTGCAGCGCCTCTCGAACCGCCGTCTCGACGTGGTGGAGGAGGGGATGCGACGCATGTCGCGCGAGCTGCACGACGGGACGTGCCAGGCGCTCATGGCCGTCAAGCTCGAGCTGGCGCTGCTCGAGCGCCGTCTCGGCGGTGAGGGGGCCGGGTTGCGCGCCAGCCTCCGCGACATCGGGGCGCAGGTGCTCGACGTGATGCACGGCGTGCGGCAGATGTCGCATCTCCTCCATCCCCCCGTGCTCGACGACTTCGGGGCGCTCGCCGCGATGGAGTCGACGGCGGCGAAGTACCGCGAAGCCTCGGGGCTCGAGGTGCACGTCGAATGCGCCGACTCGGGGCTGCGCTTCGTCCCGGCGGTCGAGCTGTTGCTCTTCCGCGTGTTCCAGGAGGCGCTCACCAACGTCGTGAAGCACGCGGGCGCGCGCCGGGTCACCGTCCGCTTCATGCGGGAGGAGCGCGGCATCGTGCTCGAGATCGAGGACGACGGCGAGGGGTTCGACGCGCAGGCCTACTTCCGCTCCCCGCCGCCGTCCGCCGGCCTCGGCCTGCTCAGCATCCGCGAGCGCATCGCGCACTTCGGCGGGCGGCTGTCGGTCGTCTCGCGACCTGGCGCTGGGACCCGGATCGTGGTGCGCGTGCCGGCCGAACCGGTGCCGAACACCCGGGTCGCTGCGGCGAGCTGACGGCGCGGCGGCGCGTCTTGGACGCGCGGAGCGGGAGCAGGGGCGCCGGCGCGGCTCCGGTCCTCGCGCCACGCGCGCCCCGTATATGGGGCGACATCCCGCTGGCCGCGGGCGCGCGCGGGCGCTGCGGGTCGCCGGGGCGGCGCCCCGCTCCCGCGCACGGGCGTCCCGCGTGGACACGAGGAGGCCGCCACCATCGTTTGCATTGTGCTGGCGGGGTGCACCTTGCTATGCAGCGTCCGCATGACCTCGCGGATCGCGGCCTTGGTTCTCGTTGTTGCGTGCGCGCGGGCCGCGGTTGCGGCGGAGACGGCGCGGCAGATTTTGGATCGGCGGAAGGCGCTCGAGGACACGACGCAGCACTGGAACGATCGGCATCAGCGGATGAAGATGCGCATCATCGACCACCGGGGTGGTGAGCGGGTTCGCGAGCTCGAGGTCTATGACCGCCGTGAGTCCGG
>DATILR010000045.1:0-4265 GCA_035476275.1 Binatus sp. (SeqCode) | reverse complement strand
GGTCGAAGGCGCGCGCATCGGCCTCCAGCACAACGTCGGCCTGGGCGGAGCGTGCGTCGTGACCATGTATCGGAAGGACTGAGGGCGGCGCGCACCGCGGAGACGGGGGCGCCCGGACGGCTCCGCGTCCTCGCGCAAACGGCGCTCCGCGCGGGGGACCGCGCGAAACGCCGCTTGCGCTGCGGAGTCGCCGCTCGGGCGCCCCCGCACCCGCGGACGCCGGTCCTGGGTCAGGCCCCCCGGTCAGTCTTCGCCGTCACCGAGCCAGTTGCCGTCGAAGTCGGCGGGGGGGCCCGTCACCTCGCAGGCGCCTTCGGCGACCAGCGCGTCGACGACTGCCTGGACGGGGGCGGCGAAGTCGGGGGCGACCAGGACGACCAGGGTGGCGGCGCGGCGGTCGAGCGTGCGCACGACGGCGACACCCTCGTAGGACTCGAACAGGAACTTCACGTAGGCGATCTCGCGCGGCGGCAGGTGGAGATAGATCGGGACGATGTCGCGCATGGCCGTTCCTAGCACGCGACGGGTCAGAAGCTGTAGCGCGCCTGGAGGACGACCTCGTCGTTGTCGTGGAACTGTCCGATGAGCGACTTCCGCGTACCGCCGATCGCCAGGTAGCCCAGGCGGACGCGGAGGTCGTCGGTCACGAGATATGAGGCGCGCGGGAACGCGAACCAGGCGCCGCGCTCGATGGCGTAGTTCGTCCGCACCTCGAGCTCGAGTCGGTCGCGGAGGAAGCGGCGGCGGAGCAGGGTCGAGAGACGCGTTTCGGGATCGTGGATGAGCAGGCGCGGCGCGGCCTCGAGCAGGACGATCTGGTTCAACTGCAGCAAGGGTTGAAACCCGTGGTACACGGAGTCCGCCCCTATCCCCCACTCCACCGAATCACGGTCCACGAAGAGATCGCCGAGCGGCACCGGGGCGTGTCCATGGCGCTGGAGCTGCCGCAGGATGCTCTGGAACGGCAGCGCGCGCAGCGCGGCGGGCGAGATCAGGTCGCTCGCCAGGCGGAGATACGGCCGGTCATTGAAGTATGCTGCCTCGGCGCGGACGGTGACGCCTCCGATCGGCATCGCCCAGTCGGCGCCGGTCATGTGGATCGTGTCGTTGACCTGGCGCAGAGAGGTCACCGCGCGGAGGCTGAGGGGAGCTGGCGAGCGAAGGAAGAGCTCGGGACGGAGGTCGGCGTCGGGATTCGTCTCCGGGCCGGTGTAGTGGTAGATGTCCCAGTCGCTCTCTCCCCGGCTGCCCCCCAGCCGGAAGCCCACCCCACCCTCGTCGAACTGGTGGGGCGGACGGTGGTTCAGGGTGCGGAACGTCACGGGGATGATCAGCGGCCCCGCGACCGGCATCCCCAGGATCTCGGATGCGAGGCTGCGCGAGATCACGAAGCGCGCCGGCGGCACCGTGCTGGTGGGAAACCAGCGCTCCTCGGCCAGCGCCAGCCGCGGGGGGACGGCCAGCGGCACGTAGACGAGCGTGGTCCGCATCTCGCTCAGCTGCAGGAAGGGGACGTCGGGAAGGTAGTAGGTCCCGAGCACCGCGGGGACGCCGATCTTCCGCTCTTCGAATTCATCGACCAGCGGATCGTGGAAGTCGCGGGGGTTCAGGACGTCGGTGGGCGGGATGCCGTCGAGCCTCCCCCAGGCGATCTTCTGGATGCCGACCCGCGCGTCGGCGCGCCGGAGGTGCAGCTCGGCATAGGCTTCGTTCACGTCGACCGCGGGCGAACGGTTCTGGAAGGTGTGGTTGAAGTTGTAGACGCCCGGGTGCCCACCCTCGAACGGGCCGCCAACGCGGGTGCGGAGATCCAGGTGCGTGTGGATCGTGTGCGTGGGTGTGCCGTCTAGCCGGAGATCGAGCAGCGCCTGCGGCCGCTCGCGTGGACCGCCTCCCGTGTCAGCGACCGCCCGCCCGTCGAGATAGCCGCTGACGGCGAGGCGGCCGCCGCTCCCCGGCACCTCGACTGCGCCGACGGCACCGGACAGGAGGCACAAACCCAGGGCGATGAGCGCGATTCCGTTGAACGGACGGGAGCGGGTCTCTATACTGCCCTGATGCCGCAGCGTGCGCTGGCCAAGGACCTCGACCGGCAGATCGTCGCTACCCACCGTCGCTTCGTCAAGGCGATGGATGGCCGCCTCGATGCGATGAGCGTCGATACCAAGGAGCGCTACTTCGCGGTTCTCTCCACGCTGGTCTCGAAGCTCGAGACCAATGGCAAGTCGATGCGCGAGATCATGCAGGAGATGATGACCGAGGCGGCGAGCGTGATTCTCCAGGAGCTGCAGGCCTAGGCGGCCGCGAGCCGTACCCACCCGACCTCCGCGAGCGATCTGTCCCCCTCGACCGGAAGCGCGGACCGCGCGAGCTCCATGGCCGCGTCTTATAGCGGGCGGGGGTGAGCCCGGCCAAGGACTCCGCTGGCGCCCGTCGCGGGGCCACCCTAGAATCGCGCCGCTCATGAAGACGACCTTCCGGCCCCGCCTGCTGAACGGGCAGACGGGTGACCCCGCCCTGCTGCTCACCCTGCGCTGGCAAGGCCGGGCCCTCCTCCTCGATCTGGGGCGCATCGACCGCGTGCCAGGGGCACTCCTCTTGCCGATCGAGGCGGTGTTCGTCTCGCACGCCCACATGGATCACTTCATGGGCTTCGACCAGCTCCTCCGCCTCTTCCTCGCCCGTGACACGACCCTCCGACTCTACGGACCCGCGGGTCTGGCGGACTGCGTGGCGGGCAAGCTGGCCGGCTACGTGTGGAACCTGACCGACGAGTACGCCTTCACCATCGAGGTGACTGAGATCGCGCCCGGGGAGATGCGGACCTTCCGCTTCCCCGCCCGGCGGCGTTTTGCCCGCGAGCCGGTCGGGGGGCCGCGACCGTTCGACGGCGTGGCCTTCGCCGACTCGGTCCTCACCGTCGAGGCGGCCCCGCTCGACCACCGCATCGTCTCGATGGCGTACGCGGTGAGCGAGCGAACCCACCTGAACGTCCGGCCGGACGCGCTGGCCGCGGTGGGGCTCCGTCCCGGACAGTGGCTGAACGTCCTCAAGACGGCCGTGCGCTCGGGCGCAGCCGACGACACCCCGATCGAGGTCCTCCCCGGAGATCGGCGTCCGCTGGCCGAGCTACGGGACACGCTGCTCAGCGTCACGCCGGGGCAGAAGATCGCCTACGTGGTGGATACCCTCTTCTCGCCCGCCAACGTCGCCGCCATCGTCCGGCTCGCCGCCGGGGCCGACCTCTTCTTCTGCGAGTCCCCCTTCCTCGATGACGACCGCGAGCAGGCCACGCGACGCTACCACCTGACGGCTCGCCAGGCAGGCGCCCTGGCACGCGCCGCCCGCGTTCGACGCCTCCAGGTCTTCCACTTCTCGCCCCGCTACGAGGGGCGCTATGGCGAGATCGTGGCCGAGGCCGAGGCGGAGTTCTCGGGCCAGGAGGTCGTCTATGGCGGGCTGGAACGCGGAGGCGCGGCGCTTTCTTGAGGCTCATCGGGTGGGCCATCTCTCCACCGCGGGGGCCGACGGTGCGCCGCACGTGATTCCGGTCTGCTATGCGGTCGACGCGCGGGCGATCTATTTCGTAGCAGACGAGAAGCCCAAGACGCGGCCTGCGCGCGCGCTCCGCCGCCTGGAGAATCTCCGGGAGAACCCGCGGGCCGCCCTCGTGGTGGACGACTACGACGACGACTGGACGCGGCTCGCCTACCTGCTCGTGCGCGGTCCGACTGCGTTCATGCACGAGCCCGCAGCCCACGCCGCCGCGCTCCGCCTCCTCCGCGTGCGCTACCCGCAGTACAGTGCGATGGCGCTCGACGATCCCGAGCGCCATCCGGTAGTCCGGATCGAGCCCGCGCGCGTCGTGCTCTGGCGCGCGGCGGCTTGAAGCGCATCGCGGGTTTAGCCCGCGCGTTCTTGCGCCGCTGCCTCACCCGAGCACGCGCAGCACGTTTGCACGGTCGGAGGCGGATTTCATCGCCCCGGTCGATCCGCGCGCATGCTGTGGAGGCTGCGCCGATCCTGCCGCACCGCCGTGGATCGACCTCGTCGCGCGAGGTCCGCAAGCCGCCGAGAAGACGACGGAAGCGAGAGACGCGCCGCGCCGAATTGCCCCGTGGTCCGCCGGGCGCGCCGCGCGGCGGGCCGGCCCGGAGCAACCGCCGGTGATGGCACCGCTTTCGCTACCCCGCCTCCGCCCAGGGGGCTGCAAGCCATGATCATCGACCGCGAGACGTTCACCGAACTGGCCGTTCATCTGAAGC
>DATILR010000044.1:0-22904 GCA_035476275.1 Binatus sp. (SeqCode) | reverse complement strand
TCACGCGTCCAGGCCTCGTTGCTCCCGCGGTGAAGGAGCTGGTCTTCCTGCTGAGCGGCGCCGTCACGGCCTCGGCCGGCCTGCAGTACATGTACCGGGGCCTCGCCTGGCTCCAGCGGCAGGGTGGACCGGCGACCGCGGTGAGCAGGCCGTCCCCGCCACCGGCCGCACGCGAGCGGGAGTCGCGCGTCCACCGCATCTGACCCGCCATGACTCGGGACGCACATCCTCGACTACAACTGGGCGATGGGGGAGCTGGCGACGCTGGTGGCGGCGAAGGGGGCGGCGCTGCCGTAGGGTTATTGCCGTGCGCGGGAGCGGGGCGCCGCCGCGGCTCCGGTCCTCGCGCCACGCGCGCCCCGTATATGGGGCGACATCCCGCCGGCCGCGGGCGCGCGCGGGCGCTGCGGGTCGCCGCGCCGGCGCCCCTGCTCCCGCTCCGCGGGCCGTGGGGCGCGCCCTCGACACGCGGCGGACGGACGCGTTAAGTCCTCCGGATGGCCGATACGCTGCTTTTTCGAGTGGAGAATGGGGTCGGGTGGATCGTCCTCAACCGCCCGGATGCGCGGAACGCGCTCAACGCGGAGATGCGGCAGGGATACCTGGACGCGCTCGCGCGCTGCGCGGAAGATCCGGAGATCCGTGCGGTCGTGCTGACGGGCACCGGGAAGGGGTTCTGCACGGGGGCGGATCTCTCCGGGTCGCGCGCGGCGACGGGGAGCACGGCTCCGCCCGGGCCGGGCGACACGCGGAACGCCATGCAGCCGAGCCAGCGCGTGATCCGGACACTATGGGAGCTCGAGAAGCCGACGCTGGCGGCGGTGAATGGCGTGGCGGCAGGGCTCGGCGCGCACCTCGCCTACGCCTGCGATCTGGTGCTCGCGGCCGACGATGCCCGCTTCATCGAGGTGTTCGTCCGTCGGGGGATCGCGGTCGATGCGGGAGGGGCCTTCCTGTTGCCGCGGCACGTGGGACTCCGCAAGGCGAAGGAGCTCGTCTTCTTCGGCGACGACCTGTCGGCGACCGATGCCGAGCGGCTCGGCCTCGTCAACAAGGTCGTCCCGGCGGCCGAGCTCGAGGCGACGGCGCGCGAGTGGGCCGAGCGGCTCGCCCGCGGCCCGACCTTCGCGCTCGGGCTCTCCAAGCGGCTCCTCAACCGCTCCCTCGAGGCCGACCTCGCCACCTGCTTCTCCGAGGAGGCCTTCACGCAGGCCCTGGTCGCGCAGAGCGACGACATGCGCGAGGGCATCCGCTCCTTCATGGAGAAGCGGCCGCCCGCCTTCCGGGGACGGTGAGCGCGCACCCGTTCCCATAGATACCCGCCTGGGCTAGGGTCCCCGGCTCGAAAGGAGAATCGCATGACCACGCTCTACGGTGTACCGCGCTCGCGCACCATGCGGGCGCTCTGGATGCTCGAGGAGCTCGGCGTGCCCTACGAGAACAAGCCGGTGAGCTTCGTCGCCGAGAGCCGCTCGCCCGAGTTCCTGCGCCTCAACCCGAACGGCCACATCCCCGTCCTGCAGGACGGGGAGCTCGTCATGTGGGAGTCGATGGCGATCAACCTCTACCTGGCCCGCAAGCACGGCAAGGGCCTCTGGCCGAAGAGCGTCGAGGACGAGGGCCGGGCCTTCCAGTGGAGCCTCTGGGCGATGACGGAGCTCGAGGAGCCGGTCATCACGGCGCTGCTCCACCGCGGCTTCCTCCCCGAGAACGAGCGGGATCCGAAGAAGGCGGCCGACGCGGCCGAGCGGTTCCAGACTCCGCTCCGCGTCCTCGACGGCTCGCTCGCCGGCAAGCAGTACCTCCTCGGTGACGCGTTCACCGTGGCGGACTTGAACGTCGCCTCGGTGCTCAGCTGGTCCTTCCTCGGCGGGCTGGACGTCGGCCGCGCCCCCCGGGCCCAAGCGTGGCTCGGCCGCTGTACCGCACGGCCCGCGTTCGAGCGCGTGCAGCGCATGACGAGCTGAGCCGCGGAGGGCCTGCATGATCGGCATCACCTCCTACGGCGCGTACATCCCGATGCTCCGGCTGCCGCTCGCGGCGATCGCGGGCGGCAAGCCGGGCGGCCCCGAGAAGGCGGTTGCGGGCTGGGACGAGGACAGCGTGACGATGGGCGTGGCGGCGGCCATCGACTGCCTGCGCGGCATCGACCGCCGCACCGTCGACGCCGTCTTCTTCGCGTCGACCTCGTACCCCTTCCAGGAGAAGCAGGGGGCGGCGATCGTCGCCAAGGCGCTCGACCTGCGCCGCGACGTGCAGACGGCGGACGTCGGCGGCTCGCTCAGGGCCGGGACGAACGCCCTCCGCGCCGCGCTCGATGCGGTCGGCGCGGGCTCGCGGCGCTCCGTCCTGGTGGTGGTCGGCGACACCCGCATGGCCGCGCCGCGCACGCCCATGGAAGCCAACCTGGGTGATGGCGCGGCAGCCTTCCTCGTGGGTGCGGAGGGCGTCGCCCTCGCGCCGGTCGCGAGTCACAGCATCGCCGACGAGATCATCGACGTGTGGCGGACCGAGGGCGATCCCTTCGTGCATGCCTGGGAGGATCGCTTCGTCGTCGATCACGGCTATCGCGACAACGTGCGCGAGGTGGTGCAGGGGCTCTTCGCGAAGAGCGGTGTCACCGCAAAGGACTGCACCCGTATCGTCCTCTACGGTCCGGATGCCCGGAGTCACGCGGCCATGGTGCGCGAGCTCGGCTTCACGCCCGCCCAGACGCAGGATCCCTTCTTCGGACGCCTCGGGAACGCGGGCGCCGCCTTCACGCCGCTCCTCCTGGCGGCCGCGCTGGAGGGCACGAAGGCGGGTGATCGCCTGCTCGTCGTGTCATACGGCGACGGTGCCGACGCATTCCTCTTCGAGACGACGGCGGTCGCGGAGCGCCTGGAAGGCCGCCGCGGCGCCGCCTGGCACCTGGCGCGGCGCGCCGAGCTCCCGAGCTACGACGTCTACCTCCGATTCCGCCAGCTCCTCCGCACCGAGCACGATCGCCGCGCCGGCGCCGGACTCTCGGCGACCAAGCACTTTCGCGATCGAGATGCGGAGATCAGCCTGCTCGCGCAGAAGTGCCGCCGCTGCGGGACGACGCAGTATCCGTTCCAGCGCGTCTGCTTCAGCTGCTACGCCAAGGACGACTTCGACACGGTCCGCCTCTCCGACAAGATCGGCGCGATTCGCTCCTTCACGTTCGACTTCTTCGCCGGGAGCCCGACGCCGCCGCTGGTCGCCAGCGTGATCGACGTGGAGGGCGCCCGCCTCTATCTCCAGATGACCGACGTGAATCCGAAGGAGGTGAAGCTCGACCTGCCGGTCGAGTTCACCTTCCGGAAGATGCACGAGGCGGGCGGCACACCCAACTACTACTGGAAGTGCACGCCCGTCCGCTGAGCCGGACGCTCCCCGGATCGCCTCGGAAGGCGAGCTCGAGGGCGGGACAGCCCCGCACCGCATCCCAGTCGCGGGCGCGCGCTGCCCGCCGACCATGACGCTCGTCGGCGACACGCTCGACGACATCGTGGGCATAGTCCCATGAGCGCGCGGCGCAAGCGGCGCGGCTTTCTGTCCGAGCTGTGGGGGAGGGCGGCGCATGGCGCAGCTGGCAGCGCACCTGCTGGGACTGCATTGCCTGTGGCATCTGCTAGGGACTCCGTACATGTCATGTGATATATAAATCACTAGTAAGTTTGCGCGATTGACACGCTGTGTCACTGCTGATATGGCCCGCTGCGGCGGGGCATACAGTCCTTGCTTGGGAGCCATCGCCCCGGTGGACGCCTGCCACCCGGGGGGAGGCCCAGAAAACATAGGAAGGAGAAACAAATGTCAGTGACATCTCGGAGAATCATCGGAGGCAGCGTCATGGCGATCGCCCTGGGCATCGGGGCGCTCGTCGCCCCCGCGCGGGCGGCATTCCTGCTGCGGACCCCCCTCTCGCGCACCGCCGGGGAGGACCCCAGCGTGTCGGCGGCATGCCCGGCGGCTGGCGACGCCCGCTGGGACGGCACCTTGGTCCGGGCGAGCTTGACGAACATGGACCCGGCCCGCTTCCCGGCTGCCACGCTCTGCCAGACGGAGATCAGGGTCGGTGCCGTCACGTCCAAAGGTATTGCTTTCGTGCTGGCTCCCTCCGAAAACTGCCTGCCGGCAGTCGACGTCACCACCATCAGCATGCAGGAGGCCGGCACGGCCAAGGCCGGCGACAAGGCCCTGATCAAAATCAAGTGCACCGTTGGCGGCGTCCGGCACCAGACGCAGTGGGCGGGCACGTTCTAGCCCGGCAGACGATGCTCTCGTTGATTCGAGCGTCGGGGAGCAGGCCGTGGCTCCCCGGCGCCCGATCGGTTGCCACTCATCCGCGTGGGAGTTCCGGTGGCTCCGTGACCAGATGTCACTGAGCTAAAAAAGCGCAGGGTCCATCGACCCTGCCCTTCTGATGCCCGCAAGCGTCATCGCCCGGCTCAGCGGCAGGTGACCATCTGGCCAGCCCCCTCACACGAGAGATTCGCCTCGAAACAGGCGTCCGATCCGAAACGAACGACCAGGGTGACCGCAGAGCCAGCGGATGCCGCAATCTCGGGACCCAGCTCGCTGAGGCTGGTGCTGAGATTTCCATTGCGCAGTTTGACGCGCATCGAGCCGAATCCCTGCCGGAACGCCCGTCGGATCTGGAAGCTGGTGCCTGCAGGGTTTGCCTTGAAGGCACTCGCCGGGATGTCGAGCCGATAGAGGGAGGTCCCGCTGGTGTTGCTGAGATCCACGCTCACGCCGGTGGTCGGCGGCTCCACGGACGCCGGGGTGTCGGACGTGCCGTTCGCGCGGACGCGACTACCGGCCTGGCTCGTCACCAGATGCAGCTCGCTCGAGACCGGCTGGAGCATCGGAGCAGCGCTACAGGCTCCCGTCCGGCAGACGGAGCAGGGGTCGCTGCCGCTGCACGTCGTGCCGTCGGGGCTCGGGCCGAACTGGCAAGCAGTGGGGGTGTAGCAGTGGTCGATGTAACAGGGATTCGTCGGGCCGACGGACAGCTCGTCCGAGAGCGTGCTCTCGGTCCCGTTGGCCAGGTACGCGCTGACGGCGAAGTAGTACGTGAGGCCGGCGGTGAGACCAGCGACGTCGAAGCTCTTGGTGCCATCCGCCTGAAGCGGCGGATTCACGCGCGCCGGATCACCGTACGCCCGTCCCGCCAGACGCGTGTAGACCTTGTACCCCACCACCACCGGATCGCTGCTGGGTCTCCATCGCACGCGGACGACCATCGCGGTCGCCAGGCTCGTGTCGGCACAGAGCCAGAGCAGTCCCACCACGAGCGCGAGGCGGACGCTCGGCAGAATCCTCTGCAGGGCACGCGTGGCAGAGAGGACCACGGAGGGGAGGAGCACACGCGTCGCATTAGCGGGACGAAGATTCCGCTTCCAGCGTTTCGTGAAAATGCGGACGACGCGTACATGACTTGGAAAATCCCGCCGGACTCGATCCCGGATGAGAAGACGAGATGAAACAAAGGTTACGCAGGCGCGACGCGAGTAGGCCCCCGGTCTCTCCGCGCGCGGTCGGGGCCACTGGCCAAGTCCTCGGCTAGTTGAGGGCTCCGGAGAAGCGGCGGGACGGGAGCAGGGTCCGAGATTGAGCGCAACTCGCGAACCGCGCCAGCCCGTTAATAATGAGGACTACGCCCCTACTCTCCGACTGCCAGCCGTCCGAAAGCATCCGGATTCGGGACATGCGGGCCCGTTGCCGCGTCCGTCTCTTGCCTCAGATATCCGTACGCCCGTCGCAGCGGAGGAAACGCGACGTGCGGAGCCAGTGCGAGTCCGGGTAGTAGGCAAACAGCGCCGTTCCCCCCTTGATCCGCTCGATGACGCGCCGCTCCACACCGCGCTCGAGCGCCGGGCACCCCCAGCTCCGCCCGAGCTCGCCTCGCGCCGCGATGACCGTCCGGCTCACGTACGGCGCCCCGTGCATCACGATCGCGCGCTCCATCGCCCGGTCGTTGATTCCCGGCTCGAGCCCGGAGAGGCGGAGCGACTCCCCGTGCTCTCCATTGTACGTGTCCTCCGTCCGGAAGAGACCGAGGCTGGACCGCCGCGAGCCGGGCTCGTTCGAGAACGTCTCCGCGTAGTTCTCGCCGCTCGCCGCCCCGTGGGCGACGAGCTCGTTGAAGAGCACACGCCGGGTTGCGACGTCGATCACCCAGAGGCGGCGCGCCGTCGAGGGAAGCGTGTAGTCGATCAGGGTGAGGAGCCCGCCGGTGACGAGGTCCGAGCCGCGCGCGCAGTCATAGGCCTTCAGGGCGAGCGCGAGGATGTCCCCCCGGGGCGATGGCAGCGGCGCCCGCCTGGAGACCGACGGCCCGGACGCCCGGGCGACGCGAGGTCGCGTGTGCGCGGTCCCGCGGGACGGGACGAGGCATACCAGTACCGCCGCCGCCACCATTCGTCGTGTCACTGGTCCGCGTCCCCGGCTCAACGTCGGGCCAACGTACCGGTTGTCGAGCAGGTACGCCAGCACCGACTCGTACCGGTGGATGTCGTCGAAGACGAAGACGTCACGGCCCCTCGGCGCGTTCCAAAAGCTCACCGACATTGCCGAGGGAGAGCCCGGGTCGGAGCTTGAGCTTGGAAGCTCGTTCGGTCCCCTGAGCCGGACGACCGCCGTCAGAGATCCGGCTGGGCAGTGAGCGCCGGGGTAGGTTGCCTCGCGACGAGGATCCGCCGCTCCCGGGGCGGCATGTGGTTTGCTCGCCATGGAGCCTGCCGCGGATTCTCGCGCTGCGTGCGCCCGGGCGGGCGCTTCGAATGTGACGACCGTCAGCAAAATGTCTCCCTCGCCCACGGAGGCCCACGCCTCCGAGCGGCACCAGGTGACCCTCCGGCGCCTCCGCTGGGCGGCGGCACTCAGCTTCGCGCCGATCACCGTCTCGGCCGTCGTCAACTCGATCGTCTTCTGGTCCGACCGGCTGGCCGAGCGTCTCGCCACACACGTGGTACAGGCGGGCATCTGTGCGGCGGTCTTCGTTCTCGCCCACGGGCGCCGCGCCGAGCAGCGCGCCATCCTGCTCGCGGCCGGGCTCCTCCTGGGCATCGGGACGAGCCTCTTCTGGTCGCTCTCGCTGTCCCCGCGCGACCTCGACGTGCTGGTCTCGCCGATCGCCTGCACCATGCTCGCCTCGACGCTGATCTTCCCCTGGGGCGCCCGCGTGCAGGCGATCGTGTCCGCCTACCTCGCGATCGGGTACTTCTCCGTTGCGTCGTTCGCGCTCGATCCCGCGCGCGTGCCCAACGTCCTGATCAGTCTCACGCTCGGCGTCGCCATCTCCGTCGTGGGAGCCTGGGTGCTCGACCGCCAGCGCAACGCCACCCTGGTGGAACGCGAGCGCGTGACGGCGCTCGCCGACCAGCGCGAGCGCCTGCTCGAGGCGGGCCGCGAGCTGAACGGCACGCTCGAGCTGTCGGAGGTCGTGCAGCGGATCGCGCGCATCGGGCGGCGGCTGGTGGGCTGTGACGCCGCCTCGATCACGCTCTTCCACGAGGCGCGGCAGGTCTTTCGCACCGCGGCCATCTCGGCGGCCGAGCCGGAGCGCTACGAGGAGGTTCTCGGCATCGAGTTCCCGGAGGTCCTCTCCCGTCCCTTCATCGACGAGCTCGTGCGCCGCGGCGCCCTGGAGATTCCCGGCGGCACCCCCTTCGACGCCACCATCGAACCGATCACGGCGCGCTTCGGTCTCGGCCGGACGCTCTATGTCGCCATCCAGCGCGATGGCCGGCACCTCGGCTTCCTCAACTTCTGCGAGCGGGCGGCCACGCCCTTCGAGGAGCACCGCATCCGCCTGGCCGAAGGGCTGGCGCACCAGGC
This sequence comes from Binatus sp. (SeqCode), assembly GCA_035476275.1. Lineage (GTDB taxonomy): Bacteria > Desulfobacterota > Binatia > DP-6 > DP-6 > DP-23. The sequence goes on along the minus strand of DATILR010000044.1, from coordinate 15,056 downwards.
GGCCATCGCGCTCGCGAATGCCCAGCTGGTCGACGAGCTGCAGACCGCCAACCGCGTGAAGTCGGAGTTCCTGTCCACGATGTCGCACGAGCTGCGGACGCCGCTGCACGTCATCATGGGCTACACCGAGATGGCGGAGGATCGCCCGACCGAGGAATGGGCCGTGGCCTCCGCGAAGATCCGCGGCGCCACCCGCGAGCTCCTGGAAATGATCGAGGCCACGCTCACCTTGAACCGGATGGAGTCCGGCCAGGACGGGCCGACGATCGACCTGGTCCCGGTGCGCCAGCTCTGGGAGGAGCTCGACGGCGAGTTCGCCGCCCTGCCGCGCCGCCCGGCGGTGGATCTCCGCTGGGAGCCGGTCGATGGGGTCGTCGCGACCGACCGTCGCAAGCTGAAGACGATCCTGAAGAACCTGGTCGGTAACGCCCTAAAGTTCACGACCAGCGGGGAGGTCGGCGTCACCTGCGAGCTGGTCGAGGGGGCGTGCGTCTTCCGCGTGCGCGACACGGGCGTGGGTATCGCGCGCGAGCACCTGCCCCACATCTTCGAGATGTTCCGGCAGGTCGATAGCTCGGATCGGCGGTCGTACGGCGGCGTCGGGCTCGGTCTCTACATCGTCCGGCGTCTGGTCGAGCAGCTGAAGGGCGAGATCGACGTCGAGAGCCGTCTCGGCGCGGGCTCGATCTTCACGGTCACCCTCCCGCGAACTCATTGCCGAGCCGACACTGCGCGCGGTGGCTGAAGCCGCGGGGTAGCCCCTCGTATGTCTGCCGGGTGGTGGCAGGTGTTGGGTGCGGCGGTATGGCTCCTCTGGGGGTGCCTCCTCTCCGATGCGCTGGCGACGGACGCCGACGGCGGCGGTCTCTTCGCCCAGCGTTGCGCTGTCTGCCACGGGGACGACGCGGCGGGGCGGCTCGGGCCCGCCATCCGTTGCCATCGGAGCATCCGTCAGGCCGTGCGCACGGGGCGACCCGTCAGGCCCACGGCCATGCCAGCGTTCCCGGATTTCTCGGACGCCCAGATCGACGCGATCCAGGCATGGCTCCGCACCCGCTGTCCGAGCCCGGACGGCAGCACGCTCTACACGACCCATTGCGCCCGCTGTCACGGCGAAATGGGCGACGGGACGCGCGCCGCGCCTCCCGCCACCTGTGCCACGCGACTCGGCGACGCGCTGAAACGCGGCCGGGGCGACGCCATGCCGGAAATGCCGGGTCTCGACGACACCGAAGTCGCTGCGATCCAGCGCTTCCTCGACGGCCGCTGCGCGCAGCGCGGTCAGCCGCTAGACGTCGTCTACGCGGCCAACTGCGGGACGTGTCACGGTCGGAACGCCGCCGGTGGCCGCAACGCGCTGTGGAGCGAGGGCCCGGACATCCGCTGCACCGCCCACGACGACTACATCGAAGCGGTCGAGCGGGGGTGGGGCGGGATGCCGCGCTTTCCGGCGCTGGCCCACGCTACTGTGGAAGGGTTGTATCGGCGCGTCCATCGCGGTCGCTGTCCAGCGCCGCGTTGATGGGACGCGGGACGGCTCAGGGGCCGTCGGGGGCCGGCCACGCGCTGTCGATCGGGACGGTCTGCTCGATCCCCCCAGGCGCGAGCTGCGGCCGCCCCGGCAGATAATCGCCTGAGCCCCGTGGCCTTTGGGTGGGGTTGCAGTGGCGCGTGGCGGATCGTAGCTTCGCGACCATGAACGCCCAAGCGATCCGCGACAAGGTCGCCATCGTCGGCATGGGATGCTGCAAGTTCGGCGAGAACTGGGACAAGGATCCCCAGGACATGATCGTCGAGGCGGCCTACGAGGCGTACGAGGACGCCGGCATCGAGAGCCCGCAGCGGCAGATCGAGGCGGTCTTCTGCGGCGCGCAGTATCCATCGAAGGGGACGGCCGAGGTGGCCGACGCCCTCAAGCTCTACGACCGCCCGGTGAGCATGGTCGTCAATTACTGCGCCACCGGCACGGACGCGTTCCGCTACGGCGTGTTCGCGGTCGCGTGCGGCATGTACGACACGGTGCTGGTCGTCGGCTTCGACAAGCCGAAGGACCGGGGGGTATCGGGGCCGAGCGTCGCGGTGACCGGCGTGCGGGGCCTCCCCGCCACACCGGCCGGCTGGTTCTCCCACTGCGCGGCGCGCTACTTCGCCACCTACGACGCGGGGCGCGAGGACCTCGCGCGCATTGCCGTCAAGAACCACCACAACGGGACCCTCGCCCCCAAGTCGATGCTGAAGCGGGAGGTGACGGTCGAGGAGGTGCTCGGCGCCCGCATCATCTCGTGGCCCTTCGGCCTGTACGACTGCGCCGCGCAGTCGGACGGTGCCGCCGCGGCGGTCATCACCCGCCGCGAGCTCGCCAAAAGCTTCCGCGACGACTTCGTGCTCGTGCGCGCGATCGCGATCGCGCTCGCCCCCGACCCCAAGGAGGATCCCGACTTCGACTTCCTCCGCTGGAAGCCGACGGTCTACGCGGCCCGCCAGGCCTACGCGCAGGCCGGCATCACCGACCCGCGGAAGGAGATCGACGTCGCGCAGGTCCACGACTGCTTCACGCTGACCGAGCTCCTCGCCTACGAGGACCTCGGCTTCTGCGAGAAGGGCGCCGCCAAGGAGCACATCAAGAGCGGTACCTTCGCCCTCGACGGTGAGCTCCCCGTCAACACCGACGGCGGCCTCAAGACCTTCGGCCACCCCACCGGCGCGACCGGCGTCCGCATGATCTACGAGAACTACAAACAGCTCCAGGGCAAGGCGGACCGCCGCCAAGTGAAGAATCCGACGGTCGGGTTGAGCCACAACATCGGCGGCGCGCCGCAGGCGTGCGGCATCTGCATAGTCGCCCTCCCGTAACGGCGCGGTGCCCGGTGGGCGGGAGCGGGGGCGCCGGCGCGGCGACCCGCAGCTCCCGCGCGCGCCCGCGGTCAGCGGGATGACGCCCCTTATACGGGGCGCGCGTGGAGCGAGGACCGGAGCCGCGCCGGCGCCCCCGCTCCCGCCCACCGCGAATCGCGCGGCTCAGGCCGCCTTCGGGAAGTCGTCCGATGGCGCCGGGGAGTCGATGCGGAACGGCGTCGGCGGTTGGCGCTCGCGCTCGGCGCGCGTGACGCGGATCGCGACCATGAGGATCGTCAGCTGGAGTGCTCCGAAGAGGACGGGCGGCAACGCTGCGAGCAACGGGTTCATGGTGTCTCTCCTCCCTTCACCAGCTTGGTAGCAACCGAGGTGCCACCGATCCGCGCGGCGACGCGTCGGCGGGACCGGGCTCCTCGCTTGGTATGGGTGTAGAACGCACCAGGCGACGTGCAGTGTTTTGCTTGCACCGGACACGCGAAAAGTATGCAGCTGCAGCTTCGCACCCAGCTGTGGCCGCGATGCTACACGTTCGTGACGATAACAAGCACGAAACAACGTTGACCCCCACTCTCCGCGCGTGATACCGCCCACGATCGTGGAGCGTGCGGTGGTCATGACCGGCATCGGCGGGCAGGGCATCCAGCTGATCGCCAAGCTCCTCGCGCAGGCCGGCATCCGCGAGGGCCGCCAGGTCATGATGTTCGGCATCTTCATGGGGATGATCCGCGGCGGCTCGAGCGAATCGACGGTGGTGATCGCCGACCAGGAGATCGTCGCACCGCCCATCGTGCCGGACGTGTGGGGCGTGCTCGCGATGCATCCCGAGGGCCTGCCGGCGCTGGCCAGGAAGGTCCGGCCGGGCGGCGTATTGGTGCTCAACTCGAGCCTCGTCGTCAGCCCGCCGGCCTGGGACGGCGTGCGCCGGATCGCCGTTCCCGCGACCGAGCTGGCGAAGGAGATGGGACAGGTGATGGCGGCGAGCATGATCGCGCTCGGCGCGTTCGCCGGTGCGACCGGTCTGGTCGCGGTCGAGTCGTTGCAGGAAGCGCTCGGCGACGTGCTGCCGCCGCATCGCCGGAAGCTGATCGACACGAACCGGCACTGCATCCGAAAGGGAGCCGAGTACGTCGCGCAGCGCGACATGGGCGCTTCCGTCCCGGCCTGAGGCGCGGAACCAGCGGGCGGCGTCCTGGCGCCTCGCGGTCGGCGCCCTCGTGGTCGCCCTGGGGAGCGCCCACGCCGAGCCGACGGTCGTGGTGCCTGTGCCCGTGAATCCATCCTACTGCTGGCCCGAGGTGAAGTTCTTCGACACGCTCCGCTATGGGCCCGTGCCCTTCTGCCGGAAGCGACTCGCCTACGCGCCGGGGCGGTTCGAGTGTGCCCAGGTGAGCGAGCAACTGTGCTGGGTGCTCCTCTCGGACGGGCAGTGGACCCTCACCCGGAGTCCGATCGGCACGCAGGTGATCCAGTGTCCGGACGGCCCCGAGCCGCCCGTCTGTCCCCGGCTCACCTTCGAGTGAGATGATGATCGGGTGTAGGTTCGTCGTTGACCCTTCGGATCCCGCGTGTTACCCGTCCAGGCGGTGGCCCGTCAGCCCGCGACCGTCACGATCGACGTCGAGACCTGCAAGGGCTGCGTCCTGTGCGTCGACGTCTGTCCGCCGCACGTGCTGGTGATGAGCGAGGACGTGAACCGGATGGGCTACCGCTACCCGATCCTCCTCGACGGGTGCACCGGCTGCGAGCTGTGCTTCAAGATCTGTCCCGACTACTGCTTCGAGGTCTACCGCGGTGCCGAGGACGCAGCGCCCCTCGCCAACTGAGTGATGCCGACGCGCGTGCTCATGGAAGGCAGCCACGCGATCGCCGAGGCTGCCATCCAGGCCGGGTGCCGCTTCTATGCCGGCTACCCGATCACGCCGTCGACCGAGATCCTCGAGTACATGTCGCACCGCCTGCCGCAGGTGGGTGGCGTGTGCATGAACGCCGAGAGCGAGATCGAGGCGATCAACATGGTGTGGGGCGCGGCCGGCTGCGGCGTGCGCGCCATGATCGCCTCGACGGGGCAGGGCATCAGCCTCATGCAGGAGAGCCTGGCCGAGCTCGCCAACGCGCAGCTACCCTGCGTGGTGGTGAACATGATGCGCGGCCAGGGCGACTACTACCAGGCGACGCGGGGCGGCGGCCACGGCGACTACCGCCACATCGTCCTCGCGCCCTCGACCGTGCAGGAGGCGGTCGACCTGGTGATGCTCGCCTTCCATCTCGCCGACAAGTGGCGGAACCCGGTCGACGTGCTGGGCGACTTCATCCTCGGCCACACCTCCGAGGCGGTGGAGTTCAAGCCGCTCGACGAGCGCGATCTCCCGCCCAAGACGTGGGCCGCCACCGGCGCGCGCAACCGCGCCTCGCACAACGTGACGCCGCTCGGCGCTCCCCAGAAGCTCAACCTGAACCCCGGCGACCACTACGCGGCCATCGCCGCCAAGTACCCCGAGATCGCGCGCGCGGAGCGACGGGTCGAGAGCGGGCTACTCGACGACGCCGAGCTGGTGGTCGTCGCCTTCGGCTCGCCGGCGCGTTTCGTCAAGTATGCGATCCGCGTGTGCCGCGAGCGCGGCATGAAGGTCGGCTGGGTGCGGCCGATCTCGCTCTGGCCGTTCCCCGACGAGACGGTGCGGGAAGCAACAGGACGGGCGCGCTTGGTCGCGGTCTTCGAGCAGAACGCGGGACAGATGATCGACGACGTGCGCCTGGCGATCCTCGGGGGAGTCCCCGTCGTGCCCATCGGCGGCATCAGCCACGATCATTCGGGCTTCGGCGTGGGGCCCGCGCTCGAGCCGGCGCACATCGTCGCCAGGATCACCGAGGCCTATCAAGGCAAGGCGGCCGCCTGACGTGAGCACCCCGCTCAAGAAGGTCTCCGCCAAGCCCGAGCTGCTCCTCTCCACCCAGCACCACCTCTGCCCGGGATGCGGCGAGCCGCTCGCCATGCGCACCATCCTCGAGATCATCACCGAGCTCGGGATGCGCGACCGGACGATCTGCGTCTGCGGGATCGGGTGCTACACGGCCTTCCCCGGGATCATCGACGTCGACGTGCTGCAGGCGCTCCACGGACGCGCGCCATCGGTGGCGACGGGGGCCAAGCGCGTGCTCCCCGACCGCTTCGTGTTCACGCTCCAGGGCGACGGCGACATGGTGTCCGAGGGGCTGCAGGAGATCGTGCACTCGGCCGCGCGGGCGGAGAAGTTCACGGCCGTCCTCCTCAACAACGGCGTCTTCGGCGAGACGGGCGGGCACATGACGACGACCAGCGTGCTCGGCCAGCGCACCAAGACGACCATGGACACCGGCCGGGTGGCGGAGAAGCACGGCTATCCGATCAAGATCGCGGATCTGCTCGCCCAGGTGGACGGCGCGGTCTACGTGGCGCGCGGGGCGATGCACACCCCGTCCGCGATCGCGTGGACGCGGCGCATCCTCACCGAGGCCTTCCGCGCCCAGCTCGAGGGGAAGGGGTTCTCCTTCGTCGAGATTCTCACCATGTGTCCGACCGACTGGTACGTCGAGCCGAGCGAGACACCGGACTGGATCGAGCAGAACTTCACCGGCACCTACCCCCTGAAGATACTGAAGGCTCCGGCCTGACGGTGAGCCGTCGCGTCCGGCTCTGCTGCCTCGGCGGGCTCCTCCTGCTCGCCCGCCCCGCGGCCGCCAACCAGCACCTGATCGCGCTCGGCGAAGTCCTGGCGAGCTTCCAGGGGGATGCCTCGCTCCAGTTCGTCGAGCTCCGCCTCCTGGCGCCCGCACAGACGGAGCTCTCCAATGGGGGCGGGGTCCGTGGTGCCGCGGATCTCGTGTTCGATGATGCGGCCGGCTCGCCCGCAGGGCAGCGCGTCTTCACCTTCACGCACGACCTGGCACAGGGCGCGGCCGGGGCGCACGTCCTGATCGCAACCCCGGCGCTGGCGGCGCTCGCGGGCGTGACGCCGGACTTCGTCCTGCCCCCTGGTCTGCTCGCGCAAGGGGCAGGCCGGGTATGCTACCGCGTGAATCCTCCGCAGGACGGGTTCCAGCCGACCGGCATCATCGACTGCGTCGCGTACGGCAAGTTCACGGGAGCGACGGGGCGCTTCGGCCCGCCCACGCCGATCACACCGGAGAACCGCTCCCTCCAGCGGATCGCGACGAGTGGCATGTCGGTGGCCGACTGGACGGGCGCGCTGCAGCCCACCCCGGAGAACAACGCCGGGATGGGCGCGATCCTCCCCACGCTCTGCGGCGACGGGGCCATCTCGCAGGGGGAGGAATGCGACGGCACCGCGCTCGGCGGCGCGAGCTGCGCGTCGCTCGGCTTCGCGAGCGGGACGCTCGCCTGCACGGAGTGCCACTACGACACGGCCGCCTGCTCCTTCTGTGGCAACGGTGCGATCAACGGTAACGAGCAATGCGACGGGACGGCGCTCGGCGGCCGCACGTGCGAGGCGCTCGGTTTCACCGGCGGCTCGCTCGCGTGCACGGATCAATGCCGTGTCTCGACGCTGGGGTGCGATCCGACCTTCTTCGTGCCGGGCGGCGGTCCCCGCGGTCCCGAGTGCTTCGCCGAGTGGCGCATCGAGAACGCCGGCGGCCGCCCGGGCGAGGACGGGAAGGCGCCGCCCCGGCAGCTCTGTCACGACGGCGACTCCGGCTGCGATGCCGATGTCGTCGCGGGCACCTGCACCTTCACGGTGGCCGTCTGCGTCGACCGGACCGACACCCGGCTCGCCGTGGGATCCCGCGCGTGCCGTCGCGACGCGGTCGAGAGCTGGACCCTGCGCGCGCCGTCGGCCGGGATCGCGCCGCTGATCGCCGCGGTCGGCGCGCTCGGTGCATCGACCGCGGCGGGGAACACGGTCACGTTCTCCCCGCCGCTCGAGGCGAAGGAGCACTGCACGGGCAGCGTCGCGGTCACGGTCCCCACGCGAGGAAAGCGGCCGGGAAAGCTCGTCCTGAAGACGATCACCGTCGCCAGCGGCGGTCACCCGCGCGACGTCGACACGCTGAAGCTCGTCTGCTCGCCGTAGCGCTCACGACATCTTGCGAGCCGGCGGTGGCCGGACCAGAATCGCGACGATGTCGCGGGCCGATCTTCCCGGGCGCGGGACGCAGGCCAATCCGCCGAACCGCTACGAGCCGCTGCACGTCGAGCTCGAGCCCGACGAAGGGGATGACGCCTACGGACCGCCGGCGCAGCCGACGGTGCTCTACCGGGACAGCAGTCGCACGATCCTCGCGGAGAACGACAGCCCGGACATCGGATTTCGCTTCAGCCTGAACCCGTACCGAGGTTGTGAGCATGGATGTGTGTACTGCTACGCCCGCCCGTCGCACGAATACCTCGGCTTCAGCGCCGGACTCGACTTCGAGCGGCGCATCATGGTGAAGGACAATGCCCCCGAGCTCCTGCGTGACGCGCTGAGCGCGCCCCGCTGGGAGCCGCAGGTCGTCGCGCTCTCCGGGAATACCGACTGCTACCAGCCGATCGAGCGCCGGCTCGGGATCACGCGTCGGTGTCTCGAGGTGTTCGTCGAGTTCCGCAATCCCGTGGCGGCGATCACCAAGTCGGCGCTGGTGGCGCGCGATGCCGATCTCTTCGCGGAGCTCGCGCGGCATGGTGCGGCACACGTGATGCTCTCGATCACGACGCTCGACCCGGAGCTCGCCCGTCGCATGGAGCCGCGCGCCGCCCGTCCCGAGCGCAAGCTCGCCGCGATGCGCACGCTCGCGGACGCGGGCGTGCCGGTCGGCGTGATGATCGGCCCGGTCATCCCCGGGCTCAACGACGCCGAGATCCCGCGCATCCTCGCCGCCGCGGCCGACGCGGGCGCGCGGAGCGGCAGCTGGGTGCTGCTCCGGCTCCCGAAGCCGGTCGACGCGCTCTTCCAGGCCTGGCTCGCGGAGCATTATCCCGATCGGCGCGAGCGAGTCCTCGGTCGCATCCGCGAGGTCCGCCAGGGAAAGCTCAGCGATCCGAGGTTCTTCCAGCGCCAGCGCGGACAGGGCGAGTACGCGGCGCAGATCGCCGGTCTCTTCGCGGTCGCGGCCCGGAAGCACGGACTCGACAAGCGTCTGCCACCGCTCAGCGCGGCGGCGTTCCGCCGGCCGGCGCGGGCGGGGGACCAGCTGAAGCTTCTCTAGGGCCTCGGTCCCGCGCTCGCCTCACGTACGCTCGGCGCCCGGCGTACCCCGAAAAAGCGCCGCAACTCGGCCAGACGTCCCCGGCCAAATGGCGAGATGATGGGATTCTCCCACGCTCGACGTGCCCCCTAGAGTCCCCGCGCATTCCCGAGGGAGGCGATCGATGACGAAGCTCCTGCTAGTGGCCGTGCTCGCGCTCGTGTTGCCGGGAACGGCCCCGGCCCAGCCGACGACCTACGACCTGATCTCCGACGTCCGCATCCCGATGGCCGACGGTATCCTGCTCGATGCGGACGAGTACGTTCCGACGACCGGGTGCCCGTGTCCGACCATCCTCGTGCAGACGCCGTACCGGAAGTCCGGCGCCGGCGTGTCGGAGGGCAACACGATCTTCCCGTCGAACGGGTACGCGATGATCGTGGTGGACGTCCGCGGGACGGGGTCGAGCGAGGGCATGTGGGACTCGTTCGGCGCGCTCGAGCAGCAGGACGGCGTGGCACTCGTCCAGTTCGCGGCCTCGCAGCCGTTCTCGAACGGCGTCGTCGGCCTCTCGGGAGTGAGCTACTCGGCAATCAACCAGTTCCTCACCGTCGAGCAACCGGGGACGGAGGCGGTGAAGGCGATCTTCCCCATCGTGCCGATGGCCGACTCCTACCGCGACGTCACGTGGGCAGGCGGAACGGAGGACGCCGGCTTCATCCCGCTCTGGCTCGGCCTGGTGAACGGCCTCGCGCTCATCCCGGCGCAGGATGCGACGAGCCAGCCGGCGATCGCGCTCAACGCCGAGTCGCAGCATGCGCTCGACGTGGGCGAGTTCGCCGGGCCCGCGCTCCTCGACGCGGCGCTCGGCGGGTACGAGCACATGCTCCCATCCGCGCTGCAGACGCTTCCCGACCAGGCCTACGACGGCCCGTTCTACCAGCTCCGTTCGCCGATCCGGAACATCTCCCGGGTGCGGGTCCCCACCTTCATCGTCGGCGGCACCTACGACCTCTTCCAGCGGGGCGAGCCGCTACTCTTCCGCGCGCTCCGGCTGCCCGGCGCGAAGAAAAAGCTGATGATCGGCCCCTGGTATCACACCACCGCGGGCGCCGGGCTCACCAACGACGACGGCTCGAGTCCCGTCGTCGACACCAACGGCACGCTGATCCCGAGCCTCAACACGCTCCAGCTCGCCTGGTTCGATCGCTGGCTCAAGGGCATCCGCAACGGCATCGACAAGTTCCCGGCCGTGGAGACGTACTATCTGGGCGCCGGTCAGTGGGTCGCGGACAAGCGGTATCCGGCCTCCCGGTCGCAGCCGCAGACCTGGTATCTCTCGGCGGCGAGCGGCAGCGGCAACTCGCTTTTCGCCGGCTCGCTCGCCCCGGCGGCCGACGACAGCGAGACGACGGTGTCGCTCCCCTGGACCCCCGTGAACGGCATCTGCTCGCGGTCGACCACCCAGTGGACCGCGGGCCTCGTCGCCGGCGTGGCGACCTGCGAGAACGACAACCGACCGAGCGAGCTCCTCTCGGCCACCTTCACGACGCCACCGTTCACTGCGCCCTACGCGATCTCGGGCCCGATCGACGCGACCGTCTGGCTCAGCTCGACCAACACCGATGCCCAGGTGGTCGCGACCATCTCGGACGTCGACGAGACGGGCGCCTCGAGCCAGATCACCGCCGGGACGCTCGTCGCCTCGCTCCGGAGCTTGACCGCCACGCCGTGCCGGACGATCGTCACCGACTGCTCCGTCTACGCCGGCGGACAGCTCCTCGAGCCGTGGCACCCGTACACCCGCGACTCGCAGTCGCCGCTCACGCCGGGGACACCGGTCGAGCTCCAGATCGAGATCTTCCCGACCACCGCCGTGATCCGAACCGGCCACGCGCTCCGCCTCACGATCGCGACCGGGGATTTCCCGCACGAGATCTCGACGCTCTCGACTGGAGGCGGCTCGGTGGGGATCGATACGCTCTATCTCGGCCCCGATCATCCGTCGGCGATCCGACTCGGGACGGTGACGCCGCCTCCGGCGACGTAGCCGCGCGCGGACCGCGGCGGGCGGGTCCGCGCGTCCACCGGGCAGCGGCTGCAGGGATCACGCGCGGCTTCGCCGGCGTGCTGATTCGGCAGGCGCTCGATGCGTCAAACGTGGGTCTGTGGTGCTCGCCTCCGCTGCCGGATCAGGTGGTGCAGCGTCCGACCGCGTTCGGAGGGCTTCACGCATTTGCTGTACCAGAGCCTCGGTGATGGGGCAGTTCATGACGCCAGCTGTCGCGAGGGCTCGCGCCGCCTTGCGGAGGAACTTGTCCCGCCCGCCCGGCCAGTCGACGTTCAATCGCTCGCCGTAGAGCAGCTCGTCGCCCCGATGAATGGAAACGCTCGCCCTCAGGCCGCCCTTCTGCAGCTGGGGCTGTTCCGCATCGACGGTGAGTGGGTCGATCGACAGGCGCACACCGGTGGGAGTGCAGCACCACCCGGACGTTACGGGCGTGCTCGCAGCCGGCGCGGGTGCTCGTGTCTGCTCGCGAGGCTCTCTCTGGCTCGCCGGCTCGCGGGTAACTCCTGTAAGCTCGGCTTCGCCGCCTCCGGACGTCGCGACCCGCTTCGCTCGAGTCGTGCTCGGTCGCGCCTTGCGACGACCCGGCCTCTCATCCTTCCCCGTACGGGGGCGCTGAGCCTTCGCGCTTCCCGTCCGTCCTTGCTGTTCCCGCCTCGCCATCATCACCTCCGCACAGCGGCTGCGCCGCCCCCCTTCATCGAGACACGATGCCGGGCGGCCCGGGGTCTCTCAAGCAAGGCCGCTGAACTAGAGATCCACCGGGTCGACCCAGACCGGTCGGGCGCCGAGGCGATCGGCGGCGCCCGCAACCACTGACTTCGCCACCAGGTGGTACGCGCCGGCGATACTGAAGGCCCGCTTCGTCCACGCCGGGCGAAGCGCCGCGTCGTGTAGCAAGAGGATGATGTCGAGTCGCCGCTCGCGGGCGCGCGTGAGCGTCGCGGCGAAGAGGGTCTCGAGATCGTTCGGGTCGCCCGCCCCGCCGAGCAGGAGGCCGTAGCGGATCGGTTCTCCCAGCCTCGGGAGGCGGGGAACGGGGAGGACGCCGCTCGCCGACGTGGCCAGCGCGGAGAGGACGCGCAGCGGGCGGCTGATGCTTACCGGCACGGCGCGGGCGACGGGCGAGTAGTCCCAGAGGCCGAGAAGCGCTCGTCCCGTCGACCAGACGTCGTCGGGGCGCCAGCCCTGCAACGAGCTCCAGAGCGCGCGGAGTGCGCTGCCGTCGAGTGAGCGGACGAGATCGTAGTCGACGAGCGACGTCTCGAGCAGTCGGGCGGCGGCGTCCCAGTCGTCGAGCGGGCGCGCGCCGGGGGGTGGTGCTCCGACGGGCCGGACGAGCGGATAGGTCCGGCTGACGAGCGTCCGTGCGGGACGGTAGCCGGCGGTGCGGAAGGTGCCGAGCGACGGCGTGTTGCCGTCCATGATGTGCGCATAGAGGAGTGCGACGCCGCGGGCGCGCGCCCAGTCCTCGAGGCGGGCGAGGAGCGTCCCCGCGAGGCCACGCCGCCGCGCATGCGGGACGACGGCGAGATCGAAGACGTATCCCGCGGTCAGCGCCGTCCGCGACACGAGGACGCTCTTCGTTGCACAGGTTGCAGTGGCCACGACGTCGCCCGCGTCGGCGTGCACGAGCGTGACCTTCGCGTCGTACGGACGACGCCGGGCGAAGACGTCCGGTGTCCGGTCCTGCGTGAGGACCATGCGACCGGCCTGCGGCGACCCGGCGAGCAGCGCGGCGAGGGCAGGGCGGTCCGCCTCGGTCGCTTCGCGGATCATGCGCCGCGGGCGAGCGCGGCGAGGACGTCGAGGTTCTTCCGACCGATCGGCCGCGCCTTCGACTCGATCTCCTTCAGCATCCCGAACGCCGCGGCGTTGAGCGGCGTGGCCACGCCGCGGAGCCGGCCGCGACGGACGATCTCTCCCGTGACGGCGTCGATCTCGCTCGCTCTGCCGAGCTCGAAGTCCCGCCAGGTGACCGACTTGATGCGCGCGAAGTACGGTCCGACGGCAACCAGGGCGCGGCTCATGGTCTCGCGCCACCCCACGCCTCGATCCGCGATGAGGTCGGCAGGAACGAGCCCGAACACGGGCTCGAGCTCGACCCGCTCGGCCACGGCGACGTCGACCCCCTCCGCAACCACCTGGGTCAGGACGCCGGGATTCCAGTCGATGACCTCGCCGAAGAGGAGGCCCCCGAGTGCGCCCAGCACGGTGACCGAGTTGACGAGCATCTTTCCCCAGAGAGCACCGCGGATGTTCTCGGTCGTCCGTGTGGGAAAGGCCCTGGCCAGGAGCTCGGCCGCGGCGCGCAGCCGGTCGTCGAGCGTCCCGTCGAGCCGCCCGATCACCAGCTCGCCGCTCGACGTGACCTCGACGTCTCCCGGCGCATTCCAGGTGGCTCCGAAGCCGACCACGCAGCCGATCGTGCGTGTTTCTCCGACCAGCTCGGCGATCGTCTCCTCGTTGAGCCCGTTCTGCAGCGAGACGACGTCACACCTCGCGCCGAGCCGCGCGGTGAGGGGTGCGAGTGCGGCGCAGGTCGCCTGCGAGCGCACGGCGAGGAGCAGGAGGTCGCACGCGGGAACGAGCTCCGCGGCAGCTTCCGGGGTGTGAGCGGGAAGCGGGATCACGTCGTCGCCGTCGACGCTTCGCAGGCGGAGTCCGGGATTCTGCAAGCGTCGCACGTGCTCCGGGTCGGCATCGATGACCTCGACCGTCACGCCGGCGCGCGTGAGGCGCGCGGCGATCGTCCCCCCGATGGCTCCGGCTCCGACGCAGCAGACGCGCATCGTCCGCGTCAGCGAGGTGCGAGGCCGTGCGCCGCGGCCTCGTCGGGAGCGAGCCAGTAGAGGCCGCCGCCGCGCTCGTATGCGACGACGTCGGGAGGGGGCGCGGCGCCGGCCCCGCAGAGGACCTCGAGCTCCGCTGGGGCAAGCGCGGGCCAAGCCGCGAAGGCCTCCGCGGGTGTGGGTGCGGGGCGTGGATCGCGGGGCGCGCTGGTGCCAACCGCGGCGAGTGCTTCCTCGTAGCGCTCGTACACCTTCCAGCCGGCCACGGTCCGCTCACCCGCCGGCCCCCGGAAGATCACCGTCGGGAAGACGTACCGCGTGTGGCCCTCGCTCTCCTTGGCCCGGCCGGAGCCTTCCCCTTCGTCCTCCAGGTTCAGGACGAACCCGTTCGGGGCACGCGCCTCCTCCCAGTCGGCATGAAAGGCGGCGCGGACGTGCGCCGAGGACGAGTCGGCGACGAGACGCTCGAGATCGAGGCCGGGCACACGGCGCACTGCCGCGCGGATGCGGTCCTGCGTGTCGGGGGGCGTGCCGAAGACGAACGTCGCCTCGCGTAGACGGCGGAGCACGCGCTCCGCGACGTCGACCCCCTGGAGCTCGGCCGCCTTGGCGGCGAGGCAGGCGGGCTCGGTCGAGCGGTACATCCACGCGAGGTCGGCAGGGTAGGGCATGCCCGTCGTCGCCCCGACGTGAGCCCAGTAGCGCGAGAAGCCGGCTGCCGCCCGGGCGGGGTCGAAGCCGTCGAGGTAGTTCCCCATGTCGCCGACCAGGCCACCCAGGACGCGACGCCAGCGGAGTCGCTCGCCGTAGCGCCAGCGGAGAAGCCGGAGCTTGGGCTCGGATCCCCAGGCCCACGAGCAGCCGGGGTCGGTGTACTCGATCACCTCGATCGCCTCCGGCGCACGGGGCACGGCGGCACATCCTAGCCGCGCGGCACGGGTTGTCGAGTCCGTCGGAGTGGGCATAGAACGCGGCATGCAGATCGCCCCCTTCCGCATCGACGTTCCCGACACCGTCCTCACCGACCTGCGCGAGCGTCTCGCGCGGACGCGCCTGCCGGACGAGATCCCGGGCTCCGGCTGGACCTACGGTACGAACCTCGCCTACCTGCACGAGCTCGTCACCTACTGGCGGGAGCGCTACGACTGGCGCGCTGCGGAAGCCCGGCTCAACCGCTT